>CAZMXI010000151.1:0-11824 GCA_964570205.1 uncultured Tepidisphaeraceae bacterium
CCGTCGCCTGCCCGGTGCTGGTGTAGATCCACCGCTGGTCGATCACCTGCCCGAAGCGGCTCAGGCCCGTGTACTTGTCGCCAGCATCGCCATCGGCCTCGCCGGCCTGCTTGAGCATCGTCAGCTCCACGAATCCCGCCCCTACCGGCCGCGAACGCTTGACGAGCGTATCCAAGCCCAAGTAGCTGTAGACTTCCAGATTCCCGGCGCTTTCACCCAGGTAGCTGACCCGGCTGATCTGGTCGTCCAGCCCGCTGGCATAGCCGTAGGTCAGCGTGCGGCCGTTGGGATAGATCATTCCCGTCAGCCGGCTGTGATTGGCGCCGCCGCTCATCTGCGAGTAGGTGTACTGTACCTTCGGCGTGCTCTGCGTGTCCACCGCGCCGCTGTGCGCCTGGTACTCGGCGGTCAACTGCCCCAGGCCGTTGTAATGCCGCTCGACCTCGTTGAGCACCTGCCCGGAGCTGTTATAGCTGGTGAACTTCCACGGCCGCCCGGCCGTGTCGAAGCTGTACCCGAGCTTCTTGACGGTGTTGTGCACGTTGGCGCCGAAGGTGGTCACCTCGTCGGCCGTCAGCCGTCCCAGCACATCGAAGCTGTAGGCGTGGACGGTGCCATTCTGGTCCGTGCGGGTCTTGCTCTCGCCAAGGGCGTTGTATGTGTACGAGACCTGGTCCGATGACAGGCTGCTGGGCTGGCCGGTGCTCTTGTTGGGGTATTCAATCCGCGCCAGCAGGTCGTTGGAGGCGATCAGGCTGCTGTCCACCCCGTATACATAGCGCGTGGTCTGGAAGGCGCTATTGGGCAGCACGGCCTTCATCGTCAGGACCTGGTCGGAGCCGTTATACGTGTACTCGGTAATCCGGTCATCACCAGCCGAGGGCGTGCCATCGCCAAAAGCCTCGATCGTCCGCGTGATGCGGCCCAGCGCATCGTATTCCGTCTGCCCCCTGATGTCGCGCGGGTCGAAGACCTTCCAGAGCAGGCCGGCCTCGTTGTATACGTAGCTGCTGCGCAGGCGCTGGTCCGAGCGGTTGGGGATGCTGGCCTCCCGGCCGCCAAGCACCGTCCCGCCGTTGGTGCCCAGCTCGACGGCCTCAACCAGCCGATCGATGGCGTCAAACCAATACTCCGACTGATAGACCCGCGCCCGCACGCCGGTACTCGCCGTGCCCAGGGCGCCGGTGCCGGTCTCGTCATGGAAGCGCTGCCGCAGGATCTCGTAGATCACGTTGCCATTGGCGTCATAGGTCCATTCCTGCTGCGAGAGGACCTGGTCGCCATCGACGTTTCCGGCGTCCGCCCAGTTCCCCGTCGCCCCGGCCGCCGCATCGCCGCCGCCGTTGCTGGCGAACGCCTTGGTCGTTCGCCCGGCTCCGTCGAACTGGTACTTGTAAACCAGGCCGCCAGGCTCCAGGGTCTTGAGTAACTCCCCGCGTTTGCCGTACCAGTTCCAACTGGTGAGGCTGGACGTGGACACCTGCCCACTGCTCTGGTCGACGCTGAAGAGGTGGCCGGCATACATCCGGCCCTGTTCGTCATAATCGAAGGTGCTCCTGGCCCGCAGCCGCGAGGCATCCTGCGACCGCACCATCGGCACGCCGTTTACGACGTCCAGGTCCATGCCATCGCCATCATAGAGGCTGGAGGCGATCACCTGCCCCAGGTTGTCCAGTTCGCTGTAGCTGAGCGGGCGCTGAACGGTGTCTGCCTCGCTGGCCTGCACGCCCGACTTGGTGCCGACCAGCCGGTTGCGCCAGTCGTACCAGAAGCGGCTGACGCGATCGGCCTCGCTGCCGCCGGGATAGACGGTGATCTTCGTCAGGTTCCCATCACCGATGCCGCCGCCGTCATACTCGTTGCTGGAAATCCTGCGCATGTTGTTGCCGGTGGCGCCGCCGCCGGTGGGATCGGCTGAGGTGGCGCCGGTGTCGTTGGTCCCGACCCAGAGGCTGTCCAGCCGGCCGGCTTCATCATGTACAGTGCGCGTGATCGTGCCGGTGGGCGACAATGCACGCTCGACATCACCGCTGGGGCCATACGCCGCGAACGATGCGTAGTAATGGCCATCGGTGCCGCTGGTGCTGGCGGACCCCATGCTGTCCTGGCTGTAGGTCAGCCCCGACAGGTTGAAGTACCGCCGCGACTCGGCCAACTGCCCGGCGTTGCTGACGTAATTGCGCGTCAGGCTCTGCAGCCCGGAGATGCTCTCAGTGCCGGTGGGCCGGCCGCTCACCACCGCCGGTGTGGCGGTCATCGTCAGCACCTCGTCATACTTGCGTCCGCGGTCCTGCCGCACGAGCACCGTCGGGCCGGTGGTCGTGTTCGTCGCGCTCTGCCAGCCGAGGTAGATGCGCATCTCCCGCGTCGTATCTTTGTACACGGTGTAGGTGACATTCAGGTTCGGGTCGGTGAGCTTGGTGGCCCGGCCCAGGGCATCCACTTCCATGTCGGTCTTGATGTGCAGGCCACCGCCGGTTGGGGTGGACCAGGTAGTGGGCTTGTTCAAGAAGTCACCGGTCTGGCTGGTGTCAACGTCCACAATCGATCTGACCACGGCCCCGGTGCCGGTGTCATAGGCGACGTAGTGGATGAAGCCGGCGGCATCCTTGGTCCATTGTGGCCGGCCCAGGGCATCGAAGTAGACGGTCTGGACGTCCGCGGAGCCCGAGCCGTTCTGGGCAGCGCTGACCGTCGGGCTGGTGACGGTCATGGACTCTATGCGAACGCTGTCGGTGATCCAGGCGTAGGCGTACTGAACGCTCTGGGCGCCGGTGCCATCGTCGTTTCGGTACCAGGTCTCCCGGGCCACGGGATAGACCGTCAAGCCGCCGCCGCTGTGGACGAAATACTGCATCGTGCCCTGCAGGATGGGCCGATTGACGACGATCGTGCCGGTCGGGTCCTGGTAGGGATCGTAAGCCAGGGCGTAGCGGAATTCGTTGGCGTTGGGCACGCTGGTGATGGTGACGATTCCGTTGTACAGCGCCACCGAAGCGCCGCTGATGACGATGGTGTCGCCCGCCTGATAACCATGCGCGGTGAGGGTGGCCATGGCCGTGGTGCCGCTGTGCGTGAGCGACCCGATGGTCTGGCTGCCCGCATGGGCCGCGAATTCGCCACGCTGGATCATCACGTCCTTGACGTAATCCTGCACGCCCCCCGGCGTGCTCTCGCCCGCCGTCGTGCTGCTGTAATAATGCGTCAGGGTTACCAGCCCCTCGCTATTCTTCAGGTATTGGTACTGGCCGCTGGTGTAATCGAAGTTCAGCAGGTCCGGGTACTGCTCGAGCGTCGCCAGGCCGGCGCTCAAGTCCACCGCCGAGGCATCGGCCTTGAGGATGACCCGGCCATCGGCATCATACTTGAAGAAAGTGCCCCACATCCGCGTGGATGAGCTGCTTTCGCGGAACACAAAGAGCATCGCCTCGCCCGCATAGTTGCTGTAGATAACGTTCTGGCCGCCGTCGGGCAGGGTCTCGATGGTCTTGTACTTCCACGTGTTCATGCCGTCGGAGAACGCCGAGGGCGTGCAGTACTCGTACAGGAACGTGCCCAGCCCGTTCGCCGGGCTGGACGAGCTGCCAAAGCCCTGCAGCACGTGCTTGGTGACCCGGCGGCTGGAGTCGTACTCCATGTACTGCTGGGCGTAGGGGGCCACCTGGGCATTGGTCGCCGTTTGCGGATTGGCATAGGCCGCGGCCAGGCGGGCGTAGGAGTCGGGGTCAAAGACGTACTTCAAGGCCCCGACGTAGCCGCTACTCTCGCCGGAGGTGTAATGCCGGTAGTAATGGCTGTCCAGGACGTTGCCGGAGCCGTCCTTGATCTGCACGAGCTTCAGGTCGCCCCGGTTCCCGTACGACTCGGCGCCATTGTAATAGGTGTATACCGCCTGGCGGACGATGTTGCCGCCGCGACGCAGCGTGACCGTGTTCAGGAGGTTGTTGGAGTAGTAGCCGTATTCGAAGCGCTCGGTGATGCCGTTGGCCGAGCGGCTCACGGCCGTGAGCATGTTGTAGCTGTTCCACTCGGTCGTGGTGGTCTGTCCGTTGGCGTCCACGTACGACTTGAACTGGCCGCGTTGCAGTGCCGGCCGGCTGGCGTCATAGTCATAGAAGTAGAAGCGGTTGCCTCCGCTGTCGGTGAGGATGAACTCGCCGTTGTCCTTTCGCAGCTGCTCCAGGCGATCGAACCGCGGGGCGTAGTAGGTCACGCCGTTTTCGGATCGGTCGTACTGGAACCACAAGGCATCGACGCCGTTGACGATCAGCCGAGTGTTCTGCTCGCTTGCATCGCGCTGCAGCCTGGGCAGGCTGCCGATGACCGTGCCGTTGCCGCCCAGTTCGTTGTCGAAGCCTCCCAGATTGGTCCAGCTGCGCGTCTGCATCCAGGGATGGCCAAAGCCCTCGGAGCCCAGGTCAGTGACGTCAAACAGCAGCGCCCCGTCGAAATACCGCACGGGCTCGGCCGAGCACATGACCTGGCCATCGCCGGTGCTCCCGCTCGTGGCGGGGCTCGGCGTCACGTTCGTGACGGTTGCCTTGGCCGAGGCGGTGTTCTCCCGCCCCCGGTCGAGCAGCTTGACGGTCAAGTTGTAGACGCCCGCCGTGGAGTACGTGTGCGTCGCCTGAATCGCGTAATAGCACCCCGTGTAGTACACCGACGCTGATTCGAAGGATGTGCTGTCCCCCCAGCAGACGCTCACCTGGTAGTCGCTCGTTTGGCCGGTGGCATCCTCGTCATAGAAGGTGCCCACGACCGTGCTGACCTCATAGCCCACGCTGGCGGATACGTCATTGGCCGACAGCGACGGGAGCGTGCCCACGTCGATGTCGAAGTCTGCACTGTAGTACTGATCGTCCAGTTCCTGCACGTACATGGTCGCGCTGTAGCTCCCAGCGTCGGAGTAGCTGTTGTAGGCCTGGAACCAGCCTTTGTTGTCGCTCCAGTAGCAGTCCTCGGAGCTGCCGTAGGTCCAGGTGCCGCCCCAATCCGTGTAGAAGTCGGTCGGCAGGCTGACATTCGTATCACTGGCCACGATCATGGCCTGCTCATTCTCGTAAACACAGAGGATGCTGTAGTCGGGCTCCGCGACCAGGTGCCCGGTTCCGCCGCCTGTGCTCTCGGTGGTGATGATCAGCGGGATCGTGGCCGATTGGCCCTCCTCTTCGCTGAGCGTCAAAGAGGCCTTGTACTTGCCCTTGGCCGGATAGCGATGGTAGAGCGTGAGATACCCGCTCTTGGCTTGCTGGACCGCCAGCATATTGCCGCGGTCATCATTGTTGGTGGATACGGTGCCGTCGCCCCAGTCGATGGTGTACTGGATGCCCATCGCCTCGACCGGGTCAACCTGTGCGGCCTGGATCCGGGCTCGGTTGGCCAAGGCGCGGGGCACGTAGTCGCCCACCCCGCCCAGGATGCGGAACCGAAGCTGCTGCACCAGCTCGCTGGTGTCAAAGCGCTGCACATCGAGAAACTCGTGCTGGGCCAGGCTCCGATGAGTGTACTGGGTCAGCCCGCCGGATTCTCCCAGCCATGCCAGATCGACAGGCTCCAGGGGCTTGCCGGACAGCAGCTGGCGCTGCTCCAGCGCTTCGACGATGGCGTGCTGGAGGGCACTGCTGAAGCGCGCCGTCTTGACGGTCCGCGCACGATGGCCGCGAGGAGAAGTGGCGATTGGCATGGCCTTCCCTTGTGTTGAAGCCGCATCCGCTGGGTGCGGCATTCCCCATCCGTACCCTGACCCACACTGGCAGCAAGATGCTGCTGTAAAGGTACCAGGGATGCCTTGCCGGTCAACCGGCCGGCTTATCACCTAAACAGGCTATACGCCAAATTCCGGCGCCCCTCAGGCGCGACCGGCCGCGAACCATTGCCACATCTGCCGGCACGCGGCCTCGAATTTTTTCGAAAATGCCTGTTCCTCCCGAAGGCATGAGCGCGCCATCATCGGCCGAATCGTCGACCGCAGCCCTTGCAGCCGCTGCCGATCCTGCGCCAACTGCACCGCGATCCCGACATACTGCTCGGCGCTGTGCGCGACCAACTCCTCAAGCCCGACAGCCCGCAACAGGCTCAATCCCACCCGGGAAATGTGCGTCGGGCCGACCAGCGACACCAGGGGCACGCCCATCCAGAGCGTATCACAGCTGGTGGTGTGCCCGTTGTACGGGTAGCTGTCCAGGGCGATGTCCACCTCGCTGTAGAGCTGGAGATATTGGGGTCGGGCTCGTCGCCGCACCAAGTCCACGCGCTGCCGATCGATGCCGGCTTCGCCGGCAAGATCGATCATCCGCTGCTCTCCCCGCTGGTCGGTGTCCTGCAGCACCAGCAATCGAGATCCAGGCACAGCGCCGAGAATCCGCGCCCAGAGGGACAGGATCGGCCGGTTGATCTTGGCCAGGTTGTTGAACGAGCCAAAGGTGACGTGGCCTCGCGCCAGGCAAGGCGGCTGCCCCGCAGGTTCCGGAGATTCGCCCGGCCGATAGCACCAGCCGCACGGCTCCAGCCGGTACAGCCGCTCGGTGTAGTACCGCTCGGCGTCGCCGGGCGGATCGGCGCACGCATCGGTGATCTTGCAGTCAATCGTGCCCAGGCCCGTGGTGGGCGGGTATTCCAGGTACGAGACCTGCACCGGGGCCGGCTTGCGGGCAAAGACCAGCAGCCGATGGTCGCCGGTGTGCCCCGACAGATCCACCAGGATGTCGATGCCATCCTGCCGAATCAGGTCAGCCAATTCCGCATCCGAGCGACCGACGGCCTGCCGCCAGTGATCGGCGTAGGCTCGCAGCCGCCGCGTGACCGCGTCGGGCTGAGGCAGATCGTTATAGATATAGACCTCAAACGCATCGTGGTCATGATGGGCCAGGATCGACTCGAGGAAGAACGTCACCGCATGGTCCTTCAGGGACGGGGAAACGTAGCCGAGGCGAAGCCGCCGGTGCGGATCCGGGCTGTTGGCGTGCGGCCTGATCGAGGCGGCAAGGGGCGCGGCATGCTGCTGCGCCCACCGCAGCGATTCGCGATAGCGCTGGTCGGGATCGCAGCCGGGGTGGTAGTTCATCGTGAACAGCAGGTTGCTGTGTGCCTGGACCAGTTCCGGCTTCAGCGCGATGGCCTGGCGCTGCTCGGCGATGGCCTCGTCCAGCGTGCCCGGGCCCTTGAGAATGTTGGCCAGATTGCTGTGGGCTTCCGCGTAATTCAGATCGAGCTCGATCGCCCTGCGCGCCGCGTCCTCGGCAAGGGTCGGCTGCCGCATGGCCATGTGCACGAGGGCCAGGTTGTTATGGGCCTGGGCATAGTCCGGCCTCAGCTCGATGGCCTGCTGATAGGCGGCGATGGTCTGCTGCGGGCTGCCCACGTGCCGCAGGATGTTGCCGAGCATCAGGTGCAGTTCCGGGTCGTGCGGCGCCTGCTCCAAGGCCCGCTCACACAAGGCCAGCGCCTGCGGGAACTGGGCCGATTGCCAGTAGAGCATGCACAGGCTCATCAACACGTCCAGGCGGGCGCAGCCCAGGTGGATGGCCCTGGCCAGCGCCGCCATCGCGGGCTGGTTCTGGCCGGCCTTGGCCAGGCAAGCGCCCAGGGCCGCCCACGCCTCGACGCTCTTCGGCGCCAGCCGCACGGCGCTTTGGCACGCCGCTATCGCCCGGTCCCAGTCGCGATCGGCGGCCCAGCGCCTGGCCTTCGCGATCAGGTCCGCCGCCGCCATCCTGGGCGGGGCGCCGCTGGCCTGCGCCGGGCCGGCTGGCTCGGGAACCGGTGCGCCACAGCCATCCAGATCGAGCAGGGCCTGGCCCAGGTTGCGTTGGATTTCCAGATCGTTAGGGGCGTATTGTAATGCCTGGCGAAACGCTGCCACCGCGGCCTGAGGATTGGCGCTTTCGCCGCGGATCATGCCCAGGCTGTTGTGAAACGCCGCGACACTGGGGCGCAACGCAATGGCTTTTTCGATGAGCGCCATTGCGGCCTTGGGGTCCCCGCGGTCGAAGGCGATGCGGCCCAGCAGGTGAAGTGCGTCGGCATTGTCCGGCTGCTGGTCGATGACCGCTCGGTAGATGGATTCAGCCTCTGTCAGCCTCCCGGCCTGCTGGTGCGACAACCCTGCCTGCAGTTGCTCGCGGACACCGCAATGATGCATGCACCCTCCTCGTGACGCTCGATTGTACCGGCCTGGGCCGAGATGAACAGGATGCTCGACCGGCGCCGGTTTCCGGGTGGAGCCGGGGATGGCCGATGTCACCGAGGCCAGCACCAGCCTGACAAGCTCCACCAGCGGCGTGGCCCAGATCCTCTGGAAGGAAGCCGGCACGGGCATCAAGTGGGCGGTGGTGCGCATCGGCGGCGGGGGGGCTGCCGTGCCTGGCGTCTTTGTCGCCCGGATCAACGGCAGCAGCCAGGATGCAGCCAACCGCCGCCCGCTCCATTTTTCAACCGACGTTCACAGTCGATCGTGCCCACGCCAAAAGGAGCCAACAAGCCGCGCTTGGCACCGGCAAACCAGTCCTGCGATTGCTTCTCCTGCTCGTCTCCTTCTTTGCCAGGGTCCGATGCGGTGCAGGCACGATCGCGAAACAGCCATGCCTGGGAGTGAAGCAGACGGGCCTCCAGGTCAGCATGCCGCGTGGCTTTTCGCAAGTAGGCCTCGACGCGACCATGAAGCCCATTGGCGGTGGCCATGGTCGGGAGTGCGAAGTAGACGCCTGCTCCGCTGCTTCGGGCCGGTTCCGCAAGAGCGAAGGCCGCTTCGGTCTTGCCTTCGCCGGTCGGGGCTTCAACGATCACCAGCGATGCATCCGATGCCAATGCCGCGGCCAGCGTTTGGAGGGGGTTGGGCGAGCTGCCGACAGGCAGAAGATCACCGATGGGCAGGAGCGGTGTTGCCGGTGGGGCTTGCCACTGCAAGTCGTCGAGGAGCTTTCGGGCTCGATCGCGGGCCTCGTGCAAGTAGTCTGCAAGCGGCCTTGGCCCCATCTGCCAGACGGTCATGGACTCGTGAGATCCAAGCCAATCGACGACGCTCACGAAGCCAGCCAGCCAGCCGAGGAACGGATTCAAGGGCTTGGGTTCTCCGGGTGGCTGGACTTGCAGCACCTCTGCGAGTGCATCGAGGAGGCTTAGGCCCAAGTCGCGCCAAGGTGGACAATCCACGGCCAGATCCGCAGCGTGCGTGGTCTCGGAGAACAATCCGTGATGACCTCCCACAGCGAGGGCAACTGTCTCGGCTATCAAGTTGCCCCATTTCCAGCGGTCGGTCAGCCACGGCTTCAGGTGTGCGCCGGTGGCTTGCCCATGCCGCGGGTTGTCTTGGGAACCGAATGGAGGAAGATCGAGGTGAAGCGCAGTGAGACGGGCATACTGAGACCGGGCTTTGGCCTGGAAGAAGCGATTGGCCTTCCCGATGTCATGGGCAGCGGCTAGGAAGACGCAAGCCCGCCGGGCTATCGGCGCATCGTCAAAGGCCTGCGCTGCCAGTTGGCCAGCACTCGGTGGCAATCGGTCCCAGAGGCTTTCGGCCGCCGCAGCGACATCCAGAAGATGGTAGGGCAACCCATGCCACCGATCGTCGGTGGTGGTTTTTGCCCAAAGCTGTGAGTACGTCAACATCCTGCACGCACTCCCTTACCGGGACTCTTGATCTTGCGGCGAATGAAACATCGCCATGAGGACCCTATCCTCTCGCGCTCACGTTCGATATCGCTGTGTGGTATCGGCCCGGCGTCACGCGTAGGACGATTTCGATCCCCACCCGCTCCCATCGCCCATCGTGATATAGGACCGGAATCCAGTGCTCATCCAGAAGGTTGTACGGTCCACCCATGTTCGTGCTCCCTGAGGCGCGATCTGCATCGGGCCACCCCGGCGCGGCAAGCTCGCCGCGGTATGCCACCATTTGTCAGGAACTTGAACAACCGCCCCTGACTCCCACAGAACACAGTCTATCATCCTGCACAGGTTTTCAACAGGTTGTGCGGAAGAACTTTTGCCCTGCCCGACTCACTTTGCCCTTTGCATCGGCCAAGATACATGAAGCCTTCATGACTCTGTGTGCTCAATGATCTGCTGACGTCGACTCCACCGTTGGTGGGGGTATTCTCACAAGCTCCTATAGTCGATCACATCGCAAGCGGGGCGTGGCGCTGATTATGCTACCCACAGCTACCCCTTGCGCTTTCCCCGCCGGGATGCCGCGATCCGCATGGGATTCTGCCGACGGCGGTAGGTGAGCATCTCTTCCACCCATTCCTCCAGGCCCCGCCCCTCGGCCCTGGCCTGCTGGCGCAGTTGCTCCAGCACGTGATCGGGCAGCATCGTCGGTGCGGTTGGCCGGGTCTGGCCGATTGCGGCCTTGGTGCAAGCCTCGCACATGGGATCGCCCGTGGACCGGGCTGTCGCCAGGTTCGTCCATGTCGCCGCGGCCGTCGTCGATGCCCCGCAGTGCGCCGCCAGCTTCACAATCACGCCATGTTCATCGGTCGTCATAGCGGCGACAATGTGCCGCTGATCCTTCGAGGTGAACATGCCGCACGGCACACGCTCGGGCGTGCCGGGCCAGATCATCGCTGTACGCATCGGTCCTCCAATCCCAATTCCAGGCGCTTTCTCAGCACCCGCTCGTCCATAGCCTCATCGTCCGCTTTCTCCATCGACAGCCGCCTTTGTCGGTCACGCCACAGCGAGAAGGAGCCGGGCTCGATCCGACGAGAGCGACCTTCACCCTCAACCGTAAACTTGCCTCGGTCCGCCGCCCAGCTCACCTGCGCCTTGGCCAACTCCAGATCCAGGCCGTCGCAGTCTTCCAGCCGCAGCTTGGCGGCCTCGGTCACGGTCAACCAGTCCTTGGCGTCGGTTTGAGCCGCCCGGATGAGCGTGACGGTGTGGCGCTGCGCCTTCAATGCCCGCCAGCTCGAGGCCGGCGCCCAGTAGGGAACGGCCGACTGCTCATCGACCAGCTCGACGCATTCCACCGGAACGGTGGTGTACTGCCTCTCTCCCATGGGACCCTCTCCCTCATTCCTCGACACAAACACCCGCCATCACGCGATGCCGTCGTAGCCACCTATCAGCCTCGGGGCCTCGCAGGTACTGCGGTCCCGCCACCACGGCTCCCGCCGGAAAGCCTTGTGCGGTCGCCGTTTCCATCCAGCGCATCACGTGGCCGCAGAATTCGCACCAGCAGGAGCGGCGGACCACGGGCCGGCCATCCTGGTATTCGGCCTGCTCATTGGCAATCTGGCTGGGCGCGAAGGCCGTCGAACAGACGCCACACTGCGCGCCGACATGGATTGTGGCAGCCAGCGCTTGGGCATTGTCGATGCTGCCGTCAGAGCAAAGCCGCATCAGCGCCAAGTCGCCTCCCTGGGCAAGCAATTGCCGCTGCACATCGATGGCGAAGGCTGCGGCACGATTGGCTTCATCCTCCGCCGAGGCGACCGTGCCGAAATGCCGCTGCCAGGCATGCGATAGCTCATGTAAAAGCGTCTCATGACGCTGGCCGAGCGCCAGCGTGCCCGACAGCCACACCGTTCGAGTCTCCCATTCCCATAGGCCAGCACACTCTTCGCCGCGATCGTCCCGCAGCGGCTGGTCGCTGATTCTGACTCGATATCGGTACGGCCCAACGCGGAAGAACATGGTGCCTCCAATCCCGGATTGGATTCCCTGGTACTTAACATGCGTGCAGATAACAGAAGGCTAACACACGAAGGGCCGGAATGCAAGTAAGGCAGCTCGCAATCCACAGCTGGGCAGGCGACGTTGTTGCGCCGTTGACAGCCTCACATTGACGACGGCAGACGAGCCGGTTGCCGATGCGTGGATTGCC
>CAZMXI010000152.1:0-11730 GCA_964570205.1 uncultured Tepidisphaeraceae bacterium
GGGCACGGGAGATGGTGCTTCAATGGGGCCGCGCCTGGGGAGGCGCGGATGGCCGACGACGACGCTGGCCGATGCGTTCACCGATACGCTTCAATGGGGCCGCGCCTGGGGAGGCGCGGATGGTCCTGCCAGTATAACGCCTGTCCTGCTGGCGGGATAGCGTTGCAGTCGCGAGAGCCGGCTTGCAGATGGGCTGCGCGACGGCATCGCAACGATGGGTACTCAAGCGTAAGTATTTACTTGTCAAAGAACTCGAGCGGGTGCGGGATCTCGTGCACCACGTCGCCGCTCGCGGGCCAGTCACACGATCATGGCCCGTATCGGTGGCGTATACGGCTGGCCCAACGTCTCCAGCCGCAGTGCCTCGTCGCAGTATACCTTGCCCAGATCGACAATCATCACCTGATCCTCGGCAGCGTTGATCAGCGGCTGCAAGGCCGCCCGCAGCCGTGCCAGCTCGGTGGGATTGAGCTGGCAGAGGAATACCGAGAACTGGGCATGGTCGCCGTTGGCCTGCAGAGCATGAAACACCTGGGTGCGACGCTTGTCGTCGCTGATGTCGTAGCTGATAAGAAAATGACGGCGGGCCATGGCGGTTCATGGGGCAAAGGTGTCAACGAGTCACGAGATTCTGATAATCCGGCACATCGCCGCGCAGCCAGCGGGCCAGCAGCCGAGCCTGCAGGCGGATGATCGACCGCCACGAGCAGCGGTAGTCGAACACCGGATGCGTGACGAGCTGGTCGAGCCTGGCTTCATAAGCCCGCAGCAGGGCCTTGCGGCCGGTGTCGCTCATGGCACAGGCGGAAGCGGAGCACGTGAAGTGGGCGGAGCGGACCATGGCGGTGTTGATGGCGGTGATGACGGCAGAATCGGCAATGATCGGCCGGACTGGCTCCATCAGGTCCAGCGCCATGGCCGGCCGGCCATGGCGCGGCCGGTGGTACAGACCCCAGTAGGGATCCAATCCCTCGGCCAGAAGGGCGACAGTGCATTCCTTGGCCAAAAGCGCGTAAGCGAAGCTGAGCATCGCATTGACCGGGTCCTTGGGCGGCCGACGGTTGCGGCAGTCAAAGTCCCAGGTGGCGTCAAAGTCCCGGGGCTTGAGCATCTGGGCAAAGCAGGCGAAGTAGCAGCGGGCGGCGTTGCCCTCGATGCCTAGCAGGGCCTCGGCCGAGGGTGCGTCAGCCGCCCTGGCGATCAGGGCGTCGATATCCTGCAACGTGCGGTCCAGCTCACGGGAGGGCGGGGCATTGCGGCGCAGCTGGGTGCGCTGATTGGCGGCCTTGTCGCGGACTAGGGTCCGGGCGAACGCCAGGCAGCGGACGGAATCGGCGGCGGCGTGGAACTGGGCAGCGCGGTCGTAGGCATTGCGCAGCGACTGGCCATGGGCGATGCCGTAGAACCACATGCCGCTGGACAGCAGCACCACCGGCACATCGGCCTCGCACAGCAGGTGCAGGGTCTGGGTGGAGACCTGCACGTTGCCGCAGAGCACGAGTTGGCTGACATCCTTCAAGCCGGCGCGGGTCAACTCCTCACCCTCAGCGCGGACGATCAGGCTCTCGCCGCGCTTGCCGACGAACGCGCCTTGGGTCTGCACGTACAGCGGGGTGGCGTCGGGCCGGGGCGGATAGAGCCGGCGGATGTGGGCGGGCTCTTCATCGCCGGGGGCATGGCGCGGCTTGAGCGGCGGGCTGGTAGATTCGCCCTGCAAGAGCCGCAGGGCTCGGGTCTCATCGGGCAGGCAGATGCCGGCCAGCGAGCAGCCGTTGCACTTGGGGCTGTCATCCAGTGGCTCGGGAATATCGGCCCGCGAGACGGCCTGGCGGGCGCTGTCGATCAACTGGCGGGTCTGCTGCTCCAATTCCGCCGTGAAGGGGACCAGCACGCGGGTGCGCGAGCTGGCAAAGTAGACCAAGCCGTGGTCGCAGCGGTAGCCGTGCTCGCGCAGGAGCAGGCCCTGGGCCATGAGCTGGATGCGGTGGGTATCGTGGCAGCGTTGGGGGGTGCTGGGCACGCGGCCGCGCTTGGTCTCGACGGGAATAGCCTCGGTACCGTCGGAACTGACCAGGTCGAGCTTGGCCGAAAGGCCCAGGACGGCCGAAGCCAGGGGCACGGAGCGGGAGATGACGGGGGGATCATCTCCGGCGGGCGGCTTGGGAGAGGCATCGGCCTGGTCGGGTGAGGTGCTGGGGCCAGGGTCGGCGTCGGGCAGGAGGTGGTCGAGCTGATCGACGCGGCGGTGGACATGTCGGCCTTCGACGGTGTAGGCGTTGTCATCCCAGCGGCCCTCGACGTACATCAGGTGGAAAAGTCGTGGACAGAACGTGAACTGCTTCACCATGTCGATGGTGAGGGCGTCGTCGCCGGTGATGGAGACGTGGGAGGGCATTTTTATTACCTGGGGCCATCGAGAATTGAATTGAGTGCTGCGAAAACGCCCATGCCCATGTGTCGTTGCCGCCCGAGGGACAGGGGCCCGGTGAAGGGCTGGTCGAACGTGAGCTTGACGTGGCAGCGCGGGGCGGGGCCGAGCTTGTCGCGGGGGACGAAGTCGCGCGCGTGCGGTACGCCGGGCCACCAGGAGACCGAGCTGAGTTCCACGCGGCAGGGCTGCGCAATGCCGGCGTGGGCAAGGGCTGTGAGGGTAAGCTTCTCGGCGCGGGCGAGCGTGGCGGCTCCGTTCTGTGGCCGATGTCTGCCCTCTCGCTTGTCGATGCGATGGTCGAAGCCGGGCAGCAGCACGGGGGAGACGCTGGCCCACTGTTGGGCTGAGCCGCTGTACCAGCGTCGGATGTGGCGGTCGTTGTGGGGGAGGCGGACGAGAATCGCCTCGCGCCGACTATTCGTCGTATTCTGCAACAATTGCCCGTTGAGCAGTTCCGCCAGCAGACGGCAGACGGTCCCATCGCCGCCAAACGGCTCGGCCAGGATGACCCGCCGCACGCGCGCGTCGGAGTGCTGATGGCCGACCGAGAGCAGGGGCAGGATCGACAAGCGGGGGCTGTCCTCGTCCTTGGGGTGTCCCAGGAGCATGGCATCGACGTCGCACACATCCTGCATTGCCCGCCACACGCGATCGGAACCCAACAACCCGCGGATCATGCCTACAAGGACTTTGATCTGGCGGGGATTGAAGGAGGTCTGCTCATCCTCGTCGTCAGGTTTGCAGAGATCGAAGGCGCAATACGGGCGGGTGGGGGCGGAGGCGTAGGCGCGCACATCAAAGCGCATGATCCCGGGAGAGTCGTGGATTTCCTCTGCGCCGGTGACAGGATTCGTGCGGATGCGGTTGAGGAAGCTCTCGTAGGCGTCTTCGAGCGATTTGAGGCTGCCAGCACATGGCACTCGCGCCAGCGCACCGGCGAAGCCGTCCCCCTCCGCGGGCACGTGCATTTCGGTGCCCGGCTCGGCGCTGACGGGGCGCTCGCGGATCGCGGCACATCCGACGGCCATGTCAATGCCCCAGCCGACGCAGCGGATCTGGCGGGCGCAGTCGGCGATTGTGTCCGCGTGCCGTCGCGCGTCAGCGGCGGTTGGGTCGAACGTCCAGAGATACTCGACATGCGGACGAACCAGTATGCGCGGCCGGATACACTTGGGCGTGCGGGCCGCGTTCTCGTTGTTGTTTGGGACGTAGGTCAAGACGGAGCTGGCCTCGCGCGCTTTGGGCGCGTAAATGACAGGCGGCGGAAGGGCCTGGAGCCACTCAAACGCCCTGGCCCGCGCGTCCGACCAGCGCGCCTTGGCCCCGGCAAGCAGCGACTGAAACACGCGGAAGGGCGACGGCGGCCATTCCGAGACCCCTCCGTCGCCGCGGCCGTGGTAGCGGGAGTCGAGAAAGCGGATGGTGAGGTGGAGGATCATTTGGGTGCCTCCTGTGAAGCCTCTTCTTGCCCATTCGTCTTTGGACTCTTCTTTGCCGCTTCAATCGCCTTCTTCGGGTGATACTTCTTGCTCTGCGTCTTTCTAGTCTTCTTATCCAGCTTCAGCCAAGCCTCGGCAGTCTCCTTGTCAAACTCGTCTGTCTCGTCGCGCGATTTTACCTCGAACTTGATCGCCTGTTCCTCCGCGTAGCTCAGAGCGTCGTCGTGTGCGATCGCAAACTGAACCGGTTCGCGTCCATCCACAAATTCCATTCGCCACTTGCCACTGAAGTCATCTTTCGTACGCGCCCTTAGCAAACAGCCTTCGCGAAGGTTGAAACTCTCGGGGTTTCGATAGGAAATGGCAACCAGCGCGAGACCAAGCAGATATCGCCTCAGATCTATACTATCGGAGAGTGAACGAAGAGCGACCAAGTTGACTATCGCCTCTTGGCGGATGCGCTTGGATATGATGCCGCCATGTGTGTCGCTCGCCAGAGAGAACTTAAAACCTTCCTGAGAGAGTGGGTTCTTCTTGCCCTTCCCCTGGTCCAAGGCCGGTTTGATGACCTCATTGTCGGTATATTCATAGGCGGCACGATACGTGGCGGAGCGTTTCGCTTGTTCAACATCGTATGCGCGGATTACGGAGCGAACGATGCGCGGCGAATTCACCTGCGTGCCGCGCGAATCCCACACCCCGAAGATAAGCGACGTCGGAGCCACTCGCGCGAGTTTCGAGTAATCGCGTCGGTCACGAATTGCCTCAAATGCCTCTCGAAGCCGTTGCCCGATCTTCTTCGAAAACCGAACTGCAGCGTCAGCAGCGCGGTGGCCAACGTCCAGCAGATTGACGTTGTGCCCGTCCTTCATTCGCACAACGATCTGCGGTACCAGCTTGTCGTACGGCGCGTTCTTGAAGAGAGGCTCCATCCGGTTTGCCTGCGAACCGATGCTGTCGATTAGGCAGACATTCCTGCCGTTTCCCAGGACATCGACCTGATAACGGCCGCCCGCCCCTTCATCTTCATCCTCCTCGGCGCTCACGGTTGAGGCGAACGTCGGTGGAAAGACCCATCCTTCCTCGCCTTCGACCGATACCAGTTCGCGCGTCATCACGAGCGCGGCTGGGCCGTTATCCTTCAACATGTCATCGTACTTAGTGAGCAAATCACTCATGTTGCCTCCTTCGGGCATAAGAGAACTGCCTATGATCGTGATCATCACGATCTATCACTTGGAATTCGAAATGGTGCCCACCCAATGAACACAGGCCGGGGATCATCGCGCACGCGGCGAGATTCACCGGCAGTGGGCACGGCCACGTGATGTAGCCGAACCACTCACCCCGAGGCGCTGGTCTGAAACGTTGCAGGGCGACAAAAACCAGTAGCTCGACCAGGGGATAATGACTCAGGGTCAGTGGGCTGTCGTTAATGGAGAAGCCGACATCGAGCGCGTGCCGGGATTTTGCGCTGGAATAGCAGAACGGCTGACGGTCGAGAGTGCCGGGTCTGTGAAGAAGCTCATCGATCGTGAAAGTCGCTGACCTGAGGCAGTCGGCTGTCCACCTTTGCACGCCGGTCAGAATATCATGAGGCACCTGTGCTTTGCCTGACCACGTCTTGAATGCTCGATTCGGCGACGGCTTAAGCCACCAGTCTATCTCCAAGTGGAAAGGAGCGCCAAAGACTATGGGATTAATCGTGTTCGATGAAGCAGGGGCTTTGCCTGCAGATTGACGTGCGAGGAACTCTGTGTGATCCAGTTTCCGGGGGCTAATCTTACAGTCGCATAGCGTGCTCAGTAACTCCGCGTGCTTAGTGCATGCAACGTTAAAGCAGGAATCATTGAACCAACCGAACGAACTCGCATCCATTCGGCTGGCCAGTTCCAACAGGCCGCAGCAGGCGAGGAACTGGCCGGGGTTGCTCAGGTCCACGTCAAGCGTGATCGTGAGTGTCGGTTTGCTCATCGTTCGTCCTCCTCTTCCTCATCTTCCACCGCCGGGGCATCGTGCATCCGCGACGCCTCGGCGTCGGCGGACCTCAGGATCGATTCCAGCCAAGCCAGCCCCCAGTGACCGTAGCGGCGTTGGAGACGGTCAAACCGGCGGGCGATTTCGGCGGGTTGAAGGAAATCGGGTAGATCGTTCACCGGAGTCTTCATCGCGGCGGTGGAGAAGTAGGGCCGACCGCGTCCATGATGGGTGGCGATCAGGTGAAGCGCCAAGTCCCTGGTTGCATCGTCAAGGGATCGAAACCCATCGGATTCGAGGGCCTTGAGCAGCGAGCCGAACTCGTGCCGGTAGCCGGCGAGCAGGCGGGCATTGATGCCCCTGTTGAGCGACTTGGCCAAGGACGATGAGCCGTCGGAATTGCCGATGGCCCGCTGCCAGCGCTCGTCGGCCTTGCCACAATCATGGTGACTGGCGGCAGAACGCAAGGCTTTGGCTTCGACGGAATCGGCGGCGAGACCCAGCGCTTTGATCCGCTCCTCGGCTTTTCCGTCAACATCTTCGTTGTGTTTGGCGAGGTGCAGCTTGGCGCCCAGCTTCTCCTTCGGCGCATGCTCGTGGAAGAGCAGCAGCAGTTGGCTCGGCCCCTGCTCGTCCTCCGACAACACGACCCTCGCCACGTACCGCATGCCCAGCTTGCGCCCCGCCGCGTGGCGCGCGGCCGTCCATTTGGGGAAGAACTCGGGCGGCTCTGCATCATCGGCAGGAGGCGAGTCGTCGCCCAGGCGTCTTTCCTGTCGCCACCCTTCATCATCGCGCGTCAGCAGCACGCGGGCACGGGCCGTCTCTTGCCTGTCCGCGACATCCAGCACCGGTGAATCCGAACCTGTATCGATCATGCCGGCGTTGAGTCCGCCGACAGACACCGGCAGGACGATGGTGCGGTTGCGGACTTCCTGTTCCAGCCGCTTCGCATCCTCCGTTAGATCGAGCAGTCGCCACACCTCGATCTTGCGGCCGATGATCCATGCGAAGGGCTTCTCGCCACACCGCGCCCGGGCGGCAAGCAGCAGTTCCGCGACGCGATCGGGCTTGTCATGCAGCAGTTCCTGCGGCCGCAGGGGGTAATGGTCCAGACTTTGCTGCACGGGCGTCGAATCGATTTGGCCCTGAGAGGGAACCTCAAGCTCGTCGAGTTCCGCCCGCCAGGCAACGAAGGTCTGCGGATCCGCATCATCCAGTCCGTGCAGGAACGGCGCCACCTCCTGAGCCAGTGGCCAGTCCGCCTGGATGCTGGTGAGCGACCAAGCGTCCAGGGTCACGTCGTGGGGAGTCACGTGTTGCGGCTGGGGCGCTACGCAAGGCGCGTACTCGGCCGCGTGTTGCTCTCTCAGGTCGCGCAGGGCCTGCGGGCATGCGTCCTGCCGATCCACGTCCTTCTTGGCCGGCGGCAACTTGGCAAGCAGTTTCGCGGTCGCGTTGGCCGCCGCTTCGTGGGGCCTGGCCTTGGCATCGGCTTTCAGGTCCATCACGAGGTCAATCCGCGCATCGCCATCGCCGCGGCGGTTCACCCGCCCAACCCGCTGGATGAAACTGTCGATCGGGGTCAGATCGCAGACCATGTGGTCCGCGTCAAAGTCGGCGCCCACTTCGCCGGCGGAAGTCGAAACCAGGTACTCCGTCGCCTGTGGAGTTGTCGATTTCAACAGGTGGTCAACGACGGGCTGCTGGACAAGCAGATCCCGCTCGAAACCGCGAATGGTCCCCGTGAGCACCTCAATCCGGTCATCGCCCACCTTGCCCTTTTTCAGTTCCTGAACCACCTTCTTCGCCATTTCCGGGAGCTTGACGAAAATGATCACGCGCTTGGCATCCTGGCCGATCGCCTCGTGAACCAGCGCAAGCGCGGCAAGCTGCGCAGGGAGGTTCTTGGTGGCATCGTGAAGCTTGAGCCGCTTTGGCGCATACAGCCGCTTCTGCACTTCTTTGAGACCCAGGTCTTCCCGGTCCAGCGTCAGCACGGTCTTGTTCTGGCCATTGGAATGTGTGGCCGACATGGCCAGCAGCCGCATCCGTCGGGGCGAATTGTCATCGGCCTGGCGCGCGACAATCCATTCCAGCAGTCCTTGAAACGGCTGGCTGAGGTGCGCCTCGTCATGGACGATCAACGAATCCTGCCCGAGCAATCCGGCATGCCGCGATCGCTGCCATCGGCCCGCGCGGTAGGCGTTAAACAGCAGTCGGCTGCCGATCATGTCCACCGTGCCGATGATGATTGCCGGCAGATGGGGCGCCATGAGCCAATCGCCGTTGTCGGCCAAAGCGCCGCGGAGGGTTGAAACAGCCAATTTGTCTTCGCCCGCCTTCTTCTGCAGTGATTCTGCCACCTTGGTTGCCTGGTCCACGATGGTCCGGCGATTGACGACGTACACCAGCCGCATGGGAGGGCGGCAATCCGGCTGGGCGTACCGGTGGGCCAGCAGCCAGATCGGCATGACGCTGGTCTTGCCCAGTCCGGTGGGGATGTCCAAGCCGTCCAGCGGTCCGCCCGCGGAGAGCCGAGCAAAAAGCTGCTGCTGCCAGGGGTAGGGGCAATAGCTTGTCAGTTCCTGGAACGCATTGACAAACCGGCTTTCGATCGAGTTCATATCCAGCTGTCCTTCCCACGTCTGGCCCACGGCCCGTCCCAATCGGCGCCTCAGCAGCCGCCACAGATTGCGACTGGTGATCGGCCGGCCCCTGGCCAGCGCCAAGCGGCGGTCGCGTTCCGTGCGCAACACCGCCCACCACCATGCCCGCCCGGCTTCCGTACCGGCGCGCTCCTCAGCCATGTCGGCACTCTAACAATGCCCACTGACGACGTGGTGTCAGTGGTTACAGCAGAAAATCCGAAAGACAACCCATGGCCGCCCCGAGCGGACCCAAGGTCAGGCTAATGGCCGGCATATTGCTCGGCCGTGGCCCGGGCCAGTTGGCGAATCTTGGCCGCCAGTTCCGGCGGCTGCAGCACCATCGCTCCAGGGCCGTAGCCCAGCACCCACCAGACGATCTCGTCCAGGCCGTCAACCGTGAAGCGCAGCGTCACCCGGCCGGTCTGGTGATCCCAGTCCTCCTCCTGCGTGGGGTGCCAGCGCGTCTCGCTGGCGGAGTCGGCAAACGGCGGCTCGAAACGCACGGCCACCTCGTAGCGTGTCTCGCCGCGGATCATCCGCCAGGCCAGGCCCAGGTCCTCGTGCAGGTTAAACTCATCGGGAATGGCAAAGGGCCGATCAGTGATCCGCACCGAGGTGAACCGGTTGAGCTTGAGCCGGCGAATCGCTCCGCGGCCGCCGTGGTGGCCCACCACATACCAGGCCCGCTGACAGAACCATAGCGCATACGGCCGCAGCTCAAAGGATGCATCCTCGTCGCCATCGGCGTGGGGCTTGACGCCGTCGTAGGTGCACAGGACCACCCGCCGGCGGGCGATGGCATCGCGCATGTCGTCATAGACATCGCGGCAGGCGTCATCACCGGCCGAGCGGGCCAGATCGATATGCACATGGCCATCGGTGGGCTCGACGGCCTCAAGGACCGCGGCGGGAAGCTGCGAGCGGATCTTCTCGATTGCCCGCGACGCAGCGCCCAGGAACGGGATCTGCACCCCGTCGCCGACCTCCTCCAGGAGGGCGACGACCGCCATGGCTTCTTGGAATGTCAGCTCGACCGGCGGCATGAAAAAGCCCGGGGCCATGCGGTAGCCGCCGGACTCGGGGTCGAACACGCAGGGCACCCCTGAAGCGCCAAGCGTATCCAGGTCGCGGTAGACGGTGCGCTCGTGCACCTCGCAGAGCTGGGCCAAGTCCCTGGCGGCCAAGCCCCGCCTGGATTGGATGGCAGCGATAAGTCGTAGCAGGCGATGTACGCGTGTGTAGCCCCGTCCCATGGCGAGCCAATATACGCAGGCCGGCCAGATTCAGCCAATTCTGACGCGCCAAGTGCCATGCCTCTCCTATCGGTACGGATTCAGCGATACACACCGCTCGTGCAGGCCAGGTAATGGGCCCGAACGTGCAGCTCGTGCAGGCCGTCGAAGGCTCGACGGGCCGCCACGTACAGCGGATCAACCGACCACGCCAGCGCCCACCGGTCCATGGCCACACAACGATCAAACTGTCCCCGGCCATCATGGTGCCTGATCAAGTCCGCCTTGTCATGCGGGCACGTGTCCTTTCAAGTACCAGCCGGCGATGGCTGGAGCGCAGGCAGATGGTCTTCACTATCTGGAACAGCCGGCTCTTCGCGGCCATTCCGCTGCCGCCCTGGCTCTTTTCCACCTGTCCCTGCACGTACGCCTTGCTCAGCAGGGCGAAATCCGCTGTGCCCACGACGCCGTCGCCGTTGAAGTCGCCCGAGGTGAACTTGGTTGCGAACTCGGGGTCCGGGTTGATCTTGTTGAGCTGATAGGCCACGTACCCCTTGCTCAGCTCCGCAAAATCCGCCGTTGTGACCAGCCCATCAAAGTTGGCGTCCGCACCCCAGGTGTATTGAACCAGGATGCTGTTGGCCGAGACCTGCTGGCCGGCGAAAGCGTAAGGCATGGTGCTCTTGACCGGGCTGCTGGCCGGCAGATCGCTTACCACCGCCACCGCCAGCCTCCGCTCTGGCTTGTTCATGCCGCTGGCGCTCAGTCCGCCACTGGCGACCGCCGTCCCCAGCACCTTCCGCATCGCCTCGGCCGCATTCGCATCAGCACAGTCCACGATCAGCTTGTTGTCGTTCAGATCCACCGCCGCCAACTCGCCAATGGCCAGCTCGCCGGCACGCAGCACCATCTGCCCCCCCGCCTGCATCACCACCCGGCCCGAGTCCTGCACCGACAGGCCAGCCAGGGACTGCGAAGCAGCGAAGGCCACCGTCGCCTGGCCGGCGGCCACCAGGTTGAAACTGGCCGGCAAATCATCCTGCTCAAAGCGGTAACCGCCCGCCTCCAGGCGCAGCGTGTGGTTTCCGTTGCCCCTCAGCACGGGGGTAAAGGGCAGGGCATCTCCGATGACCATCGCATCAGCCCCATCGCCCAGCTCGATCGTCAGCGAGGCGATGCTGGCCAGCGGCACGGTCTCCGTGGGCTGTCCATCCAACGGCGCATTGAGGAAGAACTCCAGGTTCGACCCATTGACGCGAACGTGCAGGTTGTCATCTCCCGAGGTGCCATTCAGCGTGACATCCCGAACCAGCGGCGTGGCAATGACGCTAAGGGTATACCCATACAAGCCGTCGATCTTGATGTAGTACACGCCCGGCTCTAGCGCACTGGTTCCCGTGCGCTCGATCCGGGAGAATTGGCTGCCTTCCCAATCGTCATTGAAGGCTATTTGCGCAGTCGGGCTACTAGGTCCATACAGCCACAGCCGTGTCCTGCCAGCGGACCCGCCCGTCTCGATCACTACATCCGACACCGCTGTCACTGTAAACGTGGCCCAGTCGATATCCGACTCGACATGGACGTAGCGGGTCTGCCGCACCCCATCCGTGGAGATGGGCGTCGCGTGCTGAGGCGTGTCGTCCGGCTCGTAGGCGTCCGATCCTGGAGCGTATTGCGGCTCGTAACGGAACGATGTTCCTGTCCACTCTAACATTGTAATGACATTCCGGGCCGGCGAGCCGTCCGTCACGTCCAGGACATTGTAATCGACACCTACGACGCAGAGGTTGATCAGTCCGGTCAGGGGTGAAAGGTCGCTGATCCAATTGTTGCTCAAATAAAGCGCCTGCAGACTGACCAGCCCCGACAAGGTCGTCAGATCGATGACTTGGTTCCAGCTCAGGTCAAGCTCCCAAAGGCGCTCCAGCCCCGACAAGGGCGCCAGGTCGCTGATCTGGTTGTCGAACATCACAAGCGATTCCAGGCTGACCAGCCCGGAC
>CAZMXI010000153.1:0-1168 GCA_964570205.1 uncultured Tepidisphaeraceae bacterium
AGTATAGGTGTAACGCCGATGGCCCGCTTCTCCAATTCCGACTGAGGCAACACACTGGTCATCGCCGCGCCCCAAACCCAAGCCCGCGGCCGGCTCAGCCCGCGCATTGTTGAAACCACCGACCTCTATCCCACCCTCGCGGACCTGTGTGGCCTGCCCGCTCCCAAGGACCGCCCCGGCGTCAGCCTCCGCCCATTGCTCGACGACCCCTCGGCCGCCTGGTCCCGCCCCGCCCTCACCCAGACCCGCCGCGCTGCCAACCAGCGGCAGTTCATGGGCTACTCCCTCCGCACCGAACGCTGGCGATACACCGAATGGGATTCCGGCCAGCGCGGCGTCGAGCTCTACGACCACCAGACCGATCCCCGCGAATTCACCAACCTCGCCCCCCAGCCCGAGCACAAGGCGACGATAGCCCAGCTCAAGCAACAACTGGAGGCGATCAAGGCAACCTGATCCGCACCCTATCTGCCCAGGCTCTCCCGCATCGTCTGCAACTCCGCCATGCGCTCGGCCGTCGGCGGCTGCTTGTTCTTCATCATCTCCATGAACGCATCGAACAGATATGCCGCGTCATGCGGCCCCGGCGATGCCTCCGGGTGATATTGCACGCAGAACACCGGCAGCTTCGTATGGCGGAATCCCTCCACTGTGTTGTCGTTCAGGTTGATGTGCGTCACCACCGCGCCGCACGCCTCCAGCGCTTCCTGCTCGATGCAGAAGCCGTGGTTCTGGCTCGTGATCTCCACCCGCCCCGTGTCCAGGTTCTTCACCGGCTGATTGCCGCCCCGATGCCCGAACTTCAGCTTATACCGCTTCCCGCCCAGCGCCAGACCCAGCAACTGATGCCCCAGGCAGATTCCGAAGATCGGCACCTTTCCCAGACACTCCTTGAGCTGGTTCACCGCATACTCCAGCGCCCCCGGGTCGCCCGGCCCGTTGCTCACAAACAGCCCGTCCGGCCGGTGCTTCAGTATCTCCTCCGCGGTCGCATCCATCGGCAACACCGTCAGTTTCACGCCGCGTTCCGCCAAGTGCCGCAATATGTTGTGCTTTGCCCCGCCATCCAGCGCAACCACATGCATACCATTCCCCCGCGCCACTTCGCCGAGCCTCCAGTCTCCCTGTCCCTCCGCCCAGCCGTATGCCTCTTTGGGTTTCACGGCCT
>CAZMXI010000153.1:1178-11643 GCA_964570205.1 uncultured Tepidisphaeraceae bacterium
GCGCGGCCGCCCTTGCCTTGCCCACAAGTTCCGCATAATCAAGGATTTCCGTCGATAGCACCCCACGCATTGCCCCCGAGATCCGCAGCTTCCGCGTCAGCGCCCGCGTGTCGATCCCCTCGATCCCCACGATGTTGTTGCGCTTCAGGTACTCATCCAGTCCCATATTTGCCCGGTAATTCGAGTACTCCGGCGCCAGTTCCTTGATAATGAACCCTGCCACATGCGGCGACTTGCTCTCCACATCCAATGGGTTGACCCCGTAATTCCCGATCAACGGATACGTCATCGTCACGATCTGCCCCTTGTACGATGGGTCCGTCAGAATCTCCTGATACCCCGTCATGGACGTGTTGAAGACGACCTCCCCCTCCGTCGTCCCGGCAGCGCCAAATGCCAGGCCGGTGAACACGGTCCCATCCTCAAGTGCGAGCTTCGCGGTACGAATTGGACTCATTGGGGCGCGGATTATAGCGACAACCCAACCCCTGCGACAGCGCACCCCATGTGTCCGACGGCCTCAAACCGCAGCATCGCGCCCAACAGCCTCTCCAAGGGACCCATTATGGGAATTATTCATGTCGTAATCGAACTAATCCGATATGAATAACGAGGCTGTGGGTCTCCGGCCATATGGCCGGGCAGCCTGTACCGAGACCGGTGTTACGGCGAGCACCGGTCTCACTTTTTGCGCCCGTTTTGCTTCACTTGCCCAGAAGGCCCCGGATCGCCTTCCCGATGGTCGATGCCTTCGGAATCTCGCTCAGCTTCTTCGTTGCCTCGATCTTCCCCGTCGCCGCGGTGTCGATCCGAACGATCACAACCGCATCCTCGGCCTTGAGCAGTGCATTGGGAACTCCAACGGAGCTCCCGCAGGTGCCTCCTCAGCCAAACTCCAGTTTTCCGATCTGAGTTTCCTTGCCCCCCGATCTGACGTAGATCCCGAAGCTCTCCTTCTGATCCGTTCGAACGTTCGGCCGGTACATCTCCCCGGCCAAACCGGTGATCTTCACATGCTCCAGCTCCAGGATGATCCCCTTCATCTCCGCCGTGAAGCTCAGCTTCAACGGTGGACCCACCTTCACCACGTTCTTCCCCGCCTTCAACTCCAGCGGCCGCGATGAATAGTCCTGGTATGCCCACAAATGCTCCGGCCGGTTCTCGGGCCCGGCCTGGTACTGCACGCTCTGTATCCGGTAGCTCCCCGGAATGAACAGCCCCGTCTCCTTGGCCGTGCAGTCGGCGGCCTGCTCGCGATGGGTCCCCACCAGCCGCACCTGAAGATTCCGCGCTGACTCGGCCGCCTCGATCACCACCTCCGCCACCGGGCCGGTATAAGGCTGCAACTTCAGCTTCGCCCCATCATTCAGCATTTCAACTTGATATATCTGCCTGCCGAACACCAACGCCTTTGACCACGGCCAACTCGTGCCGCTCTGGCCCTTGTTCTGAATCCGCACCTGATCGGAATCACTTCCAAGCTGCCCGTTGATGTCGGTGTCCTGGATTGAGATCGTGTAGTCGCCAAACTGTCCCACCAGCGATGCCGCCGATCCCGCGATCACGCCCCAGTCATACATCCGGATGTTCAGCGGATATTTCACATCCTTCCCCGCCACCTTCGCCGGCACATAGACTTGTGTCCCTTTCGGCTCCTCCGGTTTTACCGCCGGATCATCCTTGTCATCGACCTTCCCATCGCCATTCGTATCCGCCCGAACCTTGTCGCCGATCACCTGAAACACCAACTGCCGGCCGGCGAACGGCTGCCATCCCCTGCATAGACCATTGGCATCCTTGGCAAAACCATACCACGAAGTCGCACCATCCTTGTTCTCTATGAACTTCAAGTCGATTGTCTCGGCCTTCGGTGTGTCGGCCGACCACGCGGCTCCGACCATGCCGAATATCATCCATGCCGCCGCCACCCGCCTCAGGACTCGCGTTGTTTGCATGCTGAATCCTCCCAAACCGGCCATGATAATGGCCGGCCCTGGTGATGCAACGAAAATCCATCACGATATCGCCAAGGAGTGAGCTCCATGTGTGCGAAAGTGGTTTCTTGTTGCGGGCATGCGCAGGCGGATATACCGTATTCCCCGCACCGCCCATCATTGCGGAGGATGCATGCCGATCCGCACTCTTCTGGTCCTGCTTCCGTTCCTCATCGCCGCCGCTCCGGCCGATCCCGAGCAGCCCAAACGCCCCATCCGCACCGGCCAGTTCACCGCCACCTTCGCCGACCGCAGCCCCGACAGCGCCATCGAAACCATCGCCCGCCGCGTTGGCTGGCCCATGTCCGCCATCACCCGCAGCGCTGAGCCCAACTACGACCTCGCCGATGAATCCTTCGAAGTCACCATCCCCTCAACCTACAGAGACGACCAGTCCTGGGGCCTGCTCGTCTGGGTCTCGCCCGGCCCGGAATGCCGTCTGCCCCCCGCGTACTACCCGCTTCTGGCCAGGCACAAGCTGCTCGTGGCCGGCCCCAACAAGGCCCACAACGAGCGCGCAAGCTGGATTCGCGTCGGCCTGGCCATCGACGCCGCATCCAACATGCAGCGGCAATACCGCCTCGACGACCGCCGCATCTACATCGGCGGCCTCTCCGGCGGCGGCCGGATCTCCAGCATCACCGCCGGCACGCACCCGCAGTTGTTCCACGGCGGCTACTACGTCATCGGCTGCAATTTCTACCGCGATGTGGCCGTGCCCGACCAGCCCGGCAGAATGTGGCCCGGCAGCTTCAAGTTGCCCGCCGGCAACCTCCTTGCCGATGTCAGGACCCGCAGCCGCCACATCCTGCTCACCGGCGACACCGACGCCAACATGCCCGAAATGAAGGCCTACTCGGCCGAGTTCGCCAGGGATGGCTTCAAGCATGTGCACTATCTCCAGGTCCCCGGCATGGGCCACACCTTTCCGCCGACCGATTGGTTCGAAAAAGGCCTGGTCCTGCTCGACACGCCCCCGGCCGACCAAACCCCTTCGCCCCCGAAGCCCGACTCGCCCGCCACCCAGCCCACCGAACAGGCCCGCGCCCAAAGCCTGCTGAACGTCGCCAAGCTCTACATGACCAACAACCGACCGCGCCCGCGAGAAACTCCGCACGATCATCACCGACTACCCCGCCACCCCCGCCGCCACCGAAGCCCGCAAGCTGCTTAAGCAGATGGAGTAGCATCTTCGGTTCTAACCATCCGCTCCTCAGACCTATCTTACGCCCCCACAGCCTTGCTCTTCCTAAATCTCGCCTTCCCCGTCGCCGTCATCTTCTCCGTCGCATACTGCACGATCACCCGCCCGCACGTATCCTTCCACTTCAGCAGCAGCGCCTCCACTGGCTTGGGCTCCAGTTTCCACGCCTCGCGCAGCATCCACCCCAGGCCCTGCTGCACCACGCGCTCGTCATCGGCCATCATCGGCGCAATGAACTTCAGCGCCCGCGCAACCGACACAGTGCCCTCCTTGATCGGCTTGATCAGCGCCACCGCGACCGCCCGCCGCTTCCACCGCGATGGCGAACTCCGCCATTCGGCCAGCGCTTCCATCCCCACGCTCTTCTCAACCAGCACCGGCGACAGCACCTCATTGCACAACACATCCGTGTGCGCCCAGTTGCAGATGCCGTTCTCCAGCCATCGCCCAGCGCCGGCCAGCACCGTCGCGCTGAATTTGCCCCGGCACTTGGCCAGTAAAACGATGGCGAAGCTCGCCTCCTCATACTTCCCGCTCTTCACCAGCTCATCCCCCAGCCTCAGCCAGCCATCCACCCCCAGTTCCCCATGCCACTGCTCGAACCATAGCTCGCGCTGGGCCTCCAGGGTCTTCTGATCCAGGCCATAGGCATCATACCCCTCCTTGAAGTACCGGCTGTACTTTTCGGCCAGCTTCGCGTTCGCATGGTCCCGACAGAACCGCCTGATCTCCGACGCCTTGGCTTGAATGTCCATCCGCCTGCCTTTGTGAGAGCCTGCGGCATTCTAACCACAGGCCACGAAACCTATCTGCGGCCATCGCCTTTCTGGAGGTGTTACGCCAGCGCGGCCAGGTTGACAGCGCGCGCGATCAACTCGGGTCTGGTGGTCATCCACCATATCTGCTTATTATGGTGGATCATCCCCAGCACCGGATGCCCGGGCACGGCCAGCGCGAAGTCGCTGTCACCGAGATGCACCAGCAGTTGGGCGATGAAACGCTGTAGCTTGTCCCCCTCGTGTGCGGCGAACGCCACGGCCGACCCGTTGTTCCGGGCTTGAAGCTCGGCCGGGTTGATCTCGATGTCCCGCAGTGCTCCCGGCAACCACCCGCTGCTCCCGAATTCCAGCTCGTACGCCCAGTGGCTGGTGGGCATCACCCAGGCATCCCCGGGGATCAACTCGGTTTCCCAGAGCCGCCGGGCCATCGCCGCCAGATTCAGCTCAAACGGTGGGGCGATGCGGCGGATGTGCCGGCGCATCTCCGGCCGGATCGTGGGATCATCCGGGCCGATCCATGCCAGCAGTTGGGTCGGCCACTCTCGCGGAAAGGCGAACGACCCGCTGTTGTGGTAGTTGCACACAAAGCACTGGCCGATGAGCGTGGAGTAGACCTCGTCGTAGTTGATGATCGCGGGCATGGCGATTGCCAATTGATGGTTGGCCGGCCACAATTGTCAACCTTCAAGCGCCAGTGCGAGGGAGAAATCGGTGATCCGGTCGATTGTGCTTACCGGCGGTCCGGGGGCGGGCAAGACCTGCATTGCCCAGCGCCTGGCCATCGCCCACCCCCAGCGCATCGTGCTGGCGCCCGTGGCGGCCACCCTGGTCTATGCCAGGCTGGGGCAACGGTGGGATGAATTGGACGACGCCGGGCGCTGCCAGGTCCAGCGGCACATCTACCAGCTTCAGATCGAGCAGGAACAGCGGGCTCGGCAGCAGCATCCGGACAGCATCCTGCTGGCCGACCGTGGCACGGTGGATGGGTCGGCCTATTGGCCGCATGGCCCGGACGACTACTGGCGCGACTTGGGCGTTTCGCGCCAGGCCGAACTGGCCCGCTATGACGCCGTAATCTGGCTGGAGAGCTCGGCCGCCATTGGCCTGTACGACGGCGACGCCACGAATGCCTGCCGGTTCGAGGACACCGCCGGCGCGATCGCCTGCGGCCAGCGCCTGGCGGAAGTGTGGCAGGCGCACCCGCGGTTCTTCCGCGTGCCGGCGCAGCCGACGATCGAGGACAAGACCGCCGCCGTCAACGCGATCGTTTTTCGACTGGCGCCGGAGCTGAATCCAGGTCATCCCGCCGCGGCCAGGTCGGCACAAAGCCCATCGCCCTGATCACCGTTTCATGCCGTCGACAGATGGCCTGCAGGCTCTCCGGCTGGCGGACCGGTCTCGCCGGCAATCTCGCAAAGCAACGGGGGTATCACAGGCCGAGACAGGCGTGGGATGACACAACACTATTCATGGAAGTGGCTTGCGCTATATCGGGAGCGGCGAAACAGCCTCAGGCGGCATGGGAATGCGGTTCGGATCGTCCAACATGACGAAAGCCGCGAAGGGAAGCGCCCAGCATCATCAGCAGCATGGCCGCCGGCACGTAGATCGCGCCGATGCGAACGCCCGTGACGAGGCGGGCCGGGATGCTCCCCGCGTCATGCGCCATGCCGAGCACAACCGCGGCGTACCAAGACCACATGCCCGCGTAGACAACCGCCAGCAGCAGCGCGCCGATCAATCCAAGCCGGCGCATAATCAGCAGCAAGACGCCGGCCAATGCCAGCGGCGCAAGACTGCTGGAGATCAGGCAAACCCAGAATTCCGTGTCCAATGCCATGCGGATGCCCTCCGTCAGCAGGACAGAACCAACGCTGCGATATTCCGTTGACTCCGTTCAGAAAGGTTTTCAAGCCGGCACCCACGATGCCGAATGAAGCGAAGTGCATCCCTGCAAGGTGGATATCATGATCCGACCGACGGGGGAAATCAACCTCTTTTGCGTCGGATATGGCAATATTAGGAAATAGGCTGCTGCAGGAACGGCCGGTGGGGGTGCCCAGCGCAACTCCAAATCAGAGCGGCGGTTTTGTTCATCGGATGCCCTGACGCCGCAGGCTTGCCTAGAATTGGCGTAAGTCGTTTAGTGCAGGCCGCATGACGGCCGGGTGGAGCAGCGGTATGGACCAGTTTGACGTGATCAGTCGCGCCAACAGCGAGTACCTGGAGCGTCTGTACCAGCGGTTCCAGGCGGACCCGCGAAGCGTGGACGAGAAGTGGCGGGCGTTCTTTGCCGGTTTCGAGGCCGGCGGCCTGCGCCAGGCCGGCGAAGGGGCGCCGGGGTTCGCGCCGACGCACCGACCGGGATGCGCTCCGCGCGCCGGCCGGGCAAGCGACCACCTGATTGCGGTGTACGACCTGGTCCACACCTATCGCGAACTGGGGCACGTGATCGCGAACCTTGATCCCCTTGGGCACAACCGCACCAGCCATCCGTTGCTGGATCTGTCGAACTTCAACATGACGCTCGACGACCTGGATCGGCGCGTCGGCGCCGGCCCGTTCCTGGGCAGGACCGATGGCACGTTGCGCGATCTCATCGAGAAGCTGCGGGCAACTTACTGCCGGACCCTCGGCGCTGAGTACATGTTCATCTCCGACAAGAGCCAGCGCGACTGGCTCTCGCAGCGGATGGAACCGGTGTACAACCAGCCGAGCCTGTCGTCGGACGAGGCCAAGTGGATACTCCAGCAACTTGTGTGCGCGCAGGGGTTCGAGGAATACCTGCACACCAAGTACATCGGGGCAAAGCGATTCAGCCTGGAGGGCAGCGAGTCGTTCATCCTGCTGCTCAACACGGTCATCGAGGAAGGCGCTTCCCTGGGCGTCGATGAGTTCGTCGTGGGCATGGCGCACCGGGGCCGGCTGAACACGCTGGCGCACGTGCTGGGCAAACCTTATGAGATGATCCTGGGCGAGTTCGAAGGCTACGTTCCTGATGCCGACGAGGGCGACGGCGACGTCAAGTATCACCTGGGATTCTCCCAGGACCGCATCAGCCGCGGCGGCCGGAAAGTGCATCTCTCGCTCAGCTTCAACCCCAGCCATCTGGAACTGGTGAACCCGGTGGTCGAGGGCATCGTCCGGGCCAAGCAGACTCGCCTGGGCGACCTCCAGCGAAGCCGCGTGGTGCCGGTGCTGGTGCATGGCGACGCGGCGTTCACGGGTCAGGGCGTCGTGTTCGAGACGCTGAGCCTGTCGGAGATGCCGTACTGGCGGACGGGGGGCACGATTCACGTCATCCTCAACAATCAGATCGGCTTCACGACGATGCCCAAACAGGGTCGGTTCACGCCCTATCCGACCGACATCGCCAAGTCCATCCAGGCGCCCATCTTCCACGTCAACGGCGACGATCCGGAGGCCTGCGCCTGGGCGGCTCGGCTCGCCATCGCCTTCCGGCAGCAGTTCCATTCCGATGTCTTCATCGACCTGTGGTGCTATCGCAAGTATGGGCACAACGAAGTGGATGAGCCGAGCTTCACCCAGCCGCTGATGTACAGGGAGATCGCCCGCCGTCCGAGCACGCGCGATGTCTATCAGCACCGTCTTGAACAGGATGGCAAGACGACCGCCGAAGAGGTCAACCGCATGAAGGGCGAGCTGCGGGAGAAGCTCGACAAGGCGCTGGCCGTGGCCCGCGAGCACCGCCCGACTCAGAAGATCAAATCGCTCCAGGGCTTATGGAGCGGCCTGACCCGCGCCGGCGCCGACTGGGGCGCCAGAACCGCGGTGCCGGCCGAGAGGATCCGCGAAGTGGCCGAAGGCATCACCCGTGTGCCCCAGGGCTTCCACGTCCATCCCAAGCTGACCAAGCTGCTGGAGAACCGCTTGCAGATGGGCCTGGGAAAGATGCCGATCGACTGGGGCGCCGCCGAGGCGTTTGCACTCGGCACGCTGCTGCTGGAGGGAACGCCGGTCCGGTTCGTGGGCGAGGATGTGCAGCGCGGCACGTTCACTCACCGCCACGCGGCGCTGCATGACTATGAAACAGGCGCCAAGTATTTCCCGCTGGCCAACCTCTCGCCCGACCAGGCGCCGATCATCCTGGTGAACACCATGCTGTCGGAACTGGCGGTGCTGGGCTTTGAATACGGCTTCGCCTCGGCCGATCCGAACAACCTGGTCGTCTGGGAAGCGCAATTCGGCGATTTCGTGAACATGGCCCAGCCCATCATCGACCAGTTCATCGCGGCCGCCGAGAGCAAGTGGCAACGGTTCTGCGGCCTGGTCATGCTCCTCCCGCATGGCTACGAGGGACAGGGCCCCGAACATTCCAACGCCTACATCGAGCGGTTCCTGTCGCTCTGCGCCGAGAACAACATGCAGATATGCGTGCCCAGCCTGCCCTCGCAGCACTTCCACCTCCTGCGGCGGCAGATGAGGCGCAGCTTCCGCAAGCCCCTGGTGCTGATGATGCCCAAGAGCCTCCTCCGCAGCGAGGCATCCAGCAGCCGCCTGGAGGAATTGACGGAAGGCGCCTTCCAGCTCGTGATGGATGACCCCTCCGCCCCCGCCCGCGAAAAGGTCAAGCGCGTCCTGCTCTGCTCCGGCAAGGTCTATTTCACGCTCGATGCGGCCAGACGCAGGCACAACGTCGAAAACGTCGCGATCGTGCGCGTCGAACAGCTCTATCCGTATCCTCGGAAGGAAATCCAGTCGATTCTCGCCAGGTATCACCGCGCGCAGGAAATCGCCTGGGTCCAGGAAGAACCCCGCAACCGCGGCGCATGGACCTTCATGGACCAGCGCCTCAGGCAGATCCTTCCGGACGGCAAAGTGCTCATGTACATCGGACGCGACGATGCGGCCAGCCCGGCGACCGGCTCGTACAAGCTCCACCAGATCGAGGAGCGGACGCTGGTGAGCCAGGCCCTTGATCTTCCGCCCGAGCAAGCCGATGCCGTCGCGCCCGCGCCAACGCCGAAGGAATCGGCCGCCAGGGCGTCCGCGGTTTCCGATTAGCGTGTGGTGCGGCCGGCTGTAGTGCGGATTGTGGGAATGCGTGGGAATGACAGAATCTTGGTGCAGTGCTAGGCTGGTGAGCTATGGCGACACAGGTGCAGGTGCCTTCTCTCGGAGAATCGGTCACGCAGGCCGTGCTGATCGCGTGGCGCAAGGCGGATGGCGAGTCCGTCTCCCTCGATGAGCCCATTTGCGAACTCGAAACAGACAAGGCCAACGTCGATATCCCGGCCAAGGCGGGCGGCGTTCTGCGCAGGCTGAAACAGGAGGGCGAAACCGTCAACGTCGGCGAGGCCATCGCCGAAATCGATGAATCCGCCGCTCCTTTGCCCAGCGGCGACGGCAAACGTGCCATCACGCCGCCGCCCGCTCCGCCCCAGCCCGCGCCGGCCGGCACAAACCTGGAGGACCTCAGCCCCGCCGTGCGCCGACTGGTCGAAGAGAACCGCCTTAACCCCAGCGCCATCCCCGGCACCGGCCCCGGAGGCCGACTCACCAAAGAGGATGTCCTTAACTTCATCCAGAAGCCCGCCCAGGATCCCGCTCTCGCCCCCATCCCCGCGCCGCCTCCCTCCGCCCCGTCCTCCGCGCCCGCCAGGCCCGAAAAACCCGCCTCACAGGCCGAAAAGCCCTCCATGAGCTTCGACGCCAGCGGCATCCACCGCGAAACGGTCAGTAAAATCCGCCGCCGCATCGCCGAACGCCTCATCCAGGCCCAGCAGACCGCCGCCATCCTCACTACCTTCAACGAAATCGACCTCACCGAGGTCATCCGCCTTCGCGCCAAGTTCAAGGACCAGTTCGAGAAAGCCCACGGCGTCGGCCTCGGCTTCATGAGCTTCTTCGCCCGCGCTGTCATCCTCGCCCTGCGCGAAATCCCCCGGCTTAACGCCTATCTCGACGGCGACCAGATCGAATACCACAGCTTCGTCAACCTTGGCCTCGCCGTCAGCACCGACCGCGGCCTCGCCGTCCCCGTGCTGCGCAACGTCCAGGAGATGTCCTTCGCCCGCATCGAGGCCGAGATCAAGCGCCTCGCCGCCGCCACCCGCGATGGCAAGCTCGCGATCGAAGAGCTCTCCGGCGCCACCTTCACCATCACCAACGGCGGCGTGTTCGGCTCGCTGCTCTCCACGCCCATCCTCACACCCCCGCAAACCGGCATCCTCGGCATGCACGCCATCCAGAAGCGCCCCGTGGTCATCGACGATAAGATCGAGGTCCGCTCCATGATGTACATTGCCCTCAGCTACGATCACCGCCTCATCGACGGCCGCGAGGCCATCACCTTCCTCGTGCGCCTGAAACAGTTCCTCGAAGACCCCGCAAGGCTCATGCTGGAAATATGATCCACGAGGATGACACGAATGAACACCACGAAGAAACCGTCGCCCGGGCAGTGGCATGGGCGGCCCACGACCGATCGTGCCTCGGCCCCAGACGGCCGTCACGAAGCGTGGTCC
>CAZMXI010000154.1:0-11586 GCA_964570205.1 uncultured Tepidisphaeraceae bacterium
CAGCTCGCGGCTGATGCGCTTGAGCTTTCGGCCGTTCATGGCATTGTACTTATCGAGGAAATGGTCGATGAGGCGGGGGATGTCCTCGCGGCGGTTACGCAGGGGCGGCAGGTAGATGCTGACCACGTTCAGGCGGTAGAAGAGGTCTTCGCGGAAATTGGCGCGGGCGACTTCCTCCTGGAGATCAACGTTGGTGGCGGCGATGACTCGAACATCGACCTTGACGGTGGCGGTGTCGCCGACGCGCTCGAACTCGCGTTCCTGGAGGACGCGGAGGAGCTTGACCTGGAGCTGGGGTTCGAGGGTGCCGATTTCATCGAGGAAGATGGTGCCACCGTCGGCGGCTTCGAAGCGGCCGATTTTGTCGCGGATGGCGCCGGTGAACGAGCCTTTGACATGGCCGAACAGCTCGCTTTCCAGGAGAGTTCCGGACAGTGCGCCGCAGTTGACGCGGATAAAGGGTTTTTCCTTGCGGGGGGAGTTGTAGTGGATGGCCTTGGCGATCATCTCCTTGCCGGTGCCGGTTTCTCCTAGGAGAAGGACGGTGGCGCGGGAGTTGGCGACCTGGCCGACGGTGGCGAAAACCTCGTGCATGGCAGGGGAGTCGCCGATGATGTTCTCGAAGCGGTAGCGGTCGCGGACCTGGTCGCGGAGGTGGCGGTTTTCCTCGAGTAGCTGTTCCTTCTGCCGCATGACCATCTGGTTAAGCTGGAGGGCCTGGGAGAGGAACGCGCTGACGATGCCGAGGAAGACGGCGTCGCCTTGGAGCTGGGCATCGGAACAGAGGGTCTTTTCGCACCAGATGGCGCCAGCGATGCGGTCGCCAACACGAATGGGGTGACATAGGAAACTGAGGGCCTGATCGGGGCCGGGAATGTCGGTAGTCTGGGTGCGGTTGAGGAAGTCGGGTTCTTTGCGAATATCAGGGATAATGCGATAGCGACCGGTGGCGACGACGTTCCCGGTGATGCCCTCGCCGAGGGCATAGGTGCCGCGTTCGATTTCGTCGGGCTTGAGGCCGACCGCCGCTTCGATGTGCAGTCGGCCGCTGCTTTCGTTGAGAAGGACGAGAGCTCCGCGCAGCATAGCCAGCTTGTTGATAAGGACTTGCATGATTTGCGCGAACGCGTTGCCAAGATCCGGGGTGCTGGACAACACCTGTCCAATGTCGGTGAGGATGGACATTTGGTAGGCAGTATCGTTCGTCAGTGCTGAGGAAGTTGGCGGAACCATAGGCGGAGTGATTATAACATAGGCGGCCCAGGGATAGCGAATGATGCGCATTTTGGCCGGTTTTCTATTGATGAGGGTGGGATTTGTGGTACATTAGGTTTCGTCAGGGTGTGGTCTGTGCATATCTCGGATCAGTTCGAGTTCGGATCAAGTCGGCAAAAGAGCACCTGACAACGGTTGAAGTTCATGGTTTGTGTTGAATGCGCTGGTGAATGTAGCGCGGGACAACTGACACCGAATACCCTATTCCGGCGTGGGTCTGGTTTTCTGGGCGCGCCCGAGTCGCGCGGCTGAGTTGAAGCCATGATCCACAGGCGACGAGCCCTCCAAAGCCGGGGCTGACTCTCACGCCCGCAGCCCCGGCTTACTTTGTTTCATCGTTTTTCAGCGAGCGCTGACCAATCCACCTGGGCGATGGCGGTGGCGATGCCTGGGGGAATGGGCTGGATGGCGAGGTCGGCGGACATCGGGGCTTCGGGCACCACACACAAGACCGGGATCTTGCCCCATTTTTCGATGGCGCGTGGGTTGGTTTCCTCGGCGGCGCCGGGGGTGTCGGCGGGGTAGCGGTTGATGACGACGCCCGCGGGCTTGAGGCCCCGGGAGCGCAGGGCGTGCAGGGTCAAGAGGGTGTGGTTGATGGTGCCGAGCCTTGCGTTGGCGACGATCAGTGTGGGCATCTTCAGCCAGAGCGCGATATCCAGAAAGGTGTGGCCGGGGTCCATCGGGACCATGAGGCCGCCGACGCCTTCGACGACCATGACATCGGCGTGTGCGGACATGAGGGCGATGGAGCGGTCAATGGATTGCCAGTCGAGTGGCCGGCCGGCGCGCATCGCGGCGATGGCGGGCGCAAGGGGCTCGGCATAGCGCTGAGGACAGATGAGGTCAAGCGGATCGCGGGCGCCGGCGCAATGGGCGAGAAATTCAGCGTCTTCGCTGACGAGGCCTTCACGCCGATGGACGCAGCCGGTTGCGCAGGGCTTGCAGACGGCGACGCGTTTGCCGTCGTTTCGCAGCCATTGGGCGATGGCGCCGGAGATGAGCGTTTTGCCGATGCCGGTGTCGGTGCCGAGGACAAGGAGGCCGGGGATGGGGATGGGATTGAGCATGGCTATTCGGAGAGGTTTCGCAGTTCGGCTTCGAGAGCGTGGACGATGGTGGACAGATCGGCTTCCTCCATGGCCAGGGGGGGCATCAGGACAATGACATCACCCAGAGGTCGAAGAATGACGCCGTGACGGCGGATCGCGGCGCAAATCTGCGCGCCGACGCGGCGGGCCGGGTCGAAGGGGCGACGGGTGGTTTTGTCGGCGACGAGTTCGACGCCGACCATGAAGCCCTTCTGGCGGATTTCGCCGACAGAAGGGAGGTCATTGAGCGGATTGAGCAGGGCGGCCAAAGTCCGGGCCTTGCGGGCGACCTCGGAGACGAGGTCGCTTCGGCGCATCAGGTCGAGAGAGGCGAGGGCGGCGGCGCAGGCGAGAGCGTTGCCGGTGTAGGTATGGCCGTGGAAGAAAGTCCGGCCGTCAGCGGGCTTGCCGAGGAAGGCGTCGAAGATGGCCTGGGTGGCGAATGTGGCGGCAAGGGGAAGGTAGCCGCCGGTGATGCCCTTGGCGACGCACATGAGGTCCGGCTGAACGGACTCGTGCTCGCAGGCAAAGAACCGGCCGGTGCGGCCGAAGCCGGTGGCGACTTCGTCGGCGATGAAAAGGACGTCGTATTGGGTGGCCAGGCGCCGGACCTCGGCGAGATATCCTGCCGGCTGGATGATCATGCCAGCCGCGCCCTGGACGATGGGTTCGATGGCGATGGCGGCGATGGTCTTGTGGTGCTGGTGGAGAATGCGTTCCAAATCGGCCAGGCAGGCGCTTTTGACCTGTTCGGCGTCGGGGTGGGACCGATTCGCGGCGGGGTAGCGGAAGACGTATGGCGTGGGGGCGAAATGGACTTTGAACAGCAGGGGGAAGTAGGGCTTGTGAAATGCGGTGGTGCGGCCGACGGACATAGCGCCGGTGGTGTCGCCGTGGTAGGCTTCGGCGAGGCCGACGAACTCGCTTTTTTCGGGTTGGCCGACGTTGTACCAGTACTGAACGGCGAGTTTGAAGGCGATTTCGGTGGCGGTGGCGCCTGCGTCGGAGTAGAAGACCTTCTTCAGATTGTCCGGAACGATTTTCATCAACTGGTCGGCGAGCAGGATGGAGGGCTCGGAGGCCATGCCCAGGAGCGTGGTGTGGGCCACCCTGGCAAGCTGATCGCGGATGGCCTGATCGATTTCGCGCACGCGGTGCCCGTGGACGTTGCACCAGAGGCTGGAGACGCCATCGAGGTAGCGGTTGCCGTCGGAATCGACCAGGTGCATGCCGTCAGCGGCGGTGATGACGAGGGGATCATCCTCGATCCACTGCGACATATGCGTGAAGGGGTGCCAGATGTGCTGCTTGTCGAGCCTGCGGAGTTCGTGGGTGCTGTAGGTCATGGGTGTCATGAAGCGGACGCGATGTCGAGCACATCGCCGACGTGCAAGCCAAGGACTCGGGCGGCCGAGCCGTTGCGGACGGCGATTTCGAGCAGATCGCTGCTGCCGATGAGCGCGACGGGCTGACCGGCCGCGACGTCGGCATACGTGTGGCGCAGGTCGAGCGAGCGGGACTTCACTCGGATGACGGGGTCGTCCACAGTGGCGAGCAGTTCGGCAGGCACATTGGTGGTGGCGTTTCCGAAGTGATCGATATGGATAATCCCAGCCTGCCCGGGGATCTGGTCGGCCGGGCGGATGTCCAGCATCTCCCAATGGCTGGTTGCCCTGGCGAGGGTGTGCAAGGGCGCAGCCCGCGCCGCGAGGATTCCGGCGACGGGGGCCATGACGTCCCGGCCGTGGAAGGTGGAACTGGTGCGTCCTTCCGGTCGCCAGGCCAGCTCCCAGATGGCCACTTCATCGGCACACCGCCGCAGAGCCCAGGTAAGCAGGCCGTTATCGGGGCAGACGACCATCTGTTTCTCGAACTGCGCGACCAGGATTCGGCGGCCGGTGCCGACGCCCGGGTCAACCACAACGAGGTGGATGGCGCCCGCCGCGAATGTGGAAATGGCGCGCTCGAGTGCGATGGAACCTTTCAGGATGTCGCCCTGGGGAATGCGGTGCGTCACATCGATGATGCAGACCTCCGGACACTGCCGCAGTAGAACTGCCTTGATGGCCGCGACGTACCAATCATCGAGGCCGAAGTCTGTGGTCAGCGTAACGACCGGACGGGTCGCCGGTGGCAGCGGTTGGTGGTCAGGCATAACGCCCTAAGCTTACCTGAGCAGGCCATTGCAGGGGAAGTTCCTCGTTGAGACGTTATGAGCGTTGCAGACGGAACGCCCGGGCCGCCTGTCAGGCGTCAGAGGGTCCGCAGAATGCAATCGGACTTGGTCTGGGGCCAGGAATGGGCCATAACATGGATATGGGCCGAGTGGAGCAAGCATCGTCGCTGGAACGGATGATCCAGCAGCAGCTCGTGAACCGGGGCATCAGCGACCAGCGGGTGCTGGAGGCGATGCGCACGGTGCCGCGTGAGCAGTTCATGCCCGAGGATGTCCGCCGGCATGCCTTGGCCGACGGCGCTGCGCCGATAGGCCATGGCCAGACCATCAGCCAGCCGTATATTGTCGCCCGGATGACCGAATGCCTGGAAGTTCAGGCGGGACACAAGGTTCTGGAGATCGGCACCGGAAGCGGCTATCAGACGGCCGTCCTTTCGAGGCTGTCGGCGGAAGTCTACACGGTGGAACGGGTCAAGCCGCTGCTGGATGCAGCTTTTGAACGGCTGCTGGAGATGGGCTTTCGCAACGTTCACTTTCGTTACGGCGACGGCATGGCGGGCTGGGCGGACCGCTCGCCCTTCGACCGGATCATGATTACCGCCGGCGCGCCAAGCATTCCGGAACGACTCCTGCTGAGCCAGTTGAGCGATGGCGGGCTAGCGGTGCTGCCCGTTGGGTCTGAGGATGAGCAGATGCTGATCGAAGTCCGGCGTCAAGGCGGCTCGCTGGTCACGACCAATGTCTGTGCGTGCCGTTTCGTCAGACTGATAGGCGAAGGGGCCTGGCAGGAGTAGACGCAACTGCGTTGCAGCGGCCGCCGGCGCGCGTTTCTCTATCCTCGATCCGCAACCTGGGCCTTGGGGTCGATCAGGGTATCCCCATCGATCGCCCGGAGCTTCCTGATCACCTGCCCGGTACTTTCAATGAATAATCGGCCGCCCCGGTTGGTGGCGGTGTTCACCACGCCATCCAGAATGACCTTGGCGCCTTTCTTCACCAGCAGTTCGCCGGTGACATGGCCAAAGATGTGCACTCGGCCGCCGTCCTCGACCGTCAGGTTGCCGATGATGCTTCCGCGGACATACATCTTGCCGCCATCGACGACGGTCACGTTGCCCACAATCTTGCCAACCAGGTCGATGGCGATGTTGATGATCTGGTCGCCCTGGAGGTGACCGCGCTCTTCATGCATGGCGACAACCATTACGCGACCGCAGGTCAACAATCAAGCCGAGGTGTTGCGGCGCCGCTCCAGAGCGCGGTCTGGCGCCGACCACGCATGGCGCGGCGAGCGATGCGTTCTGGACGCAAGGGGCCGGATCGGCCGCGGAGCATGGGCGGCACTGGCGGCGCTCGCCGGCGCCGGCTGGGCCTGAGAAAGCCTGTAGGCGACATAGCCGATCGACAGCGCCTTGAAGTCGCCGATTCCCACAGCGCCGTCATAATCCAAGTCGCCCGCCGCAAAGGTCGCACGATAGTCGGGATGCGCGGCGGGGTCGCCGCGCCACAGGGTGTAGTTCACGTATCCGATCGACAAGGCCTTGAAGTCGTCGAAGTCGACCCGGCGATCCAGGTTGGCATCACCCGCCCAGGTGTACTTCACCCTCGCCTGATCGTCCTCCAGAGACAGGCCCAGCGTCCGGGCGCTGTCGCCGGCGATGGCCAGGCTCTGGATGCCGGGGCCATCCCAATCACCGCCAGCTCGGCCCGACAGCAGCAACTGACGAATCTGGTCCTGTGACTGCGGCGCCGCGACCATGCCGGGCGACGATACGATCAGCTCATTGTCGTTGACATTCAGCGCTCCGGAGTCGGTGATGCTGAGAGCCGTTGTGTTCAGAATCACATACTGCCCCGCGGCCAGATGCACAGCCCCGGCGCCGGTAATCGCAATGGCGTCGAACTGCCGGGAACTGTGTATGATCAACGAGCCGCCGCCAACAACCAGTTCCTCGGCGACATCGATGTGGATGCCTTGCAGGTCGTATTGCCCGGCATGGATGGCGAGGCGATCAGAGCCAGCGCCGCCGATGAACTCGGGGCTAAATCCGAGATCGCCAAGAATCGTAAGACTGTCATTGCCGCCCCTGCCGTCAAACCGCATGCCGGCGGCCTGGCCGGCGCTCAGCACGTAGCTCGGACCCTGGTCGACAGGGCGGTTATGGAAAACCTGAATGGAGCCATCCGTCGCGGGCATGGCGACATAATGATCCACATCATCGCTCGCAGGCGGTACCGTCCGCGACACGGCAAATGTGATGGATGCGCCGGCAGCCAGGGGATTGTTGTGGGCGTCCACGATGCCCGATTCGGCCGCGTTCAGCTCCAGCGTGTATTGGCCCTGGATGAACGCGATCGCGGCCAGGCCGCTTAAGGTCCAGGTGATTGAGTGCATCGTCCAGACCGCCTGGCCGTCGCCAAGGAGGTTCGGCCCGCCATCGCGGGTCAGGCGCAGGTCTGCCAGATCGAGCCCGCTGACCGCTTCACTGAAGGCGATGCGGATTTCATCGATCGGGCCACCGCCGGGATCGCTCACCACATCGATGCTCATCACCTGTGGAATTCCGGCCACGTAACGCCGGGCGTAGGTGTTTTCGCGGGTGCCATCCACGGCGAAGCTCTCCCACGCGATGACATGGTTGCCGGAATCCGCCATGCCGATCGACGGTTTCGTCTGGTCGTGTTCGACGGTTGTGTTGACGCGGAACTCGTCACCCTCAGGCTGGCCGCCTGCCAGGAACGAGCGGGCGAAGATGCCAGCGCCGCCGCCGTCCTGGCCGTGACTCTGCCAGGTGACGACGAATGTCCCTTCGGGCGTCATGGCGATGTCGGGCTGGGTCTGGTCATCCAGGAGCGTGTTCGTGACCGGAATCTCGCCGGTCAGAGGCGCGCCGCCGGCGTCAAATCGCCGGGCGTAAATCCCCATCCCGCTGCCATCCTGGCCCTCGCTCTGCCATGCCACGACGAAGCCGCCCGCGGCGTCCATCGCGACAGAGGGGGATTCCTGATCGCCGGCTTTGGTCAGGTTGACGGGAATCTCCAGCGACTGGGCGACGCCGTCGGCGCCGTAGCGTCTGGCGTAGATGCCCCACCCTGAGCTATCCTGCCCCAGGCTCGCCCAGGCGACGACGGATGTGCCATCACCCGATGCCGCCACATCGGACATCGCCTGGTGGCTGGTTCCGGTCGTATTGACGGCAAATGGATCGATCACGAGGCCGCCGGCGGCGTCATACCGGGCGGCAAAGGTGTCCTGCCCTCGCCCGGCGACAAGGCCGGACCAGGTAATGATGAACCGACCGGCTGAATCGGCGGCAACCGACTCAACGATCGACTCGGCGGCGTTCGGGGGGCTGATCCGAAATTCCTCGGCCTGGCGCGGCGTGCCACTGGCGTCAAACGTCCGAGCGAAAACCGTCAGCACGCCGGCCGCATCGGGACCCGTCCAGGCGATGATCAGATCGCCCTGCGCATTCATTGCCGCGACGGGCGTCATCTGGTTGCCCACAAGGGCGGTATTGACGAGCAGATCCGGGCCGACGGGCATGCCCGCGTCGCCGTAGAGCCGAGCGCGAATGTTCAGGCCGGTGCCGTCGTTCACATCGCTAGCGAACGCGATGGCATAGGCGCCAGCGGGGCTTACGGCGAGGGAGGGCGTGCCCTGGAAGTAGGGCAGCGTGGTATTGACGAGCATCTCTTGCCCCACAGCGCCCGCCGACAGAAGCCGGCGCGATTCCAGAGGCTCGACAGTTGCCAGGGGATCAGCATGGACAGCGCTAACCAGGAATTGCCGGCGTCGCCATGCGGCGGGACGCCGAGAAAGCCATTGGCGCAATAGGTTTCGCAGCACTGGGTCAGCCCTCATCAGCTAGAAGATTCCATCCGCCGATGGGCAGATGGATATGAGAGCATACCACCTGATATGGGAGGGGGCCAATCGAAACCACCACATTCGGATATCGGCTCGGCTTCAGGAACGATCGCTCGCAACCACTGGCTGGGAAGGGACTTGTTATCCGGACTTTGAGGTGTCGCAAAGGGCACGCCCTCGTGGCAGGCGGTCAAGATTGCGGGAATCGTCCAAAGGCGTTAACGTCAGGGTTGAACCTTGGCGGCAGCCTTGGCCTATAGGACATGGGTGCGAGCCGGGTTGGATTTCGCCAGCAAGGAGAATCGCGTGAGCACTCGTCAGCCCAGAATCGGCGTATCAACCTATTCATTCTGGCACTTCAAGGAGAAACGCGTCGAGGTGATGGATTGCATCGACATGGCCGCTGAAATGGGCTTCGACGGCGTGGAAATCCTCCATCAGCAGATGAGCAGTGAATCCGACCGGTATTTGCAGGACCTGAAGCAGCGTGCATTCCGCAGCGGGCTGGATTTGATGGGGTTTTCGATTCACCAGAGCTTCGTTCATCCGGACAAGGCGCTTCGTCAGAAGCACATCGACCATACGCTGCACTGCATGGAACTGGCGTATCGGATGGGCATCCCGACGATGCGACTGAACACCGGCCGGTGGGGCACGAGCAGGAACTTCGATGAGTTGATGGCCAACAAGGGCATAGAACCGATCCTACCGGGATACACGGAGGAGGATGGGTTCAAGTGGGTCATCGAGTCGATCGAGAAGCTTCTGCCCCGCGCGCAGGAGACGGGCGTATGCCTGGGGCTTGAGAATCACTGGGGCATCGGCCGAAACGCCAGCGGGGTGCTCCGGATCGTGAGGGCCATCAATTCCCCCTGGCTGAAGGTGACGATGGACACCGGCAATTTTCTGGAGGACACATACGCTCAGCTTGAGCAGATCGCTCCCCATGCCGCGCTGGTGCATGCCAAGACCTATTTCGGCGGGGGCGAGTGGTATACGCTCGAACTGGATTATGACCGGATCGCGGGAATTCTAAAGAAGGTGGGCTACAAGGGGTATGTCTCGCTGGAAATGGAGGGCAAGGAAGACTACCGCACGGCGGTCCCCAAGAGTCTTCAACTGCTGCGCAAGGCCATGGTCTGACGGTGGCGTCGCCGCCACAACAGGCCGATGCCGGCGAACGTCAGCGAGCAGAGCATCCCGGGCTCAGGGACAGCGATGGCGGCGCTGGTCATCGAACCGGCCGCGCGCTCCAGTTGGTACGCAACGTATCCTTTGCTGAGCAGGGCGAAATCGCCCGTATCGATCAGGCCGTCGTAGTTGAAGTCGCCGACGTTGAAGGTGCCTTCAAACGGGATGCCATCGGTTCTGGCAAGCTGGCCGGCGACATACCCTTTGCTGAGTGCCGCGAAATCCAGCGTGCCGACAGCACCATCGAGATTGGCGTCGCCATCCCACGTCGAGCCAATGAGAATCGCGTCAGCGCCCACGGCATGATCCGCGAAGCCGGACAAGAGGGGATTGCCCAATCCATCATCATTCCATATCGCGGCAAGGGTTCTGGACGAAGTCCCGACGAGATCGCCGCTGGTCAGACCCGGTCCGGCCCAGCCGGCGCTGCGGGCATTGCGAATCCACTGGCCGATCTCCCGGTAGTCATCGATGCCGATTGCAGAGTCCTCGATGATCATTCGTCCCTGGCCCAGGTCCAGCGTTGCCTCTGCGCTCAGGCTGATTGAGTCGGCCACGAGAACCCCGCTGGGTCCGGCAGCGAGACTTGCGTGTCCGCCGGCCATGCTGAGCGAGCGCAGGTGCTGCGTGGCGTTGAAGGCGATCTCGGCGCCGGGATCGGCTTCGATCGCCAGATTCCGCGAGGCAGCGCCGCCAGAGTCGCTGTTGAAGCTGACAGAACCGCCCGAAGCAATCAACCTCGCCGCCGAGCCCCATTGTTGTGTTCCCGCAAAAGTCGCCGCGGCGCCGACCTCATTGGTGAACGTCTCGGTAATCGCCAAATCCCCGGTTGAATGGTCGAACGTTCCGCCATTGATGACCCGGAATGCGGTCAGGCTTCCACCGGCCAGGTGGACGGCCGAACCGGCGCTACTCCAAATGCGCAGTGTGTGCTGAATGGAGGCGGCAACGCCCGGGTTGATGGTCAACGTGCCAGCGCCGCCCGCGGCAATGTCGGAACCGCCCACATACGCAGAGTGGGCGGCCAGCCCGCTGCTCCCGTTCACCACCATCGCCGCGGCCGCGGAATCGGCGATGACCAGGTCGCCCGCCAGGGTCAAACCGTGGGTTCCCAGGTTCAAGGTGACGTTGCTGCTGCTGATGCGCAGGCCCCAGGCGGCGGTCGGAGCGGTCAGTCCAATCGCGTGAGCAGCGCCGGTGGCGAACACGGCTTCGATGCCGCCGTCGGGCGCCATGGCCGCATTCCAGGCGGTGGTGTCTGACCAGTTTCCGTTGCCTGTTCTAGTCCACTGGAACGATTGCTTGAGCGTATAGCCAAGCACGTCAAACATCCTGCGATCCGTTGAATCGATGCTCAGGAGTTGTCCCTTGGAGAACATCGGCGCCATGATCCCGGACGCCGGAGCATCGACCCAATGGCAGTTCTGCGACCCATCGCCGAAGTTCTCCCCCGTCGAGAACTGGCCAATCGCGGTCTGGCCCCCGTCAATCGAGAAGTACTTATCGCGTTGGTCGGCGGTCCAGTCGATCGCGCCCTGGCCAGCGCTCTGGTCCGAGTACCGGAACAGGTCCATGATCGTGACGTATTGCAGTTCATCGTCACCCTGCAGGTCCCGGCCGCGGCGGCGTAGTCCAGTTCAGCCACGCCGCTGGTGAAACCCAGGACATGCCCCAGTTCGTGTGTCATGATGCCGACGAAGTCATAGGCGGACTTGGAAATCCCGTTGCCGGGGTCATAGTCCCAGGATTGCCTGGGGTTAATCGCGATTCTCCCCGCCCGGCCGCTGGCGAAATAGTCGCCCAGGACTCGCATATTCGCGAGCGTGCTGTTGATGTAGACGTTGTTGTAATCGCCGTCGTTGTCCAGGTAGGGGGTGGCGCTGCCGGGCATCAGCGGCGAGGGGGGGTTCGCCGTACGGTTCAGGAGCATCTGCACGCTGCCGCCCGTCTGAAGGTTTGCAACGGCCGCGAGGTCGTCGGCG
>CAZMXI010000155.1:0-11101 GCA_964570205.1 uncultured Tepidisphaeraceae bacterium
CATGGATGATCCGGCGGCTCTGGCGGAAATCCTGAAGACCCCGTAATCAGAATCCGGTGCGCTTGAACTGTTTCTCCAGGTCGCGCAGGGACAGGCGGAGCGTGGTCGGCCGGCCGTGCGGGCAGTTGCTGGATCGATCAATGAGCTCTGCCCTGGCCAGGAGCGATTCGATCTCCTGCTGGGTCAACGGATCGCCGGCCTTCACCGCCGCCTTGCACGCCATCATGTCGAGAATGCCGTGAAGCAGTTCCTCGGTGTGCAGGTCGAGCAATTCCTGTTCGCCTCGCTCCAGCAGCTCACGCACAAAGACTGACGGCTGGAGCTTCTCAAGAAACGTCGGGAATGCCTGGATGGCCAGTGTATTCGGCCCGAACCGCGTCAACTCGATGCCAAGCCTGCCCAGCAGCGGCTGAAGCTGGTCCAGAAGAGCCAGTTGTGCCGGCGAGACGCCGACGGTCTCGGGAATCAACAGCCGCTGCGACTCCAGCGGCCCGCGGCTGAGACGCGAGAGCAATTCCTCATACATGATCCGCTCATGGAGCGCGTGCTGATCGATGATGACCATGCCGTCATTGCTCTCGGTGACGAGGTAGCTGTTGTGGAGCTGCATGGCAACAGGCCGGGCCCCGATCGGGCCCGGCGGAAGCGGCGATGGCGTCTCCGCCACCGGTTGCGGGCGGGCCATCCCAGGAATGGGCATATCCTGGGCAGATGGCATCGGCCGTCGCGAGTCGAGCAGGCCCGGCAGCACAGCCGTGGGTGGCGGCGTCGCCGATGTCGGTGGCACACTATCGGGGGTGTCGGCCGGACCCGCATATGCCCGCTTGAAGAACTCAGCCAGGCGTGCGCGCATGTCCTGCCGCTGGTCGTCGCCGGGGCCGGTCTGGTTGGGCACTGCCTTGGGCGTCAGGTCGCTGCCGAGGAGCCTCTCTCGGATGCTTGCCAGCAGCAGCCCGTGAATTCGCCCGCTGTCGCGGAAGCGCACCTCGGCTTTGGTCGGATGCACGTTGACATCGACTTCCTCGGGAGGCATTTCGATGAGCAGAATAGCCGCCGGCTGTCGGCCAGGCTCGGTCAGCCCGCGATAGGCCTCGCGCAGGGCGTGTTGAATGAACCGGTCGCGGATGTGCCGACCGTTGAGAAAGAAGAACTGGTGCTTGGCGGTCGGGCTGGCCAGTTCCGGCAGGCCGACCACGCCGCTGACGCGGATTTCGGCGTCGCGGGAATGAAGCGGCAGCCGCTGCTCGCGGAAGTGGTCCGGCCAGGCGCACAACAGCCGCTCATCCGGCGTGGTCGCCGGCAGATCAAGCACTTTCCGGCCGGATGACAGCAGCTTGAAGCCGATTGCCGGGTGCGGCAGCGACAGGCGCAGGACCATCTCGCTAATATGCCCGCTCTCGGTGGCCGCGCCCTTGAGAAACTTGCGCCGGGCGGGTGTATTGAAAAAGAGATTGCGCACCTCGACGGTGGTGCCGACGTTCCCGGCGGTCGCCTGCGGGTCGCCGATCGAGCCGCCGCGGTCCAGAATCTCCCACGCCGCTTCGCTGTCGGCCGTGCGGCTGACGATGCGTGCATGCGAAACGGCGCCTATGCTGGCCAGCGCTTCGCCGCGGAATCCCATCGTCTGGATACGGAATAGATCCTCATCGCAGGTCAGCTTGCTGGTCGAGTGCTCGGCGAAAGCGAGCGGCAGTTCGTGCGCGGGGATGCCGCAGCCGTCGTCGATGACGCGCATGGCTGCGCGGCCGCCATCCTCGATCTCGACCTGGATATTGCGTGCGCCGGCGTCGATGGCGTTCTCAATCAGTTCTTTAACGACGGAGGCCGGGCGCTCGATCACCTCGCCCGCGGCAATGCGGTTGACCAGCGATATCGGCAGTTGCTGAATGGGCCTTGGGTTCACTGCCTCCGATTATAGGGGCCGCTGCGGTCCTGACCATACATGCTGACGGCTTGCGACAGGCCCGGTACAGTGGCGGAATGAAGACAGCTCTCACCATTGCCGGCTCCGACTGCTCAGGCGGCGCGGGAATCCAGGCGGATCTCAAGACGTTCACCGTTTTCGGCGTGTTCGGCATGTCGGTCGTGACCGCCATCACCGCTCAGAACACGCGGGGCGTCACCGATGCCCTGTTGCTCGAGCCGGCCCTGGTTCGCGGACAGATTGAAGCCATCATCGCCGACCTGCCCGTAAATGCGTGCAAGACTGGCATGCTGGGCAGTGCAGCCCTCATCGAGACGGTGGCCGATGCCATCGATGCCCACCGGCTGGAGCCCTATGTGTGCGATCCGGTCATGTTCGCCAAGAGCGGCGCGAAGTTGCTGCGGGACGACGCCGTCGAGGCGATGCGCCGCCGTTTGCTGCCCTTGGCCGTGATCGTTACGCCCAATCGCCGGGAGGCGGCCCTGCTGACGGGGGCTGACCCGGACTCGATTCAGACACTGGATGCGGCTCGCGAGACGGCGCAGCGCCTGATCGGCATCGGCGCGCGGTCGGTCATCATCAAGGCCGTGCCGGTGGGGAGGGATGTGGCGGATTTGTTTCACGATGGCGAATCGTTCGAGGAGTTCCGCTCCCCTCGCCTGCCGGATGGGCGGAATCATGGCAGCGGATGCGCGTTCAGTGCCGCTATCGCGGCCGGCCTTGCCGGCGGCATGGCGATGACCGCAACCATCGAGCAGGCCCGCCGACTCGTGACAGCCGCTATCCGCCACAGTCCCGATATGGGCCAGGGGAGCCACCCGGTCAATGTGATGGCATTTTCAGATTGACTGCGGCCGATGTGTATTGGAGAACAGGAGGCGGCCTGGCTGTCATCTGACTCGCGGCGCTGCTGCGTGACGCCGGACATTCTAGGCTGCGGAGGTCCTGAGATGTTCACACCGCATCGCGTTATTGAAGCACTGGAATCGCGGCAGCTCTTATCGGTCACTTTGGAAGGCCGAATGCTGGTCGTTGATCTGAGCACTGACTTGGCCGGCAGCGATGTCGTCATCGATGCCCAGGGCAAAGAATACCGAGTGACGGTCACGCCCAAGGCCGAGGTTGTCGAGGGCGGCGAGCAGACTCCGCCCCCCGAGTCCATACAGGAGGTGTTTGCGAAGATTTCCAAGATTCGCGTGGTCGGAAGCGGTTTTGACGACACGATCACCATAGCCAACGGCGTGAAGAAGCAAGCCGTCATCCTGGCTGGTGCGGGCGACGACACGGTGATCGTCAACTGGCAGGCCCGCGTCGATGGCGGGGCGGGGATTGATGATGTCACCGGCTCGGAGAAACGAGACTGGATCCTGGGCGGAGACGACAACGACATTCTCAAGGGCATGGGCGGCAACGATGTCATTCTGGGCCAGCTTGGGGATGACGACATCAACGGCGGCAGGGGCAACGACAAGCTCTGGGGCGGCGACGGGAACGACCTTATCCGAGGCGACCAGGGCAACGACTGGCTGTTTGGCGGCCTGGGCGATGATGACTTGGATGGCGAGCAGGGCAACGACCGCCTGTTTGGCGCGGATGGCGCGGATGTACTGGCCGATGCCCAGGGCAACAACCGCCTTCACTATGGCACCGGGGCGGATGTCGTGGGCGAGGTTGTCGGCAAGAAGAACAAGGTGCGTGATATGGATGGCGAGGACGGCAGGGCGGAGCCCGCGGTCAAGCCATTCTGAATGGCTTCATGGCGGTCGGCGGCGAACGCGCAAGATGTCCCGGTGCGGAACCACATCGTTGCCGACCGCTCCTGATCGAGAGCCGGCGTGGGTCGGCCATCCTGGGCGGGGCGGAGGGTGGACAACCACCTCCAGACCCCTCGCAGCACCAAGCCTTCCGCCGCTGCCCAGGATGGCCCGCAGTCCAGAATGCGGCTGGCAGCGGGGTGTTGAATGCTGTCGAGAGGCCACTGCCGGTCAGCGATCTTGGCTGACGTCATCGCCACGCGCGGAATCGCCCCATCGGCCGAGCGCTTACCCAATGTTTCACGCCGCAATGAACGTACAGGGCACGAGTCATCAGATCCGTTCGGGCAGGCGGTAGGTGTCCCGGCACACCGGCGTCAGCAAGGCATTGGCGGCGGAGTTGTCGAACCTCTCGGTCGCGGAATCGAAGGCCAGGCGCAAGTTGCCGACGCGGTGGGCGGCATTGGCCGAGTGGACGAGGATGGCGCTGTGGTGCGCCTGCTCAACATCGGCGTTGGGCGTCTTGCGGGTGCGAATGCAGTCGATGAAATCGGCCTGATGCCAGCGGTCGGGGTGCTTGCCCTTCTCCTGGGCGACGAGTTTTCCATCGCCCTCGAAGACCTGCCAGCCTATGCCGTGGCGGCCAACGTACATCATCTGCTTCGTGCCATAGATCTCGATGCGCTCGTTGTTCTGCGGCCAGAAGGGGAACTTGTCGCCGTTGCGTTCCTGGTCGTTGCTCTTTCGCATGTAGGGGGGGAAGTTGGCGCTTTCGCAGGTCATGGTGAAGTCGGGGTATTCGTAGGTGATGGCCATCATCTCCGGGGTAGGGCATTCAGAGCCGAAGGCGAAGTTGCCGGCAGCACAGTAGATTGCCTTGGGGTCGGCGGGGTCGCCGAGGACCATCCGGGCAAGGTCAAGCTGATGGCTGGCGTCGCCGCCAAAGGTGCCGCCGCAGTAGTCGTACCAGTAGTACCAGCCTCGATGGCGGGATGGGTTGTAGGGGACGGCGGGTGCGGGGCCGAGCCAACGGTCCCAATCAAGGCCTGCGGGCGCGGGGGCATCGGGCACGGCCTTCCAGGGGCGGCCACTGAGCATGTTGTAGACCTTGACATGAGCCACTTTGCCCAGTCTGCCACTCTGGATGTACTGGCGGGCGGTGGCGGCGTACGGTGCGGACCGGCACTGGAACCCGGCCTGGATGATGCGTTGGTACTTGCGCGCTGCCTCGATCATCCTCCGGCCTTCCCAGATGGTGGTTGCGAGATTCTTCTCGACATAAACATCTTTCCCGGCCTGGCAGGCCCAGATTGTGGCGAGGGCATGCCAATGCTCTGGGAGGGCGATGACGACGGCGTCAATATCGCGGTCATCCAACGCCTGCCGCATGTCGAGGATGGGCCTGGGGGATGCCCCGGCCTGTTCCAGGCTTTCGCACGTGCCGGCAGCACGGGTGGATTCGACATCGCAGACGTACTTGAAACGGACGCCGGTCTGGGCAGAGAAGGCGGTGGCGAGATCACGCCCTCGGCCGCCAGCTCCGATCAGCGCGAGCGTGACGACGCGGGTGGAGGAGTCGGCGCCGATGGCCGACCTCCGCGACATGGCCGCGGTTGTGGCGGCGCCGAGGGTTGCGACGAAGGTTCTGCGCGAGATGGTCATGATGATATGGTCTCCTGTCCCGTTGTGGCGGCCTGTTCGGCCCCTGGGCGATAGTAGGAAGCGGCAGTGCGGGAAAGCAACCGCAGAAAGGGCGAGGCGGAGACGCGAAGTGACTATCTCAGAACGCCGTTTTCGGCCGATAACCGTCCATAGGACCAACCAAGGAGCCACGGATGGCCAGAAGAAAACGCAAGGTCAAAACGCTTTCCACCATCTGCGAAGTCGATGACGAACGGTGGACGACCATTCAGGACATCCTCGACGAACTCGATCCGGCCGCCGAAACCGGACGACTCCGAACCAATCCACGCCAAGCTCTCAACGGCATCATCTACCAGATGCGCGGCGGCTTGCAGTGGAACCAACTGCCGACGCAGGTCGGCGACGACTCCTCCGTCCATCGCACCCTGCAGCGGTGGGTCGGCAAGCGCACGCCGGGGTGGCTAAGCCGGGTATTAACGGATATTCACACGAGTCCAGCGATAAACTGGGCCGACCGGGCCTAGACTGTAACGTCGATAAGTCATGATGAGGAAACGGCGGCAATGACAGGTAGAATATTCCGCCATGAGGCCCCTTGCAGGCCATGACCCCGCTGTAGAATTCAACACCGGCGACTCGCCCGCGTAGCTAGAATGTCATGCTGACGCGGTTTGGTGTCGGAGAGGGATAAGTGCATGCAATTTAGCGGTTTAAGGTACAGCGTAATGCCGGTCGTTGTGGTGCTGGCGATCACCCATGCCGCAATGGCCATTGAGGGGGAAGCGCGCAAGGCGAAAAACGTCATCATCATGATATCGGATGGTGGTGGATTCAACACTTACCATGCGGCGACTCTGTATCGCCACGGCAGGCTCGGCTGCGAGGTGTATGACCGCCCTGAATGGAGCCAGTATGCATCTCGGACGGCGTCGTTGAATCTGGCCAGCGGCAGCACGGCCGGATCGGACTACGCCTCCGGCTCATCCTACATGGGCAGCGTGGGTGGGTACTCCGGTGTCTCGGGGTCTGCCGCTGAATCGACCAGGACGGGCAAAGCCAGCCGGGATCGGGCGACGTATTGGGATATCCGCCTCGACGGCGCTCTGGCAGCCAGCCTGTCTTCCGGCGTTCCATTCAAAGGCTACAACCTGTTGCGAAACTCGCCGACGGATTCCGCGGCGGCCGGCACGGCCATGGCAAGCGGCACTAAGACGTATAACGGCCAACTCAATATGGTCGAATCGAGCTCAAGTTATGATTCAAGCGGTGAAACCAGGGCGATTACCGAAATCGCCAAGGCGCTGGGCAAATCGACGGGCATTGTGACCAGCGTCGAATGGTGCGATGCCACACCGGCGGCGTTCGGCGCGGCTCATAACTCGTCCCGCTCGAACAAACGGGATATTGCCAGCGAGATGCTCAACAGCGGGCAACTGGACCTGATCATGGGCGTGGGGCATCCGAGATATGACCGCAACGGCACGCCGCGCGAGTCGCGCGACAGCCACTATGACGTGGTAGGAGGTCAGTATCAGTGGGAACTGATTCAGAGCGGACGTCATGCCCGAGGCTGGAAGCTCGTGGAAACAAGGGCCGAGTTCGAGGCCCTGATGTCCGGCCCGACGCCGGCGCGGGTGCTGGGGGTGCCGCGGGTCTCGGGCACGCTCCAGCAGGAGCGCAACACGCGAGACTGGAATCGCGACGGGACGATCGATACATCCGACATGCGATATGCCCCGGCGTTCAAGGATCCGTTTATCAAGACGGTTCCTTCGCTGGTGACGATGACCCGGGGGGCGCTGAACGTGCTTGGGCGGAATCCCAAAGGATTCTTCGCCATGATCGAGGGCGGTGCGGTTGACCATGCCGGGCACGCCAATCAGCCCGGGCGGCTGATCGAGGAGCAGATCGATTTCAACGACAGCGTCAGGGCCGTTGTGGACTGGGTTGAACGCAACAGTAGTTGGGATGAAACGCTGGTGATCGTCACCGCCGACCATGAGACCGGCATGCTGTGGGGCGTCAACTCCGACCGTGTGGCGTTTGACCCGATTCGCAGCAAAGGCGCGGGCAGGATGCCCGCGATGTACTTCAATTCCGGCAGCCACACGCAGAGCCTGGTGCCCCTGATGGCTCGCGGCCCGGGAGCGAGCCTGTTCGCCGAGCGAGTTGCAGGGACCGACCCGGTCCATGGCCGGTTCGTTGAGAACACGACGATTTTCAAGGTGATGCAGGCGGCGATCAACGGGGCTGCGCTGGATTCGGGCTCTTATTCACCCGGTTCATACGGTTCCGGGTCTTACGGATCGGGCTCCTCGTATGGGCCGGGCTCCTCGTATGGCTCGGGCAACGGTTCGGGGTTTGGGTCGGGATACAACGGATCGTCGCAAGATGGATCATCGTATCGCCCCTCGCCATCGACCCGGCCGGCGACCTCAGACGACATGGATTGAACTCAGGGAGATCACGCTATGCGGTGGTTTGTTTCGATTGCGCTTCTGTCCGCATTGGCTGGTTGCGACCGGCCCGAGAGCACCCCGACAGCCTCCTCGCCGGCTACGATGCCGCAGGAAGAGAAACAGAACTCGGCGGCGCCGTCGTTATCCGGAGAAGCACCGGTGATGGCGGTGACTTCGGTCACGGTCTATGCCAGCGGCGCTACGCACGTGGAGCACCGGGGCACGGTGAAAGACGACGCCAGGCTTGAACTGAGTTTCAAGAATGGTCAACTTGCCGGCGTGCTCCAGAGCATGCACGTGCAGGATGGTGAGGCGGGGCGGCCGGCGGCGATGGTGCAGCCGATCGAATCCGGCGTCGAAGTCGGCGCCGCGGCTCGTAAGCTGGACCTGAAGGGCAACCCGAGCCTGGCGCAGCTGCTGGAGCAACTTCGCGGGTCGAAGGTGAAGCTTCAGGCCAACGGCGATGCGCAGGAGATGACGATCCTGAGCCTGGAGAAGTACGAGCGGCCCCATGAGAAGAACGACAAGGTGGTCGTGACGACGCACATCGTGAACGCGATGAGCGGCAATGCGCTGCAGTCCATCCCGCTCGACCAGATCAAGAAGATTGAACTGACCGACTCGCGCATACAGAAGGACCTGAAGACGGCGGTGGAGTCGTTGTGGAAGGGCGACCCCGAGAAGAAGTCCGTGGCGGTGCACCTGCGCGGTCAGGGCGAGCGGGCGGTGCGCCTGGGGTATACGATGGAGTCGAAACCCTGGAAGATCAGCTATCGCCTGACGCTTGCGGACAAACCGGCGCTTCAGGCATGGGCCACGGTGTCCAACGACACTGACGTCGATTGGAACAAGGTGCAACTCACACTGATGGGCGGACGGCCGCTGGTGCTGGCGCCCGATGCCCAGGCGGACGCTTCGGCCGTCAGCCGGGCAGCCAAGGGCGCGGGCATTCCGGCGGGCGAACCGTTCCGGCAGCCGCGGCCAATTCCCTCCCGCGACGCCCTGGATGAGGAGGCCTTCGGGGAAGAACCGTCGCCTGCGACAACGCCTTCGCCCACCGGGTCGCCGGTCAGTCCGATCGAAGGCTTCCGGTATACGGCAAAAGAAGTTTCCATTCCGAGCCAGGGGACGGGGGTCATTCCGATCCTTGCCGACGCGGTGACGGTCGAGCGCGTGTCGGTCTATAACGAGAGCATGCTGCGGCGTAATGCCCTGCAGGGAGCGCGGCTGCGGAATACGACCAAGCACTACCTGCTTCAGGGGACCGTGACGGTGCTGGATGAGGGCGGGTATGCGGGCGACGCGAGCATGGAGAACCTGGCCCCGATGCGGTATGGGTTGGTGACGTTCGGAATCGACCTGCCGGTGCTGGTGGACGCCAGCGACATCGTGCAGACTTCGAGCATCCAGGGCGCTCGGATCAACGCGGGGGTTCTGGAACTGGGCCGGCGGCATTTGTACATGAAGCAGTACACGGTTGAGAATGAGGACCAGAAGGACCGTGTGCTGGTGATCGAGCATCCGGTGCGGCGGGGCTGGAGGCTTGTCGAGCCGGCCGAGCCGATGGACAGGACCGAGACGCTGTACCGATTCCGCCAGCAGGTGGCCGCAGGCGGCAGGACGAAGCTGCTGGTGAAAGAGCAGTTCACCGAGATCGAGGCGATCGACCTGGCCGTCGCGGACCCGCAGACGGTGAAGGAGATGGCGCGCAACACTGAGGTGTCGCCCGAGGTGCGAGAGGCGCTGTTGAAGGTGATCGCGATGAAGCAGCGGGCGGCGGCGCCGGAACTGACGGCGCAGGATGCGCAGGCGCAGCTCAACCGGATCAGCGCCGAGCAGGCGCGGATTCGCGAGAATCTCAAGAGCGTGGACAGCCAGAGCGACCTGGGCGGCCGGTATGCTCAACAGCTCGAGGCGCAGGAGAAGCAGATGAAGAGCCTCAACGAGCGAATCGTTGAGGCGGGGGACAAGCAACGGCAGTCGCAGATGCAATTGGAGGATGAGTTGATGAAGCTGACCGTGAAGGGGGATTTGCAGTGAAAGGCCCAAGGGGGAGCACAGGGTCCGGCTGGACGCGCTGAGCGGGATGTTTCGGGCGTGCATGCCTTTGACACGATTACGTACTGGGGTGGGGACGGCGGACTTTGCCATTCTGAGCAAGGCGTATGTGCGTGCGCAGGTGGAGAAGGCGGCCGGTGGCGAGGAGGAGATGAAAGGGTAAGACAAGCTGACGCTTGTACTCCGGACGAAGGTGGCGGTTCTTGGGTGAAGAAGCCCAGGCGCAGCGCCCCGGGGCCGATGCTTCGAGGCGCTGCGGCGGGACTGGGCCTCAGTCCTCCTGTTTCGAATCGCCGCGTGCGAAGATGCTGGCGACGTAATTCAGGACGTCGGTGGCGCTGGTTTCGTTGTAGCCGAAATACTTGATCAGGCGCTGTTTGACCACATCGATCTTCTGCTGGGTCTCGTCATCGACCACGCTGGAGACGAGGTTCTTGAGCTTGATGGTGTCGCGTTGGTCCTCGAAGAGCTTCAGCTCGAGGGCCTTAAGGAGTCGCGCGTTGGCGTTGTACTCGAACTTCTTGCCGTCGAGGGCGAGGGCGCCGATGTAATTCATGATTTCCTGTCGGAAGTCATCCTTACGGCTCTCGGGGATGTCGATTTTATCTTCGATGGAGCGCATGAGCCGTTCGTCGGGTTCCTCGTCGCGGCCGGTGTAGCGGTTTCGGACGCGCTCGTGCTGGGTGTAGGCGCGGACGTTCTCGATGTAGTTGGCGGCGAGGCGCTTGATGGCTTCTTCATCGGCGGAGATGGCGCGCTGGACCTCGCCCTTGAGAATGTCCTCGTATTCCTCGCGGACGACGGCCAGCAGTTCGCGGTATTCCTTTTTGAGCTCCTCATCGGTGATGAGGGAGTGGTGCGCGAGGCCGGCCTCGAGCTCATTCATGACCATAAAGGGGTTGATGGCCTGTTCTTGCTGGGCCTGGTGGCCCACGAGGGCGTTGGATATCTTGTCCTGGATATAGCGCGGGCTGATGCCCTGCATGCCCTCGCGCGGGGATTCATCCTTGAGTTCCTTGATGGAATCTTCGGTGAAGCCGGGGATGCTCTTGCCGTTGTAGAGCTTCAGCTTCTGCATCTTGGTGATGCCGGCCTTCTTGGGCTCGGCGAGGCGTGTGAGGACGGCCCACATGGCGGCCATCTCGATGGTGTGCGGGGCGACATGGATGCCGCGGACCTTGTCGGGTCCGAAATCCTTCATGTAGATCTTGACTTCATCGTCGAGGCGGACGTTATAGGGGACGTCGATCTTGATGGTGCGG
>CAZMXI010000155.1:11111-11518 GCA_964570205.1 uncultured Tepidisphaeraceae bacterium
GGTCGCGGAAGGCCTCCATCATCTCGTTGCCCTGGAGCTTGCGGTATTCGGGCTCGTTGGTGTGGCCGAGGATGACCTCGTCGATGAAAGTCTGGGCGAACTTTTTGGGCTTGATGAGATGTTCCTGGCTTGCGCCGAGGAGGTCATACAGGAAGGCGACGTCGAGCTTGAGGACCTCGATGAACTCGACGAGGCCGCGATTGGCGATGTTGAGTTCGCCGTCGAAGTTGAAGGCGCGGGGGTCGGAATCGGAGCCGTACTCGGCGATTTTGCGGTAGTTGATGTCGCCGGTGAGCTCGGTGGAGTCCTGGTTCTTCTCGTCCTTCGGCTGGAAGGTCCCGATGCCGATGCGATCCTTCTCCGACAGGATGAGCCGTCGGACGCGCACGTGGCCCATGACCTTCTGC
>CAZMXI010000156.1:0-400 GCA_964570205.1 uncultured Tepidisphaeraceae bacterium
AGTTGTTGTACAGGAACGTCGAATTCTCGGGCATTCGGGGGTATGTGCGGGTGGGGGTTGCGGCGTTGGGGCTGGCGGGCAGTTCTGCGGTGGTATATGGGTTTCTGGCGGGGACGGCGGCGGTGGCGTCGCGGTTGACGGCATGGGAGGCGGCGTATCGGGGGCTGCGGTTGCCTTTGGCGGTGGTGCGGCGGGGGCTGGACTATCACAGCGCCCATTACCTGCCGGTGGCGGTGATGGGTTTCCTGACGGTGGCGGGCTATATGATTCTGCTGTGCGGGGTGCTGGATGATCGATCGGGTCCGGCGTACCTTTATGTGTTGTCGGCCGAGGTGTTTGTTGCGGCGGCGTATTTGTTCAAGACGTACTGGATCGGGATGCGGAACATGATGTTCGCGAA
>CAZMXI010000156.1:410-3692 GCA_964570205.1 uncultured Tepidisphaeraceae bacterium
AGGGCCGGGCAAGGATGGTCAGGGCGATTCACAAGCGGCGATGGACGATCATGGGGCTGGTGGTGGTGGGGATTGCGCTGGTGTGGGTGCTGTATGGCACGGACCTTGGGGAGGACATACGCCAGCGGGATGCGCTGAGGCGATGGACGGTGAACGATCCGCTGTTGTCGCGGTTCACGTTCCTGGTGACGTATTTCATCGTGGGGCTGTTCGCGCTGCCGGTGTGGTGGCTGCAACTGCTGGCGGGGCATTGCTTCGGGCTGGTGATGGGCGTGGTGTGGTGCCACGTGGGGGCGATGGCGGCGGCGTGGGCGAGCGTGCAATTGGCGCAGTGGCTGATGGGGGACTGGATCGAGGGGCATCTTGGGCGGCATCGGGAGCGATTTCACGCCATCTGCCGCAAGCTGGGGCACAACGGGCTGCTGGTGGTGACGGCGACGCGGGTGAGCCACGTGATGCCGTTCGGGATCAGCAACTACCTGTTCGGGCTTACGCGGCTGCGGATGGTGGATGTGCTGGTGGGGACGGTTCTGGGTGGGACGCTGAGCAAGATGCTTCACGTAGCGGCGGGGAGCGATCCGCGCATGCTGTACGCCCCGTGGTTTCTGGCATCGCTGGTGGTGGTGAACGCGCTGCTACTGTCGCCGTTGTTGCTTCAACGGTTGTTGCCGAGGCGGACGGCGGCGGACGAGGCGACGGGGGATTCCGCAGCGTTGGCGCCGGCGTTTGCCGGGGAAGAGGCCGATGCCGCCGAGTGCTCATGAGCGGGCCGTGTTTCCGTTGCGATGCGCTGTGTGTGCGTTCTGGTCTGAACGAGCGGGGACGAAGCGGTGATGATTGTCGATGCACATCTGGACCTGGCTTACAACGCCTGTCGCGGGCGTGATGTGATGCGTCCGGCCGCGGAGCAGGCGGCCGACGATGAGGGGACGCCGAGCGTGGGCCTGCCGGACCTGCGGCGTGGGGGCGTGGGGCTGATCTGCGCGACGATCTACTGCGAGCCGGCGCTGCGGCCGGGGTCGGTCGGTTATCGCACGCGCGAGGAGGCGCACTCGATGGCGAGGCGGCAGGCGGCGTGGTATGCGAGGCAGGAGCAGGCCGGGGAACTCCGGTTGGTGCGGCGTGCGGCGGAATTGCCGGGAGCGATGGAGGCTGGGGCGATGCCGGCGATCATGCTGATGGAGGGGGCCGACCCGGTCGAGGGGCCGGGGCAGTTTGGCGAGTGGTTTGATGCAGGGGTGCGGATCGTGGGTCTGGCGTGGAAGCGCACGCATTATGCGGGCGGCAGCGGAGCGCCCGGGCCGCTGACGGTCGCGGGGATGGAACTGGTGCGCGAGCTGGACCGATTCGGGGTGATCCATGACGTGTCGCATTTGGCGGAGGAAGCGTTCTGGCAACTGCTGGACATGAGCGACGGGCCGATCATCGCGTCGCATTCGAACTGTCGGGCGATCATCCCGACGGACCGGCAGTTGTCGGATGAGATGATCCGGGCGCTGATCGAGCGGGGCGGGGTGATCGGGGTGAACTTCTTCGACAAGTTCCTGATTCCGCCGGCCGAGGCGGGACGGCGGGCGACGCTGGCGGATGTGGTCCGGCAGATCCGGCATGTCTGCGACCTGGCCGGCAACGCGAAGCACGTTGGCATTGGGACGGACATGGATGGGGGCTTTGGCCGGGAGCGGTTGCCGGTGGAGTTCGAATCGAGCGCGGATCTGGTAAAGCTGGAGCGGGCGCTACGTGATGGCGGATTTGGCGAGTGGGATGTCGAGGCGATTCTGTATGGGAACTGGCTGAGGGCGTTTACCGGGGGCTTGCAGGCATGATGCGGCGCCGCTCCTGCTGCGGCTTATCTTACGAAGGTCGGGCAGTCCGGATCGCTCCGGGTGCCGGGGGGGACCCACCAGGGCGCGGACGTCATGCCATCCGTGGCCATCGCTGCAGTCGGCCGCTATCATGTGGAGTATGGCCAAGCCAGGTTCCAAGCGCCGAATCGAGTACGACATCATTGAGCCGACGGGCAAGCGCGTCGTCATCCGCAAGGATGAAAACCGCCGCGAAACCAAGAGCGGCATTGTGCTGCCCGACAGCCACGAGATTCCCGTCATCACCGGGCGGGTCATCGCGATCAGCAAAGCCATCGAGAACGATGAGGACCAGACCATCCGCCAGTACGACAAGGTTCTTTTCGATCCTCGCGAGGCCATCCCGGTCGAGCTCGAACATGACAACAAGCTGTTCGTCGTCGCCATCGACCGCGTGCTGGCCATTTTCCGCCGGTCGGACCAGCCCAGGGCCATCACGAAGCAACACGCCGAGGATGAAGACGGCATTGAGCCGTCGGATGACGTCTGACAGACAAGAACTGAAGCCACAAGGGGTATGCCCCGATGCCCAAGAACGTTGTACTGGTTGGACACTGCGGCCCGGACAGCAGTTATCTTCGCATGGCGATTCGATCCGCCGATCCACAGGCGCATGTATTGACCGCCGCGAATGAGCAGACCCTGCACAGGCATCTGAAACAGGGCGCCGACCTGATCCTGTTCAACCGCCTGGTCAATTCTGGCTTCGAGGAGACCGAGGGCGTTGCCATCATCCGCCGGCTCAAGCGCGAACATCCCGAGCTTCGGATGATGATGGTGAGCAACTACTCCGACGCACAGCACGCAGCGCAGAAGGCCGGCGCCCTGCCGGGCTTCGGCAAGGATGAACTGGGGTCCGCCAGGGTGGCACAGCTCTTGAGGGATGCCCTCGCCCCGGCTCCCGAGGCATAGCGCCCATCAACGCCGATGGACACCGCGCCCGCCTCGGCGGCGTGCATCGGTGTCCACCGGCGGCCAAGGGCCAGGTCCGGCTATCCAAGCAGTTCCCAGCCGATCGGGATCTTTTTCAGGGCATAGCCGGCTTCCTTCGTCCAGTCGCCGTAGATCGTATCCCAGTGGAACCCGGGCATGTTCAATGCGACTTTCTCATCGGGCACCTTGTACGCCACCTCGATCTGCGAGCGGCAGATCGGCAGGAACGGCGCTTCGACGATCTCGCCGAGCAGTCCCACGTATCGGGCGCTTGAGAACTCGGGAATGATGTTCGTCACCTTCTGCCCCTTGCGCATCTCAACCTTCGGGGCAGCGCCGTAGTCGGATTCGAAGTGCGTGACGATCCTCGCCGGCTCCAGCGTCTTGCCGTCGAGCTTGCGGGGCGCGGTGCAATGGGCCAGGGTGATGATGCCGTCGTGCGGATAGGTCGGGTCGTTCAGGAAGTTCGGGGTTCCGGCGATGC
>CAZMXI010000156.1:3702-10316 GCA_964570205.1 uncultured Tepidisphaeraceae bacterium
GGCGCCCCGAGACGTACCATCCGTGGGGCGACAACCTCGTCGGCCGCGTCCGCGATGCTCGACAGCAGGATGCCCGCGGGAATCACTACGAAATCGCTCTCGCAGAAGGCGAGATAGCCGTCGTCGTTCAGGGTTGACAGAGTCAGGCAGGCGGTGGTCTTCGACATGGGCATGATCGTGCCCATGCACGCATTCACGGTGATGGCGCTGCAGCCGGCCTTGGCCATCAGATTGCGGAAAACCGCATCGAGCAGGAACGCGTTCTCCACGTAGCTCTTTTCGGTCTCCAACTTGACCAGCGGGTCATTCAGATAAGCCGCAGCCCGCTGCCTGGCCAATTTCATGGCCGATTCATCCTTCATGGCGTCGGCCAGAATCTTCGCCAGGTCGGGATAGTTGACGGTCTGGATGTCCAGCTTCCACTTCTCGCGCGCCAGGGTGGGGGCGTTGGGGGTTTCCCATCCGGCCGGGCCGCCGATCGCGAGGATCTTGGTCCCCAGGGCGTTCTTCAGCCCGCACAGCGCCCGCAGTCGCCAGGTCAGCTCAGGCTGCGAGTCGACCACGACATCGCCGTTGTCCACGGTCTTGGTCAACAGCGCATCCTTGTGCTGGTGCAGATATCGCGGGCTGATGATCTCGTACCAGAGGTAAAGCGGCCCGGACCGGTGCCGGATGAAGAAGACCACGTTCTTGCCCGTCTTGGTCACGGCGTCGAAGGTGCTCTGCGGCCCGCCCGCGGCGTAGACGATCACGGTATCCGCACCGGCCAGGTCCTGGATCTGCGCGATCTCGTTGGGACTCCGCACGCCGGACACCGGAAGGAAGGTGACGGGGAAGTCGGCCGAGCCCTTCAGTTTGTCCAACTCGCCCTTGATCCGTGCCATTTCCTCCTGGGCCTGTTGTTGGGTTTCGATGCCGCCCCAGCTTCGCCAGCTCGTCTGCGGCCGGCGCGTGGGAGTTTCATAGGCGAGGATCGGCTTGACCAGCAGGGGCTTGCGACCGGGCGCGGGGAGGATGGATGCATCTGCCGCCTGGGCTGCCTGCCAGGTCATGCCGGTCATGGCCAGCGCGCTGATGGCGATGCCGCTGGCCGACAGGAAATCTCGCCGCGTAACACCGTGGTCGCCATCACACCCTCCATTGCAGCAGCGGGGGTGAACGGGCAGGGAACGATGATCGTGATCGGGCATGATGCTCCTCCTGAAGGTGAGAGCTGTTTGTGTACCGAACGCGCCGAGTCCGATGTGGGGCGCTGGAATCTAAGTTACCCTGTCCTGTACGACGTGTCGACATCGAGCGCGAGTCCGATTCAGGAGCGATGTAGTGCGGATTCGGCAGTGTCTTCTCACCATGGCGGTGAGAGCCGCGAGGATCTCGGCCGGCGTTACAAAAAACCCTCGGCGGAGAAGCCGAGGGTCTGGACATTCAGAATGTGAGGAAACGGATCAGTGTCCGCCGCCCGGGCTGATCGCCATCGGCACGCACCAAAGGCGGCTGCGCACGCCGCCGGCGACATTGGCTTCCTTGTTGAATTCACCAACCGTGATCCATTCGGCGTGTCCGCCAAAGCAGCCGACGATGGCACCGGCATTAGCGCCGGAGTTTCTGCCGCCGTGGCGTTTGGTGATGCCTTCCCATGGGAAATTGGCGGCGTCATGCCAATAGCCCGAATCGCCCTTTTCGTCGATTTCCCAGATGAGGATCTCGCCGGCCTTGTACTGGGTAAGTCGAGTCCACTTCATGGGGTTGCAGAAGTTGTTGACGGCGCCGTTCATGCTGTAACTGGAGATGTGGTGAACGGTTCCGACCGCGTTGTTGCCCACCGAACCCGGAGGCTCGGTATCGAACGGGCAGCGGTATATCTTCTCGGATTTGAGATACTGAAAGAGGGAGCCCTGCTTCAACTGCTGGACGACCTGCGCATTGGTTGACCCGCCCGCGATCACGCCCTTGTAGCAGAAGCCGGTGAACGTGTTGTCATAGCTGCGCCAGTTGCAGAAGGGCAGGAACCCTTTGTTGTCACCGGCGTACATATGAACAGCCGTCAATATCTGTTTGTGGTTGCTGAGGCACGCGGTTCGGGCGGCGGCCTCTTTAGCGCGGCTTAGCGCGGGCAACAGAATCGAGATCAGCAGCGCGATGATGCCGATGACCACCAATAACTCGACGAGCGTAAATGCTCTTCGGAACTTGAGTTTCATAAAACGCCTCACAGAGATGTGCCATGTCGGACCGAGCCACCAACCCGACCATACACAATATCTTAAGTCCCAGATGAACCGCCGTCAATTCTCTCGGGGCGGTCCCTGGAGTTTTATTCGCGGTGTCCAGTGGTTGAAAAGCCATGGCCGGGCGGTAGAATACCCGGCTCGTTTCTGAGAAACAGTGGAGCAGACCCGATATGGCCAAGTTTGAACGACGCGAGCGGCGAGATCAGGACAAATTCCAGAGCTTTTCCCGGCCCAAGGTGAAGGTGGTTCGCACCAGTGGCAAAGGGAAGGTCTTTGTTGACTATAAGGATACCGAGACGCTCCGCCGGCTGCTCAGCGGCAATGGCAAGATCATCTCCCGGAAGCGTGCCAGCACGAGCGCCATGGAGCAGCGCATGGTGGCCGCGGCCATCAAGCGGGCTCGATACATGGCGTTGCTGCCGTATATTTCGACCGGTTTCTAGGCCGTCGTGTCCTTTTCTGATGTAGACCATGCCCGGTCCTCGTTTTGAGGATCGGGTTTTTTTCGCCCGTTGCCATGGTGCAACAAGCCGTGCCGGTGGTCTAAACACGGTTCCTGCCTGGGAGGGGTACTTCGGACATGTCGGTGCCCGGCACAACCTATGCACCCCCGGCCGGTTCTGCCGAATTGGTATCCTGGTCATCCTCAGCCCGTCGGCGGGCGAATTGGCTGCATCGGGTGTTAACGATGATGGGACACCCGCATGGCGGCGCGGGATGTCCGGCAACCGACGCCGAGGGTGGCCGCGAGTGGCGATCGACGGCGAAGCGGTTGACCTTCGCGCGCGGTTGAGTTACCGAATGGTGGGTTAGAGCCTGAAGATCGTTCTGCAGCCGGGCAACGGCGCCCTGGCGGGCGGGGCGATCAGCGAGCCATGACCCGGAACCAGCGGTGACATGCGCCTGATTGCCCATATTTCCGATCTGCACTTTGGATACGAGGATATGCGCGTGGCCGACGGCCTGGCGGCGGACCTTCACGCGGTTCATCCGCATGTCGTGGTGGTCAGCGGCGATCTCACGCAGCGCGCCCGCAGGCGGCAGTTCCGGCGGGCCGCGGCGTATTTGCAGCGCCTGCCGGAGCCTCAAATTGTCATTCCGGGCAACCACGACATCCCGCTGTTTGACGTGATTCGCCGGTTCTTCTTCCCGCTGGACCGTTATCGCGATCTGCTCTCGGCCGAAATGCGGCCTTTCTATCGCGACGATGAGATCGCGATTCTGGGGATCAACACCGCGCGGTCCTGGACATGGCGTTGGAAGGGGTTCTGGAAGGATGGGCGGATTTCGCCCGAGCAGCTCGAGGACATCCGGCATCGGCTGGGGGAGGCGCGGCCGGAGTTCAGGGTGGTGGTGACGCATCACCCGTTCATTCCAGCGCCCGGCGAGCGTGCGCACGGCATCGTCGGGCAGGCTGCGCAGGCGCTGGCGATGATGGAGCAGTGCGGGGTGGACATGGTGCTGGCGGGGCACCTGCACATAGGCTACAGCGGCGATGTGCGGACGCATCATGAGGCGGTGCGGCGGTCGATCCTGTCGATTCAGGCGGGCACGGCGATCTCGACACGGCGGCGGCACGAGCCCAATGCATATAACCTCATCGAGATCGACGGCGGCACGGTGATCGTGCACGTCCGCACGTGGGATGGATGCCGGTTTGCACAGGCCGAGGATGTCCGATACATGTGCACCGACGGCATGTGGCAGCGCCAGGCCTGAGGCGGCGGCGTTTCATTCAAACGAAATCGCCTCCTTGGCGCCTGCGGCGAGGTAGGCGGCGGCGGTGTGGGTGAATCTTGCCGGGTCGGAATCCACGATCCGCAGCGGGCGCGGGGCGACCAGGCCGAGTGCATCGGGCACATCGCATACGCGGAGCACGTTCAGCAGTTGCGGGGCGCCATTGTCCATATGCGTGGCGGGCGGCGCCAGCAGCGTCGCCCCGGCGATGCGGGCGTCGAGCGCGGCGGCGTAGGCAGCGACAAGGCTCGCCGCCCCGTGGCCGGCGACTCGCACGGGTCGGGGTGATCGATCCCCGCCCACGGCGGGATGGGTAGCGGCGTAGCGGGCCGCGGCGATGACATCCCACACCCGGCCGGCATCGACTGTCCGGCCGACCAGGACGTGGGATCGCTCGACGTAGTTGGGTGGGTTCTTACGGGTCCACCGGGTTGCGCCGATGCCGCGGGGTTCGCAGAACACGATAACCTGGCCGTTGGCGGCTAGCTTCTGCGTCCAGGATGGCGTCGTGCCGGCTTCATCTTGGTTCAGCACGACAAGCAGGATGCTCTTTGCCGCCTCCGCTCGCATGGGCGACGCAAACCGGATGCGGAATTCGATGGCTTCTTCCGACTGCAACTGCTCCGACGTCGCTTCCACATCGCGGAGCTTCTTTGCCGGGGGGATGTCATTCGGGAAATAGCCGAAGCTGACGCGTTTCAGCTCAGCCAGGAGGGGCTGCTTCCAGCCGTCGAGCTGGCCAGGTTCGGGGCCGGGAACGCTGGCCATGGGCACGAATCGCTCATCGATTGTGGTATTAAGCTGATCCTCGGGGATGTCGGCATCGGTGGGGAAGACGCGCAGCTTCTCGGGGGGAATCGGGTGGATCGGCTTGCCATCCTGCGTGACAACCAGGTCGATTTCGCTGTCTTCAATGGGCCGGGAGTCGCCCTTGAGGTGGGCGTTGATGAAACGGTAGACGGCCTGGCGGATGTCCTGGCGGTAGGCGTGGCCGCCGATGCTTACGATGGCATCGACCCGATCGCTGGCGCCATAGAGGCTGTAGAGCCTTTCCAGGCGGTTGATGACGCGGTCGTTGGCATCCATGGGGAATATGCTGTCCTGGTCGCTGTTGACGAAGAGCAGCGGGCGCGGGGCGATGAGGGCGGCGATGCGTGTCCAGGGCCACCGGAAGGTGTTGTTGAGGAACATGCAGTCGCAGTGGCCATTGATGACGCGGTTGGGCACGTAGGATTCCAGGTCGGCCATGCCGCTGATGGGGACGGCGACGGCTACCCGGGGGTCGGCGGCCGCAATCCAATAGGTGGCCGCGCCTCCGCCGCTGATTCCGGTGACGGCGATGCGATGGGCATCGACATCATTGCGGCCGACGAGGTAATCGATGGCGCGGATGCCATTCCATGCCTCGACGCCGGCGGGGGTGTAGCCTCGCGAATGCCACCACCATCGCTCCATGCGATAAGTGCCATGATGAACGGCGGCGATCTCGCCGAGTTGCAGGGTGTCGAGCATGAGGCAGAGATAGCCGTGGCGGGCGAACCAGATGGCGTTGGACTGGTAGGCGACCTTGTTGCCATCGCGGCCGCGGTTGGCGTGGCCGCAGACGTAGAGGATGGCCGGCAGCTTGTCGCCAACTCTGGCGGTGGCGGGGCGATAGAGGTTGGCGGTGACGTAGAGTCCGGGGCGGCTCTGGAAGTGGAGCTTGTCGACGACAAAGCCGTTGCCCTGGAATGTGCCGGTGATGGTTGCGCGCAGGGGCGTCTTTTCGGGCATAGGCGAAAGCCCGAGCATGTAGAAGTACTCCTGCATATACCGCGGCCGGTTGGATTCCCAAGCCTGGCGCGAGGCGACGTCCTCGGCGAAGCGGGCGGCCAGCTTTGCCGTCTCGATCTGGAGGTACTTCTGGATCATGGCATCGCCGGGCGCTTCGCGGTCGAGCTGGCCGTAAGCCTGGGCGCGGGCGTAGCCAGCGCAGCCTGTCAGGCAAGCCAGGAGCACGCACACGGCAAATGAGTGGTGACGGATGAACATGGGCCGGACTCCTCTGGCTGGGCGAGCGTTGATGTGGCCGAGTGGCGCCCAGATCCGGGGCGCCGGGGCGGGCGCTGTTGCACACCCATTCTACCGGAGTGGTGGACCGGTCGTTGTCTGCGGAAACGGCCGGCCGGGGCGGGTGTAATAGGAAGCGAGGACGAGCATCTCGATCGCAGGCCGCTTCGTGCCCGGCAAGCCCGGCGGAAGCATAGTTCAAGGGACTGTCATGAAGAACATGCTGCCATACGTGCTGGTGTCGGCCATTTTCGCCGGTTTGTGCATGGCGGGGGCGGCCGACGATGCCGATCGGATCCAGCCGTGGTCGAAGAACCCGAGGTACTGGCAGCACAAAGGCCAGCCGGTGTTGCTGCTGGGAGGAAGCAAGGATGACAACCTGTTTCAGATTCCCGACCTGAAGGAACATCTGGACGCGATGCAGAAGGCCGGTGGGAACTTCATTCGCAACACCATGAGCGACAGGCCGGATAAGAAGTTCGAGGTGTATCCATTCAGGCAGCGACCCGATGGCAAGTTCGACCTGGAGCAGTGGAACGACGAGTACTGGCAGCGGTTTGAGAACATGCTGCGATGGACGGCGGAGCGGGACATCAT
>CAZMXI010000156.1:10326-11514 GCA_964570205.1 uncultured Tepidisphaeraceae bacterium
GTGCAGATCGAAGTGTGGGATCGATTCGACTACTCGCGCGACAACTGGACGCCGCACCCGTATAACCCGAAGAACAACATCAATTACACGTATGCACAATCCGGATTCGTCGAGGCCTATCCGGATCACCCGGGCGCGAACCGGCAGCCATTCTTCTTCACCACGCCGGCGCAGCGGAATAACACGGTGATCTTGAAGTATCAGCAGCGGTTTGTGGACAAGATGCTGTCGCATACGTTGAGGTACGGCCACGTGCTGTACTGCATGGACAACGAGACCAGCGCGCAGGAGGCGTGGGGGGCGTACTGGGCCGGCCACATCCGCCTGCGCGCCAAGGAGGCGGGAAAGAGAGTGTGCGTGACCGAAATGTGGGATGCGTGGGACCTGAAAGCCGACGAGCACAAACGCACGTTCGACCACCCGGAGCGGTACGATTTCTGCGATGTCTCCCAGAACAACCAGAAGAAGGGCCAGGAGCACTGGAACAACTTCCAGTGGGTGCGGAACCGCATCGCGAAGCAGCCGCGGCCGCTGAACACGGTCAAGACGTATGGCGCGGATACGGGGCGTTATGGCAACAACCGCGACGGGGTGGAGCGATTCTGGCGGCACATCATTGGCGGGGCGGCGGCAGCGCGGTTCCACCGGCCGGATTCCGGACTGGGGCTTTCGGAGCCGGCAGTGGCGTCGTTGAAGGCGGCGCGGAAGCTGGAATCAAGGGTGAAGCTGTGGGATGTGGCGGCCGCCAATACCTTACTGAGCGATCGGACCGAGAACGAGGCGTACGTGGCGGCCCGCCCGGGCGAGGCGTATGCCCTGTATTTCACGGATGGTGGTTCGGTGAAGTTGGATATGAAAAACGCACCCGGCCGGTTCGATATGCAGTGGATCGACATCGCCGCTGGGGAATGGGGGAGACGCGAGGTGGTTGGAGGCGGCGGAGTGTTGACGGTAATGGCCCCGGGGAAAGGGCATTGGGCGGCGGCGATTGTGAAGGCTGTGGCCCAGTGAGCGGGCGATGGGGTGACGAGACGGTAACTCTATGGCTGGTCCACGAATGGCATGGAGGAGGATGGTGCGGGGTCTGGTTGAGCAGGTCACCTGGGTGGGTTTGCGTCTGCGCGGGTAGCGTCAGGGTGAACGACCGTCCCTGCGCCTCATTCCGCCGGCTGACGCACCTTGACACGG
>CAZMXI010000157.1:0-5160 GCA_964570205.1 uncultured Tepidisphaeraceae bacterium
AATATGGCGGGTTTTGAAGCGCTCACAGGTGGGGGAAGTTCGGCGCTCTATGACAACGCAGAAGGCGCGGACTCTCTGCCCGCCGGCAGCGAACTGCCGCAGTGTCCTTCGCCAGGACTTCTCTTTGGACCCATCACGACGCGGGCCGTGGCCCGCTGAGGAGGTGTTGTTGGTCATGCGGGCATCATGACGATCCCGCTGGCCGGCCGGTAGATGTGCTTCGCCGGGCGCTTACGACGAATACACTTGAACAACCTGAGAAAGCACAGCGCACGAAAAATCCCGGCGGAGGGGCCGGGATTGTGCCTGCGGGCAGGTTGGATCGGTCGATGTCGGTTACCCCGGTTGCGTATTCGCAGCGGCGGAGTATTTCTGACGGAGTTGCTGGAGCTGTTTCCTGCCGCGGGCGCTGAGCTGACGGTCCTGCGGCTGGTCGCGCTCGATCTGCCGCAGCTCGTTTCTGGCCTCGGCGGTCTTGCCGGCCTGATCGTAGACCGAAGCCAGATTGATGCGCATGTCCACATTGGCCGGTTCAAGCCGCATCGCGGCGTTCATGCTGGCGATGGCGGCATCGTACTGCTTCAGGGCAAGCTGCACGGTGGCAAGGGTATCGTGATAGTTGCCCTCGCGCGGGTTGCTCTGGACGGCGCCGGCCGCAAGCTTGAGGGCTTCGTTCAGGTCGCCGCCCCGGTTGACCAGAACCATGGCGAGGTTGTTCAGGGCGTTGCCATGGCGCTCATCGAGGCGAATGGCCTGACGGTAGGAAGCCTCGGCCGCGGGAAGGTCATTGCCCGACTCCTGCATCATGCCCAGGCGGAAGAGCAGTTCGGGCGTCGCGGGATTGGCGGCCGCGGCGATAGAGGCAGCGCCTTTGGCCGCGCGGGCGAGGGAATCGGCTGCGGCGGCCTGCACGGCCGGGTCTGCCGAGCGCTGCTTGAGCATGTGCCAGCCGAAGGCGAGGTTGATCTGTTCGTCAGCGGCATCGGCGGGAACCAGGGGCGAAATCTCGTTCATCCAGGCGACGGCCGTCTTCTCATCGGCCGTGAATCGCCAGGCCAGGTCCATCCAGACAGCGCGCCAGGCGGGCGCCTTGGCCAGCAGCGGGCGAAGCAGATCGGCGGCCTGGGCAGACCGCCGCGACTGCACGAGCGCCCGCGCCTGGAGCGTCAACACCGCGGCCATCGATTCGGGCTGTTGGATGGCGGACTTGACATGGGGTTCGAGGCTCTTGAGGGCGATGGCGGGTTCATTGAGGTTTAGATGCGCATTGGCGAGCAGGAGGTCCGCCTGAAGGGGCTGGGCCAGCGTGCGTTGGCGCCACTGCTGGGCTGCGGGCACCGCCTCGCTCCAACGCCCGGCCGCGGCCAGGGCCTGGGCCTGCGCCCGGGCGGGCTCGACAGCGCCGGGGAACGCCTGCGTTGTGCGGGAAGCGATGGCGGCGGCATCATCGAACCGGCCGACGGCGAGACACAGGTCGGTCAGCATCAGTTGAAGCGGCAGGAAGCGGGCATTGCGGTCGGCCAGCGGCCGGAGCTTTGCGATGACGGCATCCGGGCGCTCCCCCGACGCTCGGGCCGCGGCCAGAATCCTGAGCGATTCGATGGCGGCAGCATTGTCATCGGCCACGCGAAGGAGGGAAATCGCGATAAGGCGACTGCCGGCGATGGCAGGCCGCAGCCACGGCTGGACCTTGTCCAGATCGGCGAAAACGGATTGCAGGACCGATGCCTGAGTCTTGAAGGCCGCCAGGGCCTCATCCGAGGCGAGCAGCCTTGATGCCTGATCCACCGCGGCCAGCGCGGCGGGAATGCGTCCCGCGGTCAGGTTCGCCGCGATGACGGCTTTCCAGGCGGCGGCGTTGTCGGGGGCAGCGCGGGTGGCGGCCGTGTAGTACTCGATGGCCTTGTCGAAGGCGCCAGCGCGCTCCTGGTAATCGCCGAGGATGAGATCTTTGATTCCGGGCTTGAGCGTCAGCTTATCCAGCAGGGCCAGGACCTGCCCGGCCTCCTGGGCGCGCCCCTGCGATCGATAGAAATCGGCGACGAAGCGGATGTCGCCCTCGTCGGGATTCTGGAGCAGCTTGCGGCACATTTCATCGCATTTCTGGATGTCATTGCGCTGGCGATAAAGCTGGGCGAGGAGCAGGTCGGAGGTGGACTGATCTCCCTGAGCGGCAAGCTGTTCCATGGCACGAAGCGCCTCGTCGGCGTTGCCCTGCCGGGCCAGCAGCTCGGCGGCGGCCTGGCGCTGCTGGCTCGACGCCGCAGCATTCTGGAGGATGCGGTTGAGGTAAGCGGCGGCGTCGTTGTACTCGCCGCGCTGTTGGTGGAGGCGGGAAAGCTGCATCGCCGTTGCGATGTTGCCCGGCTCCTTCACCAGGGCGGTTCGGAGCTCGGCGATGGACTCGGAGGTGCTGCCCAGGGCCGCGTAGGCCTCGGCCAGGAGCAGGTTGACCACCGGCAGATCCGAATCGGCCTTGACCCCGATCAGCAGCTTGATGGCGTCGGCCAGGTCGCGATCATTGCGCTTGCCGCGCAGTTGCCACTGCGCCTTGGCCAGTCGCCAGTTCACGCCCTGATCGCCAACCAGCGCCTTGGCGCGGTCGAGCGTGCGCCCGACGAAGTCATGATCGGATTGCACGGATGCGGCCGCGAGGCAGAACCACTGAATATCGGCGTTGTCGGTGTAGGCGTCGCCCAATTTGATGCAGGCCTCTCTGGCGGCGGGATCCTTGGTCACTTCCAGGAAACGGGCCCTGGCCAGTTCCCACGCAGCGGGGTCGCCCTTGTGGGGAGCGGCCATGGCGGTCTTGATCAGATCGAGGCCCTGCTGGGGTTGTTTGGCTTCGGCCAGCGCCGCGGCCCGGGCAAAGGCCAGATCGGGAGTCAGGCCGTGGGTCTGTTCGCTGGCGGCGTAGCAGGCGGATTCCATATCCAATTGCTGGAACCGGCTGACCGCGGCAAGCTCGATGAGGACCTTTTCATCGGGCATCCTGGGCGAGGCCAGGACCTGCTTGAGACGGGCGATCGCGGCCTCTTTCTGGCCGGTCCGCGCCAGCAGCAGCACCTGCAAAGGCAGCGTCCGGGGCTCGTTGGGACTGAGTTTCTGGACCTCTTCAACAAGCTGAAGCACTTTGCCCACTTCTTCAGCGCGCATGCCGCCAATGGCGGGGAGGTAAGCCATCGCCAGCGATGACAGAGCCTCGGGGTTCTTCGGGTCGCAGGCGCAGGCATACTGGCCCCAGCGGATGGCGTCTTCAATCCTGCGGCGGGCGGTGTAGCTGCGGGCAAGCTGGATCGGGGGCAGCGACCAGGCCGGCGCCGACTGGGCGGCGCGGGTCCAGTGCTGGAGGGCGGTGTCGTTTTCGCCAAGTTTCTCGTATGCCTCGGCCGCGAAGCGGCGGAAGAAGGCGTTGTCGGAGAAGCGGCCGACGGCCAACTGGCAGACCTCAGCGATGGCCTTGGGCTTCTCGCCGCCGTAGACCGCGCGGAGGACGGCCACCCAGTCGGAGGCGACGGGGTTGCCCTGGCGCGAGGCGAGGGCGGTCAGAATCGGCTGGGCATCGCCATGGCGGCCGAGCTCGAAGAAGGCCATCGCGCGCAAGGCCAGAAGGGCGGCATCGGAGCCGGGCAGCGAGGGATCGGCGACGATGCGATCCAAGAGCGGCTGCCATGCGTTCCGCTCGGCCAGTCGAGCGGCAAGCAGGCGCTGGAGGTTGACGTCGGGGTTGGCCTTGGCGGCTGAATCGATCGCGTTGAAGGACTCCTGGAACAGGCCGACGCGCACGGCGGCGCCGGCCAGCCGCTCGACGAAGGCCGGATCGTGCACGTCGCGCGAGGCGGCCTTACGGAGCCACTCGGCAGCCTGCTGGGCGTTGTTGGCGCCGAGACAGGCGACGGCCATGACCAGTTCGAATCGGCCATCATTGGGGTGAGCATCGACCAGCGCCTTGGCCTGCTCGACGATCTTGTCGGCGGCCTCGCCCTTGAGCCTCTTGACATCCATCAGCAGGATCTGCCCGCCGATGTCGGCTGGATCCAGGGCGGCGGCGGCCGTCGCGTCGGCCAGCGCCTTGTCCTGATTGCGCAGCATGGCGTGCGCGACAGCGCGGGAGCGAAGCGCGTGGGCATCCTTCGGATCGGCAACGAGCATGCGGTCGGCGAGGGCAACGGCTTCGCTGGGCTGGCGACGCTGCACGTAAAGGTCAAGAAGCAGCTTCGCGGCCTTTCTGTGGCCCGGCTGCAGATCCAGGGCATATCGCAGGCTGTTCGTGGCCTGGCTGATGTGGCCACCGTCACGTTCGGCGACCTGGAGTCGAGCCTCGGCGTAGTGATAGCGCGCATCGGCATCTTCCTTGAATATGTTGCAGTAGGTGCCGATGCGGTGCATGGCGGTGAAGTAGTCATGCTTCTCGAGCGCCGCCATGCCTTCGTCACGTGCGCGCAGCGCGTTGGTCCGCTGCATCTGGCGGTGGACGAAGAACGCCCCGGCCAGGGCCCCGGCGGCAAGGACGACGGCAGCGGCGAGGATAATCAGCCGGCGTTTGGTCTTGGCTCGTACGATCATGGGCGTAAGGCTCCCCGGACGATGATGGCCACGGTTTTCCAGATGATCTGGACATCCAGCCAGAAGCTGGCTCTTTCAACGTACTCGATGTCGTACTTGATCCACTCCTGGAAATCCAGCCCGTGCTTGCGGGTGCGCTGGACCTGCCAGAGCCCGGTGATGCCGGGACGCACGCTGAGGCGAGCCTCGCGCCAGCCGGGGCAGAACTGGTTTTCCCTGTAGGGGCTGGGGCGCGGCCCGACCACCGACATATGGCCCAGCAGCACGTTGATGAACTGGGGCAGTTCGTCGATGTTGAGCTTGCGGATGATGTTGCCGACGAACGTGATGCGGGGGTCGTTGTCTATGTAGAACTGCGGGCCGTCGGCCTGGTTTTCGGCGGCGATCTGGGCCTTGATGCGGTCGGCGTCCTTACGCATCGAGCGGAACTTGAGGCAGGGGAATTCCTTGCCGCCGATGGTCTCCCTCTTGTGGCCGAAGAAGAACGGCCGGCCGTCTTCCAGCCAGATCGCCAGCATGACCAGGGGATAGAGCGGCAGCGTGAGGATCAGCACCACCATCGCAAAAATGATGTCGAAGCCGCGCTTGAGAATC
>CAZMXI010000157.1:5170-11332 GCA_964570205.1 uncultured Tepidisphaeraceae bacterium
GGGCGTGGGCTCGAGTTCTTCCCAGCGCACATGGGCGGTCTGGGGGCGGGCGGCGGGGTCATCCCACAGCACGGCCGGGCCGAGGACCGCCTTGGCATCTTCCAGCGAACGTCCAGCGCCGATCCAGACGGGCCCGATGAACCTGGTATCGGAAGGCGACTTGATGTCACCATAGGCCCAGACATCGGCGCCGACTTTGCGAATGCCGTGAATGGTGGCCGATGGATGCTGCCAGTACTGGACGAGATCGCGGACGAACTGGGCGATTTCGGCGTCGGCAGCGCGGTCATAGGCGCGTCCGGTGATGCTCATGGCCTCGCGGTGGGTGCGGGGAATCCGGCGAAGCTGATCCCAGGCGGCGCGGATGTCGGCGGAGGTCTGCCAGAGCCGGGCGATGTCACGGTGGGGAGTGATGGCGACGCGGGCCAGGCGGGCATCGGAGCCGCCGTAGTTGCGCTCGAAGCGGACGAACTGGCCGCTGTCGTCGGTGAGCACGGTCTCGCGATAGCCGCGATCGCGGCTGTTGTTCAGCCGCACGTACATGACGTCGGGGTCCATCCAGCTCAGGGTTTCGATCAGGTGGCGCAATCGGAAGATGGCGAGCGTGCGCGGGTCGGTCAGGAGGAACAGCTCAGCGCCTTCGACGATCTCGGCCACCTCGCCCTGGCGCACGACTGACACGCCGCGGGCGGCCCAGAAGTAGTCGTGCAGGAGCGTGGGGGTCAGGCCCCAGACGGTCGGCTGGCTCTCGGCGGGAAGGATGGAAATCTGCCTGATCATGACCAATATCCGGAGTACGCGCTTGACCCACAGCGCCTTCGGCCTTCAGCGGAGGGAGGCGCTGCGTTCTCCCAACCGCACCGCGACGGGGCTAACCTTTGCGGGCCTCGCCGTTTTCGGGCTGGGCCGAGGTGACGACGGCGGAGGCCACCGGGCCGAACCGGCCGGCGCCGGCCGGAACCAGCGCGCGGTTGGAGACGAATCGCGTGCTGACGGCGGAGGAGTAGCCAGAGCTGGCGATGTCGTCGACCTGGGCGCGATTGAACACGATGCCGGCGATGCGGGCGCCGATGTTGCCGAGGTGCTCGATGGCGCGCTCGGCGGGAAGCCGCTGCTCGCCGCGCGAAACGGTGAGGATCACCTCGTCGGCCTCGGCGGCGACGATTGCCGCCTCGAGGCTGCCGAGAATCGGGCCGGTGTCGATGAGGATGACGTCAAAGTGCTGCCGGGCTTCGTTGAGAATCCGCCGCACGACGGCGGGCGAGAGCTGGCCGACGTGCTGGGTGTCGGCAGCGCCCAGAGGGAGCACGCAAAGGCCCGGGGTGCCGGTGGTGATGACGCAGTCCATCAGGTTCTCGCCGGCCAGGACATCGACCAGGCCGACGACCGACTCGTTCTGGATGCTCAGAGCCTGGCGGACATCCTCGGGGGTGAGGTAGCCCATTTCGATGAGCACCTCGCCGAGCCTGCGGTTGGCGTGCTGGGCGATGGCCAGGGCCTCCTTGAGCTGGTTCTCGGTGAGCAGGCCCTGGCGTCGAAGGACCTGGCCGAGCTTGCGCCTGATGATGGTATCCACCCGGGCGGTCAGGCCCCCACCGATGACGTCGCAGTCAATCAGGAGGGTCTTGCATTCGCACGCCGCAAAGGAAAGGCCCAGCGCGAGCGTCAGGCTGGTCTTGCCATCGCCCGAAGCGGGGCTGGTGACGGCGAAGACGTGCTGATCCGCGCGGCCGGCGTGAATCTGCAGCAGCGTGCGGATGTGGTGGACGCAGTGGGCGGCGATGGCCATCTGCTCGGGGTCGGACAGGTCATCCGGCAGGCTGGGCAGGATGCCCAAGATGCGGTTGACGTGCCGAAGGGAGGTGCGGGCATCGCCGATGCTCCTGAAGCGCCGATCCATCAGGCCGACGAGAACCGCCAGGCCGATGCCAATGGCGAAGCCGCCGAAGCCGCTGGCGCCCGCGACGGGGATGCGCTTGTCGTTGGAAGGCGCCACCGGGCGGTCACCACGACTGATGACGACAATCCGGCCGCTGCCGGCGGATTCGAGGTTCAGCGTTTCGATGCGGGCCTTGACCTCATCGAGTTTGATCCGCACGTTTTCCTCCTCAACACGGAGGGACTCGATGAGCATGTTCTTGCGGCCCAGTTCCATCGTGGCCTGCTTCTCCCTCTCGTACAGGGCGAGCAGTTTCTGTTGCTGGGAGCGCAGGGGGGCGAGATCGATGGCCCTGACGGGGGCGCCGGGCGCCTGCTGCTGCGAAGTCAGGGGGTTGGGAATGAGCCCTTTGGCGACGGCGTCGCGGAAGAAGCGCACAGCCTCGCCCAGCTCGGCCTCGGCCGTGGCCAGTTCGAAGCGGGTCTGCTTGACATCGCGGTGGTTTTCGCCCTTGGTCTGGAGGTGCCACTCCAGCCTGTGCTGGAGCGATCGCAACCGACGAAGGGCATCGCGGGCGATGGGATCGACGGCAGCGACAACCTCGTCTGTCAGTTCGGCAGGCTGGGTCGCGGGGGCCATCGTCTCGGCAGGCTGGGTGGAAGGCTGGGTGGCGGCCTGGCCGAGCGCCGCCTCGGCGATGGCCAGGTTGAGCTGGACCTGCTTCAACTGAGATTCGAGCTTGTTCAGTTCTTCGACTTTGAACTGATACTGCTGTTCGAGCTTGTTCGAGCCGAATTCGGCCCCGATGCCGTCAATGCGCTTGCGGATGCCGTCCAGTTCGGCAGTGTGCCGGGTGCGCAGGCCTTCAAGAACCTGGATTCGGCTTTCAATGCTCTGGATGTCATTCTCGCCATAGAGAGCCTGGTATGCCTGGATGATCGAGGCGACGGCGATCATGGCGGCGGTGGGGTCGGGATCGGTGAAGTTGACCAGGACCATCTCGCCGCCCTTGGGCCTGGCGACGGCGAGACTCTCGGTGAAGTCCGTGACCGTCTGCGGCGAGACGCCTCGGCCAAGGCCGGCCCATTCGGGATTCTGCATGGCCATGTCGATCGTGCGCCGGCTGCGCATGAGCTGCGCCTGAGATTCGGCAAACGCCTCGAACATGGGCATGACGCCGGCCTGATCCTTGAGAATGCCGGGGATGTAGGGGCGTATCTGCACGAGGCCCGTGCTCTGGTACTTCAGCGGAAAATACCGATAGGCAACGAACGCCGCGCCGGCCGCGAGCACCAGGGCGAGCGGCACCGCCCAGATATACCGACCGCGGAGGAGCCCATGCAGCACCAGCAGCGGGTTTCGCGCTGGCTGGGCGGGCTCCGGGGCCTGGCCAAGAACGGGGCCAAGCTCGGTGTTCGAGCTCACGGGGGCCAATTGGTAGTCGTTGGTCATAAGTTCACTGTACTCCCCGGCGAATCGCATCGATCAGCGGCGCAGCCGCCTGCATCATCGCCTCGAAGAATTTCTCCCGCTCCGTTTCCGGCAGGGTGACGCTGGAGACGAACTGCACCTGCGCCGCCCCGAAATGCCGCATCAGCCGGTTTCGGCCGATGCGGTCCACTCCCTGCATATCCCGGCAGAAACTGCCATCGGGAAGGATCATGAAGTTCCAGACGATCATGTTGGCGTGTCCGGCCGCCTTGATCGTCGAGAATTCGTACTGCACACCCTCGATGGTCCAATGGCCCACCTTCCAGTCCATCTTCCTGGCCGACGCCATGCTGTAGCCCTGGCTGACATAGCAGACGGGAGGGTAGTGCCCGAGGATGTCGCGGGCATCGCTGCACTGGACGAGCAGGAACGTCATGTCCTGGCCGCTCTGGAGATGCTGGAATCGCTTCTGGAGCAGCAGGTTGGGTTTCAACAGGGCCACCGCCGAGGGGGTCACGGGCACATCATCGCCGAACCACATGGTGTTGATGCGGTCGGGCACGCAATCGGCCGCCTCGCGAATCCTGCGGTGGTAAGGGCTGGCATCGACGGCCAGGCCGCGCAGGTAGATGCGTTCCGCGCCGACGCCGGCCAGGAGGACCAGTGCGAACACCAGCGGCGTGATGTGTCGCGGACGGATGTTCGGTTTTCGGGACATAGGCTTCACGCTCCTGGATGCTGGATGCAGAGGCAGCTCATTCGTAGGCCAGGGTGTACTGATGGACCGGCACGAGCGCCCATCGGAGGGCGCGAACGATCCCCATCAGCAGCAGGAAGGCGATGGGCAGCATGATCCAGCCGGAGATATCGTGAAAGTGGTTGGCCAGTTCGATGCCGGCGGCCTCGACGCTCTGGCCGGGGTCGGGCTCGATGCGCAGGAAGCGCACCAGTCTGTCGGCCGAGCCGTAGATCCAGAGCGTGGGGACGAGGCGGATAACGTTACAGACGATGGCGGAAACGGGGCTGGCCGCCAAGACGATCAGGCGCACATAGCCGCGCAGGGGTGTGCCGAAGGCGAAGGCAAAGCAGACCATGGTAAGGGCGAAGACCATGCGCAGCCCATTGCAGGCCTCGGCGATGGTGACGGGGACGTTGTTGATTCGGAGGAGGCTGCCCATACGCTGGACTTCGAAGTTGAACAGCAGGAGGAACTGCTCGGTGACCTGCGCGGTGGCATCGCCGAGAGGGATGGCGATGCGCTGGCGGATGCGGCCAGGAACGGGGACGAGGAAGATCAGGATCGCAAAGGCCGGGAGGAACTGAAAGAAGACATCGCGGCCGAGTATGGAGAAGATGCATCCCAGCACGATCAGGACCGCCCCGCCGTGCCAGAACGACTGGATAAGCTGGGCATCGCCCAGCGAGTACAAGCCCCAGCCGACAACAATCATGAGGGGACCGATCCAGTTGCCGTGGGGGCGGCATTGACGCAGCCGGCGGCGGCGAATCCAGATCAGCCAGCCCATCACGATGGGGACGAGGAAGATGTGGCTGGATTCTTCATCCTTCAGGGCAATGCGCCATATGTCCTGCCAGGCATCGGAGGTCACCATGGCGCCCAGAGCGCCCATGATGGCCGCGGCGACGAGATGCCAGGCCGACCAGCCGTTCTTGAACCAGGAATTGGGGATGATGTTGAACTTCATGGGGAGCAACTCACCTGGCGCTGTCCGCAGTGATGATCTGTTCGACGAGGGTGGCGTTTCGCCGGACCAGGCCTCCGGGACACACGAGCGAGCGGACGATGGTGGCGCCCCGCTCGACCCGGCCGCCGCGGAGCACGACCGAGTCGTGGACGTGGGCGGTGGGATCGACGCCTGCCGGGTCTTCGATGATGGCAAAACGGGGGAACCAGTCTTCGGCGAAGGCGCTTCGCACGTGATCGTCATCGCGGCGGTGGGTCCAGTGCAGGGCGGTGATGTAATTCGCCAGGGTGCGGATGGGCAGACCGGTGGGCTGGGCGCGGTGCAGCACGCTGACGCGGTGCTTGCGGGCGATGAGGGGAAGGGCCTGCTCCTTCATATCCACAAAACCGACGTCGGGGACCAGGCGCAGGCAGCCGCAGCGCACGAGCATCAGGCCGCTGGGGGTGCCATCGTCGTGGGAGACGAGGACGACATCGCCGCCGGTGGCGGCCATTTCGGCCGTCAGGGCGCCGAGGGGTTCGAGCGGGGCCTGGGCGGCGTTGGCCATGAGAATAAAGTCCGCATCGTCGTAGTCAGCGCAGGCGTCGCGGAGCACGCCGCCAGTGCCGCGGAATTCGGAGGTGTCGCGTTCGAGCCGGAGCTGCATGGGCTCATCGGCCATGGCCATTGCAGGCGCGGGCATGTCGCGGCCGGCGAGGATGCGCACCAAGAGGCGGCCGGCCTCTCCGGAAGTGGCCCCGACGGCCTGGGAAAGGTCGGCGATAGCCTGACTCCAGAGGGCGCGGAGGGTGCGGTGGGCCTCGGCGAGGTCGGTCTCGGCCTTCATGTGGCGGAGGGTGGTGGAGACGCGTTCGGCGATGACGCGGAGGAGGGCGTGTTCCTCGCGGAGGAAGGGTCCGCCGGGGGCGACGGGGACGCCCTTGGCATAGAAGACGACGACCTCGCCGACGATTTTGCCATCATCGCGGACATCGGCGCTCATGCGCCAGGGGCCCTCGTGGAAGTGGTAGGACTGGCAGGTGATGTTGCCGCAGCGGATGCGGGCGGAGGCATGTTCGGGGAACCGCCAGGCGCGGGGGATGGAGGCGACGACGGCCTGGAGGAACTGTTCGGCGATGTAGTCAGCCGCCATGTCGATACCTGGCG
>CAZMXI010000158.1:0-11225 GCA_964570205.1 uncultured Tepidisphaeraceae bacterium
ACTGGCCAGGTCAAGTGGAAGACGCCTAACCCGCGCAAGTGGGACATGACGCACAACTGCGTGGTGCCCATGACGTTCAAGGGCAAGCGCATGTATGTCTATCCCGCCACCGGCGGGGTTGTGGGCGTGTCGGCCGAGGATGGGTCGGTGCTCTGGCAGACCACCGAATGGCGCGTCGCGACGAACGTCCCCTGCCCGGTGCAGATCAGCGAAGACCGCATCCTGCTGACGGGTTATCAATCGATCTCGAAGATCATGCAGCTTGTCGAGGCGGACGGAAAGATCGAGGCCCGGGCGGTTCTGTCGTTGCCGCCAAACAAGTTCAGTTCGGACCAGCACACGCCTATCCTCTACAAGAACCACGTGTACTGCGTGATCGCCGGCGGCAAGCTGGTCTGCATGGACCTCAGCGGCAACCCCGTATGGGACAGCGGCGCCCATCGCTTCGGCATCGGGCCGTTCACGATTGCCGACGGCATGATTATCCTGATGGATGATCACGGGCGGCTGACATTGGCCGAGGCAACCGAAACCGGCTTCAACCTGATCGCGGAGGCCAATGTTTTTGAGAAAGGTCGCGATTCCTGGGGGCCTTTTGCGCTGGTGGATGGCCGGCTCATCTGCCGCGATATGACGCGCATGGCGTGCCTAGACATAAGGAAGACATCGAATGAGTGACAAGCCCTCCATTCGATCGGCAACGTTCGCGGGAATGACCGCAGCGATTGTGGCAGCGCCGTTAGTCGGCTACGGCGCCTACCGCCTCTACAAGCACCTGGATACCACGGCCAAATCCAACGAAGAAGCCCTGGCCAAGGCGTTCAACTATGACCTGACTGAACTTCGGAAGGTCGATCCAGCCTTGATCCGATACGCCGAGGTTCAACGCATCGAAACCGGGCTCCAGTCGCCCAAGGGCATCGCGCTCGACGCATCAGGCCGGCTCCTGGTGGCGGGCGACCGCGTCATCCGCCGGTTCGAGGCGGACGGCTCGTATTCCGACATTGTCGCATTGTCGCAAGCCCCCTTCTGCATAACAGTGGCGCCTGACGGCAGCATCTACGTCGGCGTGAAGGACCACGTCGAGGTCTACGCCGACGACGGCAAGCCGAAATCGATCTGGAGCGGCTTTGGCGCGCGATCTTACATTACGGACGTGAAGATCGCAGGCGACCATATCTATGTGGCAGACGCCGGCCGGCGCCTGCTGCTCCACTGCGACCCCGCCGGCAAAGTGCTCCAGGAGATTGGCAGGCCGGATGCATCCAAGAACTATCCAGGCTTGAACGTTCCAAGCCCGCACCTGGATGTCGAAATCGCTTCCAACGGCATGGTCTGGGTGGCCAACCCGGGCATGAAGCGGCTTGAGGGCTACAGCGCGGCCGGGCAGCTTGAACGCACCTGGGGACAGGCCGGCACCGGCATCGGCGATTTCTGGGGCTGCTGCAACCCGACGGACTTCGTCATGCTGACGGACGGCAGTTTCATCACCGCGGAGAAGGGCATTGCAAGGATTAAGCGGCACCATCCGGACGGGCGTTTTGACTGCGTTGTCGCACCGCCAGATGCGTTTGCCGAGAACCTGACGGGCCTGGACCTCGACGCCGCCGCGGATGGACGGGTCTTCGCCATGGAGCGTGGCGGCAGGGCCGTTCGCGTATTCGCCCCGAAACCTGGAGGGGCATCATGACAAAGCAACCTCTGGCGAGCCGCCGGCAGTTTCTGGCTGCGACCGCCCTTGTGGCGGGCGTAGGCCTGCTGGTTCTGAAGCCGGACAAGGGTTGCACCAAAGCACCCCAATGCGGCTCCTGCTCTCTGTTTAATGGTTGCGATCTGCCCCAAGCCAAATCGGCGCGGCAACAAAACAGTGGCACGGGCGGCCCGCCCGTGAATTCGCCTATGTTAGGAATGAGATGAGCATGCCCAATACTGACAATACAACCCGCCGCACATTCATCGCCCAGGGCATTCGCGGGGCGGGCCTGTTGGGCATGGGCGGACTCGTCGGCTGGGTCCTGGGGCAGGATGACGCCGAGGCGATGGTCTGGCAGATCGATCCGTACAAGTGCATCCAATGCGCCAACTGCGAAAGCCAGTGCGTCTTGAAGCCGTCGGCGGTGAAGGTTGTCAATGACTTTGAGCGTTGCGGCTACTGCAATCTCTGCACCGGCTACTTCGTTCCTGAGGTCAATCCATCGGACCTGAACACCGGCGCGGAGAACCAACTCTGCCCCACCGGCGCAATCATCCGCAGGCACATCGAGGGCGAGTATTACGAGTATACCATCGACAACGACCTGTGCATCGGCTGCGCCAAGTGCGTGAAGGGATGCCTGGTCTTCAAGAACCGGTCGCTGTTTCTGCAGATCGACCGGCAGTTGTGCGTGGACTGCAACCAGTGTTCCATCGCCCAGGCCTGCCCCGCGCAGGCCATCTCGCGTGTTCCTCTGTCAAAATCCTACCTGCTGAAGGATCGGATAGGCTGATGCGCAGGTCGTTCGTATTTCTCTTCGTCCTGCTTGCGAGTCCTTTGGCGGCATTGGCCGAGGATGAGGGGCAGTTCTTTCCCGCACCGGAATTCCGCAGCGGGCACCAGATGCCGCAACTCGTCACCAGCCCCTCCCACTGGGCGGGCTGGCCGTATGTGGACACCGCCATCCTGGCCGCGTGCCTGGGCATCGCCTCATACCTGGTGTACTACCGTCGCACGCGCCGGGGCGTCTTCGTTCTGATGGTGTTTGCGCTGGTGTACTTTGGTTTCTTCCGCAATGGCTGCATCTGCCCGATCGGGTCGATCCAGAACGTCGCCCTGGCGGCCGGCCCCAATGGCTACGCCCTTCCCATCACCGTCGCCCTGTTCTTCATCCTGCCGTTGATATTCGCCCTGTTCTTCGGCCGGGTCTTCTGCTCATCGGTCTGCCCCCTGGGCGCCATCCAGGATGTTGTGCTCTGGAAGCCTGTGACCGTGCCAAGCTGGCTCGAACACGCCCTGGGGTTATTTGCTTATGTTTACCTCGGGCTGGCTGTGATGCTGGCCTACCTCAACAGCGACTTCGTGATCTGTCGATATGACCCGTTCGTGGGCTTCTTCCGGCTGAACGGCCCGAGGCACATGCTCATCATCGGCGGCATCATTCTGCTGATCAGCATGTTCGTCGGCCGGACGTACTGCCGGTTCATCTGCCCGTATTCCGTGCTGTTGAAATTCCTGTCGCCGTTCTCGCGGCGGAGGGTCACGATCACGCCGGATGAATGCGTGGATTGCCGCCTCTGTGAAACCTCGTGCCCGTTCGGCGCTATCCGTCATCCCACGCCCAGCCAGCCGCCCCGCCGCAATCGCGCGGGCCGACGGCAACTGGCGGCGGCCGTCATCGCCCTGCCGCTGCTCGTGGCGCTGTTCGCGGCCATCGGCTATTACAGCGGGCCGCTGCTTTCCCGGAACGACTTCACGGTAAGACTCGCCGAGCGCATCTGGATCGAGGAGAACGGGAAGATTGACCCTGCCAGGGACGGCGTCAGCAATGAGAGCGTTGCCTTCCGCGAGAAGTCGGGCTCGGTCCCTGAGCTGTATCAGGTGGGCCGGGATGTCAGAAACCGCTTCGCAGTGGGTGCAACCGCATTCGGAGCATTCATCGGCGCGGTGATCGGCTGGAAGCTGGTCGGCCTGCTGATCCGCCGCCGCCGCACCGGCTACACCGCCGACCCGGCGTGGTGCGTCGCCTGCGCCCGCTGTTACACCTCATGTCCCGTGGAACTGGAACACAAACAGAAAGCCCAGGCTGAGCTGGTGACCGCATGACGCAGACTGTTATCCATCTAGAGACGCAGGCCGCCAACGGCTATCGCATCTGGCGAGGCGCGCTGCTAGGCATCGGCCTGGCCGCTGCGACGTACTGCCTGTCCGTCGCCCTGATCATGCTGGCGGCCCACCACCGCGAACAGGCGTACCACCCGCTCACACTGGCGGCCATTCCCGAGCTGCGCAACCAGCTCGCCGAGACCGGCGATGAGGAACTGCGCCAGCGACTCTGGGAAAAAGACCGCGACATCCGCCAGGCATTCTTCGAACGGCGCTCATTCATGCACCGCGGCAGCTATCTGCTTCTGGGCGGCGCGATCGTTCTGGTTATCAGCCTGAAGCTTGTTTACCAGCTCAGCGCGAAACCGTACATGCCTGACCCCGCCACGCACCCCTTCGCCACCCTGCCGCTCACGCTGCGCTGGACGCGAATGGCCGTCATCGGCGCGGCGGCCGCCACAGCGGCCGTCTTTCTGGCCATGGCCAGCATGCCCCGCTTCCAGCTTCCCTCTTTCGAAGGTGAGCTTGCGAAGCTGGCTGCCGCCAACGCCCCGGCCGTTGGCCAGGCACCGACAGCGACGGTCGAAGTAACGGTCGCCGATTATGCGAAGAACTGGCCGAGTTTCCGCGGTTTCGGCGGCTCGGGCATCGTCAGCACAGGCGAGTATGTCACGGATTGGGATGGCGCATCGGGCAGGAACATCCTCTGGAAGACGCCTATTCCCCTGCTTGGACACAATTCCCCGGTCATCTGGGGCCAGCACATCTTCCTGACCGGCGCAACTCGCGAGAAGCGCGAGTTGTACTGCTTCGACCGTACCACCGGCCAGCTTAAGTGGAAGCAACCCGTAGGGTCCACCACGCCGGGCGAATTTGATGTGACCGAAGGCGTCAGCTATGCTCCGAACACCGTCGCGACCGATGGCGCCCGCGTCTACGCGATCTTCCCCACGGGCGATCTGGCCGCGTTCGATTTCTCGGGCAAGAAGCTCTGGTCCAAGAACCTCGGCTGGGATCAGGAAGACAACACCTACGGCCACGCCTCGTCATTGTTGGCCTACCGCAACCGCGTGTTCGTCCAGTTCGACCGCGGCCACGATGAGGAGCATTTCAAGTCGACCATGCTCTGTTTCGACGGACCGACCGGCAAACAGGTGTGGGAGGCCAAGCGGCCGGTCCTCGTCGCCTGGAGCACCCCGATCCTGGCGCAGACCCCCTCCGGCCCGCAGGTCATCGCCGCCGGCCACCCGCTGGTCATCGCTCACGATCCCGAGACGGGCAGTGAGATCTGGCGGGCCAAGTGGCTCCAGTCCGGCGGCGAGGTGGCGCCATCCCCCGTGTACGTCAACGGCGTCGCCTACCTGGGCCTTGACCGCGAAGACCTCGTCGCCATCAAGACCGACGGCAAGGGCGATGTGACCAAGTCGCACATCCTCTACCGCTCCATGATCGACCTGCCCGACATCGTCAGCCCGCTTGCGACGGGCGAATTCGTCTTCAGCATCCAGACCAGCGGGAACGTAATCTGCGCTGACGCCAGGACAGGCGAAGAAGTGTGGCAACATCTCTTCGAAAGCCCCGATCCGGACACGATGGTCAACTTCAACGCCTCGCCCACGCTCATCGGCAAGAATGTCTACCTGACCGACACGAATGGATTAACCTACATCTTCGAGGCTGCCCGCGAGTTCAAGCTGGTCGCCACATGCAAGCTGGATGAACCCATCCGCGCATCCCCGGCCGTGCTCGATGGCAAGATATATCTCCGCGGCGAGAAGCATTTGTACTGCATAGGATCGAAGTGATGACCGAGACCGATGTTCAAGTGAAGCCTCCGCCGATCGACCTGGCCTTCGTCGATCAGACCGTTGATCGCCTCGGCGCCACGCCGGAGTCCGTCATCGCCATCCTCCAGGCCGTCCAGGAACACTATCACTACCTGCCCGAACAAGCCCTGCGCCGGATCACCGAGATCACCCAGATCACCCAGGCCAGCATCATCGGTGTCTCGACCTTCTACGCCCAGTTCCGTCACGAACCGGCCGGCCAGCACATCATCAGGATATGCCACGGCACCGCGTGCCATGTGAAGGGTTCGGAACTGGTCGAGGATGCTCTGCGCCGTCGCCTGAAGCTCTCCAGTACACAGGATACGGATGCAAAGGGGCTGTTCACCATCGAACGCGTCGGCTGCCTCGGCTGCTGCACGCTGGCGCCGGTGGTGCAGATCGGCGCAATGACTTACGGGCACCGCACCGCTGATAACATGGCCGAGGCCATCGAAGACTACCTCTCGCTCGATCTGTCCCCCGTTCAGGCCAAGCCCGCCCAGCGCAATGGCCGCAACGGGCACGTGCCCGCCGAGCTTCGCGTTGGTTGCGGCTCATGCTGCATCGCCGGCGGCGCCCTGCATCTCAAGAGCGCACTGGAACAGGCCGTCGCCCGCACCGGCGCCGATGTGTCGATCAAGAGCGTCGGCTGCGTGGGCATGTGCTATCAGACCCCGATGGTCGAGGTGACCCGCGGCGGCAAGCTCCTGACCATGTACGGCAAGGTCTCGGCCCGAGAAGCCGACGCCATCGTCCGCCGGCATGTCCAGCCCAAGGGCTACTTCCGGCGGATTACCGGGATGTTTTCCACCGCCTTCGACCGCCTTCTGACCGATGAGGTCGACCATGAACCCATCGAGCGACACGCCCTTGACACCCGCGACGGCCCCGTCTGCGAGTTTCTGGGCCCCCAGAAACGCATTGCCACCGAGGAGAACGGCAATGTCGCGCCTCTGGATATCGAGGAGTACATCTCCTTTGGCGGTTTCGCCGCCACGCGCAAAGCCCTGCTGGAACAGCAGCCCGAGCAGTTGATCGAAACCGTCAAAGGCTCTGGCCTGCGCGGCCGGGGCGGTGCGGGATTCCCCACAGGCATCAAGTGGGAACGCGTTCGCGCCAGCGCCGGCGACGTCAAATACATCATCTGCAACGGAGATGAAGGCGACCCCGGCGCGTTCATGGACCGGATGATCCTCGAGTCGTTCCCCTACCGCGTCATCGAGGGCATGATCGTCGCCTCCCGCGCCATCGGCGCAACCGAGGGCATCCTCTACATCCGCCATGAGTACCCTCTGGCCGTCGAGCGCATCCGGCAGGCCATCGAAATCTGTGAGGCGCGCAACTTCCTGGGTGAGAACATCCTCAATTCCGGCCATTCGCTCAAGCTTCGCATCGTCGAAGGCGCAGGCGCCTTCATCTGCGGCGAAGAGACCGCGCTTATCGCCAGCATCGAAGGCCGGCGCGGCATGCCGCGACTGCGCCCGCCCTTTCCAGCTCAGTCCGGCCTGGGCGACAAGCCGACCCTGATCAACAACGTCGAAACCTACGCGATGGTGCCGTGGATCATCCGCCACGGCGCAGAGGCCTTCGCGGCCATGGGAACCGAGAAGTCCAAGGGCACCAAGGTCTTCGCCCTCACCGGCAAGGTTGCCCGCGGCGGGCTGATCGAAGTGCCGATGGGCATCACCATCCGCCAGATCGTCCAGGATATCGGCGGCGGCGTCGCCAACGGCAGGCGGTTCAAGGCCGTTCAGATCGGCGGCCCCTCAGGCGGCTGCATCCCGGCGGAACTGGCCGACACGCCCGTGGATTACGAATCACTCGCCGCCGTCGGCGCCATCATGGGCTCCGGCGGCCTGGTCGTGCTGGATGACAGCGACTGCATGGTCGACATCGCCCGCTATTTCCTGCACTTCACCCAGGCCGAATCCTGCGGCAAGTGCTCCTTTTGCCGCATCGGCACGAAGGTCATGCTCGACATCCTCGACCGCCTCTGCAACGGCCAGGCCAGGCCCGGCGACCTGGCGAAGCTCGAGGACCTCTGCTCCCAGGTGAAAAGCGGCAGCCTGTGCGGCCTCGGCCAGACCGCCCCCAATCCCGTCCTCACCACCCTGCGCTATTTCCGCCACGAATACGAAGCCCACGTGCAGGGCCGCTGCCCCGCCCGCAAGTGCAAGGCATTGGTGAAATACCAGGTTAAGGACAACTGCATCGGCTGCACCAAGTGCGCCCAGGAATGCCCCGCCGACGCCATCCCCATGACCCCCTATCAGATCCACTCCATCGACGTCGCCAAGTGCACCCGCTGCGATGTCTGCCGCACCGTCTGCCCCGAAAACGCCATCGAGATCGTCTGAAACCTGAACAGCCGAAACCCGAACTCCGAGTTTCTTCCATGCCGACCATCCGCATCGACAACACCGAAGTCACCGTTGATGAAGGCGATACCATCCTCGACGCCGCCCGCAAACTCGGCATCGACATCCCCACGCTGTGTTATCGAGATGACTGCGATCCCAACACCTCCTGCCTCGTGTGCGTCGTCCGCGTCAATGGCTCGCCTCGCCTTGTCCCTTCCTGCGCCACCAGGGCCGTCAATGGCATGGTCGTCGAAAGCGAAACCGAGTCGGTCCACGCCGCCCGCCGCACGGCCCTCGACTTGCTTCTGGCCGACCACGCCGGCGACTGCCTCGCCCCCTGCACCAACGTCTGCCCGGCCCATATGGACATCCCCACGATGATCCGCCAGATTTCCGCCGGCGATTTCCGCGATGCCCTCATCACCGTCAAGGAAACCATCGCCCTCCCGGCCGTTCTCGGCCGCATCTGCCCCGAATTGTGCGAGAAAGGATGCCGCCGCGCTGCCCTCGACCAAGCCATCTCCATCTGCCGCCTCAAGCGCTTCGTCGCCGATGAGGATCTGGCCTCATCCCAGCCCTACCTGCCCGAAAAACGCCCTCCCACCGGCAAGTCCATCGCCATCGTCGGCTCCGGCCCCACCGGCCTCTCGGCCGCCTGGTACCTGCTCCGCGATGGCCACGATGTCACCGTCTTTGACCAGCGCCCGCAGCCCGGCGGCACACTGCGATACGTCGTCCCCGAAAGAGACCTCCCCCGCGATGTGCTCGATGCCGAGATCGACATCATCCGCCGCTTCGGCGCGCGATTCGAGCTTGGCGCACAGGTTGGTCAGGGCAACCTGGCCATCGCCAACCTCCTCGCCCGCCATGCCGCAATCCTCCTCGCCGTCGGCGAGATCGACAAACCCACCGCAACATCCCTCGGCGTCGATTACCTCGGCAAAGGCATCAAGGTCGATAAATCCACCTGGATGACCAGCATCCCCGGCGTCTTCGCCGCCGGTACCGCCCTCGCGCCCTTCCCGCATTACATTCGCGCGGTCGCCGAAGGCCGCGAAGCCGCCCATGTGATCGACCTCTATGCCCGCGGCCTCCATCCCGCCCCCGAGCCCGGCCAGTGGACCGTCCGCCTCGGCGTCCTGGCCGAGTACGAACTGGCCGCCTTCAATGCCGGCGCCGCCCCCGACCCTCGTGCCGACAAAGCCGCCGACAACGCCGGCCTGCCCAACCCCGCCGCCGTCCGCGAGGCCAACCGCTGCCTCTCCTGCGACTGCGGCAAGCTCGATGGCTGCCTCCTCCGCGAATACTCGGTAAAATACAACGCCAGCCAATCCCGCCTGAAAACCGACCGCAAACCTTACGAGCGCATCGTCACCCAGGATTCCGTCATCTACGAATCCGGCAAGTGCATCGCGTGCGGCCTGTGCGTCCAGATCACCCAGCGGGAAGGCAAGGATCTCGCGCTCACCCACGTCGGCCGCGGCTTCCAGGTCAAAATCGGCGTTCCCTTCGACCAGCCCCTGTCCGACGCCCTCCAGGGCATCGCCGAAAAAGTCGTCGAAGCCTGCCCCACCGGCGCATTGACCCTGCGCAAGCCTCCCAAGCAGGCATAGTGCCTGCGCCACCATAATTCGTCCGGTGCAAACTCGGTTGCAGACCAACTGCATCCCGGACCGTCGTTCCGGAGCCAGTACACTTGGCGAGAGCCACGACTTCTACGGACGCGCATTCAGCATACGTGCCCGCACGGCGACTATTGAGCAGTGTTGCTCCCGTAAGGACACAATCATCCACAACGGCGATCTCCTGGCGGCGCTCGTGCGGGGTCATGGCGACCGGGTTCGGGGGGTCGGCGATGGGTTCATCCATTGCGGGCTCCTTGCGGATGTGCCCACAATGGCCTTCGCCTGGCGACCGGCGCGCTGTCTGGCAGGGTTGGTGCTCTTCGTCCTTCTCTTACATACCCGGCGCGAGTTCGAAATGGCGGTAGGGGCCGAGACGAACCGGCTGTTAAGCTGAACCAGAAAAACTCGCACCGATGTAACACGTTGTTATCAATGTGGTTACGAGTATGTGGCGTGCGCCAGAAGAGATTGCCATTGACAGCGATGCACCGTGCATTACAATGACGCACATCTTTTGGATGCACGGTGCATAGACAATGCAATCAAGTGAAAGGGCCAGTCATGCAAAACGAAGCGAAGAAGAACAAGGTCGACCCTCGAGAGCAACTCGCGTCAGTCTGGGAGTTTGACAGCGAAGAGCAGAAGTATGCCATGATGGAGTCGATTACCCAGGAGAACTGCGGCAAAAAACTGCACCTGATTCGGGACGTGTCCGGGATGTCGCGGCGCGACTTGGCCCGTGTCATTGGCGTGGCGGAGTCAACCATCTACCGGCTGGAAACCGGCAAGACGCTGCCGACGATGGACTTCATGCTTCGCCTAAGTGCGCTGGTCGCCATTGGGCACGCTCGCTTCTCGAAAATGTCCTCAGCGGAGAAAGAGAAGATTTCCGAATACATCGGGACGACCGGAGGCATCGCCGCCGGTGTCGGCGGTGCCATTGGCGCGATATCGGCGTCTGGCGCGGTGGCGGGGCTTTCGGCGGCTGGCATCACATCGGGACTCGCCGCGATCGGCGGCACGATGCTTGGTGGTATCGCTGTCGTCGCAACCATTCCTCTAGCAGCCGGATTCGCTGGATACGGACTGGTCAAGGGCATCAAGGCGATCTGCGAGGCGAACCGTCTCGACTGCAAAGAGGTGGATGGCCACTGGGAGTTGACGCCAGAAGGCAAGTAGCCACCAAGGTGAAGCAATTACTGAGAAACGAGCCAACCCAACACAAGGATCGCAACAATGGCGAAGAATGATGAACTCGATTCCCTTCTGAACAGCGAGCTGTTGGATGATGAGGACTGGGGGTTCCTCCGTGGAACCATTGACGAGTCTGTTGCAGCCGAGATCGTGCGTCCCCGACGTGCCACGAGAATGAACGAGTATGTCCGCCACGACTGCTACGGTCACAGTGTGGCAAACGTCTTCCGCGATGTCTGGAATCCGGACTACAAGGAGATCGTGCGAGCAGTTGCGAAGAAGCTGAAGATAAAGGTCTATGACCATCACAGCGTTGAGGATCTGGAAGGACGCATCCTACAGGAGATTCTGGAGGCGGCGAAGGCAAAGTTCATCAAGGAGAAGGGCGAAGCAGAATGGCAGCGAGTTGAGCGTGAAG
>CAZMXI010000159.1:0-11178 GCA_964570205.1 uncultured Tepidisphaeraceae bacterium
TAACTCAACTACTCCGCATAATCCGGGACTCCGCATAATCAACTCCGAAGGTCATCTCGCTGGCGTTCATGCTGCTCCTCGTTGGAACAGCAACATTCAGCCATGCGTTTTGGCATGCAGCAAGCTAAATGCGATCGTAATTACAGCAATTTCAATGTGTTAGGATGGTAAAAGATGGCCGAGTCCCCCGTGCAAACCCCGGTCCAGGGCGGGGTGAATCCGCTCTCCCTGACCCTTGAGGAAGTGGCTCGGCTGCTCTCGGCGGCGGGGGGGCGGAAGGTCACGGTAGAGCAGGTGCAGGCGGACCTCGACGCCGGCGCGCCGCTGGCGGCGGGGGGCCGGGTGAACCTGGTGCATTACGCCGCCTGGCTCATACGGGGGGCGCAAGCCAAGTGAGCACTATGAAGGTCGATCCCCGCCAACTTCGTGTGGCCGAAGCCGTGCGGCTATTAAACTCCACGCCCCTGGGCGAGGTGGTTCAACCGCATGTGGTCTACCGCCATCTCAATCGCGCTGCCTACAAGATCGGCGATGGCCGGCGCATCGACCTGGTGCGCTACGCCGCGTGGCTGTTCCATGCCCGGCGGGAGACGTTCGAGCCCGGATGGACCGAGGCCAACTACGAAGCGCACAAGGAGGCCGTCAATGCCCGCAGCCGGTTGGCTTCCGAATCCTCTCGCGACATCGCCGCTGAGGGCTGGGTCCACGAGCCAAGGAACCCCCAGCGCAAGGAGGCGTGCCACCACTCCTTCCGCGGCTTCTGCGAGGCCTACTTCCCTCAAGTCTTCCACCTGGCCTGGTCGCCGGATCATCTGAAGGTGATCGGTAAGATCGAAACGGCCGTTATTGATGGCGGGCTGTTTGCGATGGCCATGCCGCGCGGAAGCGGCAAGACCACGCTCTGCGAGACGGCGTGTCTGTGGGCGCTCTTGTACGGGCACCGGGAGTTCGTGGCGCTGATCGGGTCGGATGAAGAGCATGCGGCCGACATGCTCGACTCGATCAAGAGCGAGGTGGAGAACAATGACCTGCTCGAGGAGGACTTCTCCGAGGTCTGCGGGCCCATCCGGGCTTTGGAGGGCATCCATCAGCGGGCGGCGGGCCAGCTCTATCGCGGCGCGCGAACCCACGTGGGCTGGACGAATAAGGAGATCGTGCTGCCGACCATCGAGGGCTCCGTCGCCTCCAGCGCCATTGTAAAAGTCGCCGGGATCACCGGCCGCATTCGCGGCATGAAGCACAAGCGTGCTGACGGCAAGACCGTGCGCCCGTCGTTGGTGCTCTTGGATGACCCGCAGACGGATGAATCCGCCCGCAGCCCCAGCCAGTGCGCCACGCGTGAGCAGATCCTGGCCGGTGCGATTCTCGGTCTGGCCGGACCCGGGCGTAAGATCGCTGGCCTGATGACGGTCACCGTTGTCAGGCCCGACGACATGGCCGACCGCATCCTGGACCGCAAGAAGCACCCGCAGTGGCAGGGCGAGCGCACCAAGATGGTCTACGCCTTCCCGGCCCATGAAAAGCTCTGGCAGCAGTACGCCCAGCTTCGGGCAGAAGGCCAGCGGTCGGATCGGGGCGTGGGCGAGGCGACTGCGTATTACCGCGCCAACCAGGAGGATATGGATGCGGGCCCGTTCGACCCCGTCGGCAGCGGCCCGCGCGATCGTCGCCTGGCCGCAGCGGCACAATCCCGATGAGCTCTCGGCCATCCAGCACGCGATGAACCTGAAGCTCGACCAGGGGGATTCGGCGTTCTGGGCCGAGTACCAGAACGAGCCGCTGCCGGATCAGCTCGAGGGCGAATCGCTCTCGGCCGACATCATTGCCGCCAAGACCAACGGAATAAAGCGCGGCGAGGTGCCGGTGGGCGTCAACCACCTGACGATGTTCATCGACGTGCAAGGGACACTGCTATTCTGGATGCTCTGCGGGTGGGAGGAGGACTTTACCGGGTACGTGCTGGATTACGGGGCGTACCCGGATCAGAAGCGGGCGTACTTTACCCTGCGGGATGCCCGCCGCACGCTCATGGGTATCCACAAGGGCACGGGCCAGGAGGGTGCGATCTATGCCGGCCTGGCAGCGCTGACGCAGGACCGGCTCACCCGCAAGTACCGCCGCGACGATGGCGCGGAGATGGCCATCGAGCGCTGCCTGATCGACGCCAACTGGGGCAACAGCACGGACGTCGTCTATCAGTTCTGCCGCCAAAGCGCCCACGCCGCCATTCTCATGCCCAGCCACGGCCGCTATGTGGGTGCGGCCAGCACGCCGTTCTCCGACTACAAGCCCAAGCGCGGCGACCGCGTGGGCTTGCACTGGCGGGTTCCGGCGATCACCGGCAAGCGGGCGGTGCGCTATGCCCTGATCGACACCAACTACTGGAAGAGTTTCACCCAGGCCCGCCTGGCGGTTCCCATGGGCGATCCGGGTTGCCTGTCGATCTTCGCCCCCGGAAGCGGCCACGATCACCGCTTGCTGGCCGAGCATCTGACCGCTGAGTACCGCGTGAAGACCCAAGGGCGCGGGCGCGAACTGGAGGAATGGAAACTCCGCACCCCGGGCGCGGACAACCACTGGCTGGACTGCCTGGTCGGGTGTGCGATGGCCGCGAGCATGCAGGGCGCGGTCCTCTTTGGCACCGACACCCGGGGCGAGGTGCGCAAGCCTCGGCTGCGGCTTTCGGAACTGCAAGGGAGGCGGAGATGAAGGACCCCACGAGGCGATCTGGGCCGGGCGAGGATACCAGGGGCCTGGTCTGCCGCACCTGTGGGTGCCGGCACTTCCGGGTGCTCTATACCCGGCGTGCCTGGGGCGGGCGGCTCCTTCGCCGGCGAGAATGCCGACATTGCGGCCGGCGCGTCACCACTTACGAACAGCCTGCCGGAGCCCTGGTGTAGTCCCCCTCCGGCCCCTCGGGTTCTACCGGTAGAACAATCTGCGTCATCCACGCCATTTTCTGACGCGCTCGCGGGACGCTAGGCCCTGCGCGGCATAGGTAACCAAGGAGGGGAACCTTTGCTGGAGCGCCACCGTGGCCCAGACGCCGGACACGCTTGACGACACCATTCGCGAGAACGCCGCCGGTCCCAAGCGGGCCAAGGGGGATTCTGCCGAGATGGAGCAGCATCCGCTGCCGGATCAGATCGCTACCGACCGCTACCTGGCCAGTAAGAACGCCGTGGCCGGCAAAGGCCTGGGCGTGAAGCTCAAGAAGCTCGTGCCCCCTGGAACGGACTAGATGCTCGGATTCCTGAAGAACATCTTCTCCCAAGACCCGCCCGCCAAGGCGGGACGCCCGGCGTCCATGCCCCGGCGCGTGGTGCTGGGGCGCTATGACGCGGCCGCCACGACCGAGGAAAACCGCCGGCACTGGGCGAACGCCGATCTGCTCTCGGCCAACGCCGCCAACAACCCCCAGGTCCGACGCATTCTACGCAGCCGAGCCCGCTACGAGGTGGCCAACAACTCCTACGCCCGCGGGATCGTGCTCACGCTGGCCAATGACACCATCGGCACCGGCCCGCGCCTGCAACTGCTCAGCGAGGACGATGCCGCCAACCGCACGGCAGAGCAGGCCTTTGCCCGCTGGGCCGAGGCGGTGCGACTGCCTGAGAAGCTGCGCACCCTGCGTATGGCGCGTGCCGAAAGCGGTGAGGTCTTCGCGCTCCTGACCGCCAACCCGGCAGTGGATTCGCCGGTCAAGCTGGATATGCGGCTGATAGAAGCAGACCAGGTCGCCACCCCGCTGGCCGGCCGGGCTGGGCATGTCGATGGCATCGTGTTCGACGCCTACGGCAATCCCGCTGAGTATCACCTGCTGCGAGCGCATCCAGGCGACGGCGCGGCGGCGGGCGCTGCGATGCAGGGCTTTGACCGCGTGCCGGCCAGCGCCATGCTCCACTACTTCCGCGCTGATCGGCCCGGCCAAGGCCGAGGCATCCCCGAGATCACGCCCGCCTTGCCGCTGTTTGCACAACTGCGGCGATACACGCTGGCCGTCATCGCCGCCGCCGAGACCGCCGCGGACTTTGCCGCGGTCTTGTACACCGACGCCCCGGCCAACGGCGAGGCCGATCCGGTCGAGCCGATGGACCTGGTGGAACTCGAGCGCCGCATGGCGACGGTTCTCCCCGGCGGCTGGAAGCTCGGCCAGGTCGCCGCCGAGCAGCCCGCCACGACCTACGGTGAGTTCAAGCAGCAGATCCTCAACGAGATCGCCCGTTGTCTGAACATGCCGTTCAACGTCGCGGCGGGCAATAGCTCCGGCTACAACTATGCCTCGGGGCGGCTGGACCACCAGACCTACTACAAATCCATTCGCGTGGATCAGGCCCACATGGGCCGCGTGGTCCTCGATCCACTGCTGCGGGCGTGGCTGGATGAGGCAACGCTCGTGTCGGGACTGCTGCCGGCATCCCTGCGCACCCTGGACACGCTGGCGGAACATCAATGGTTCTGGGATGGGATGGAGCATGTGGACCCGGCCAAGGAGGCGTCTGCCCAGGCCACGCGTTTAGCGAATCACACGACCACTCTGGCCTATGAGTACGCCCGCCAGGGCCGGGACTGGGAGGCGGAACTGCGGCAGCGGGCCAAGGAAGCGGCTCTGATGAGCGAGCTTGGCCTGAGCGTGGCCCAGGTAACCCCCGCCGCAGCGCCCAAGGAAGACGACCAGGAGAATGACGATGACTCAGCCGATCAAGACCGCCGCGCTGCCTGAAGCCGGGCCATTGACGCTGGTGGCACATGTGCAGATCGAGGCCGCGGCCGGCGAAGGCCAGGCCGGCACCGGCACGCTGCCCCGCTTTCGCATGCTCGCCTACACCGGCGGGCCCATGCGCATCGCCGGATGGCGGTTTCCGGTGATCGTGGACTTAGCGGGCCTGGCGATCCCCAGCCAGAACCGGCCGATCCGCTTCGGTCATGATCCAGCCTCGGGCGTGGGCCATACCGACGCCATCGGCATCGAAGCCGGGCAGCTGGTCGCCACGGGCATCGTCTCCCGCGACACTGCCGTGGCCCGGGAAGTGGTCATCAGCTCCAAGAATGGCTTTCCCTGGCAGGCCTCGATCGGCGCCAGCGTCGAGCAGTTCGAGTTCGTCAAAGAGCAGCAGAAGGTGACCGTCAACGGCCGCAGTTTCGACGGCCCGGTCAACGTGGTCCGCAAGGCCACGCTCGGTGAGATCAGCTTCGTGGACTTAGGGGCCGATGGCCAAAGCAGCGCCAGGATCGCAGCAGCCAAGGCCGCACAGCAAGCGCAAATGGAGGAATCGATGGCACAGGCGACAGTGATGGCAGCGGCAAGCGAACAGGTCCAGGCCGGCCAGGCCGGCCAGGCCGGTGAGCAGAACGCCCCCGAGGCTCCGGCGGCGGTGACTTTGGAGGCCGAGGTCCAGAGCATCCGTGCCCAAGCCCTGGCCGAGACCCAGCGCATCGCCGCCATCCGCCAGCATTGCCTGGTCAATGGCCGGCACTTTGCCCAGATCGAGGCCAAGGCCATCGGCGAGGGCTGGGATGCTCCCCGCACCGAGCTGGAGGTGCTGCGGGCCAGCCGGCCCGATCCGCTGCTGGCGACCTTTGGCCGTTCACCTGAGCCGGGCGTGAGCACGGCCATCCTGGAGGCCGCGTGCCTGCTCTCGGCCAAGCTGGAGGGCGTCGAGCAGCGGTACGACCAGCCCACGCTGGAGGCGGCCAGCAAGCGATTCCGCGGCGGCATCGGCCTACAGGAGCTGCTGTTGGAGGCTGCCTGGGCCAACGGCTACAGCGGCCGCAACTTCCGCGACAGCCGCTCGGTCTTGCGCTTTGCCTTCAAGCCGGAGCTGGAGGCGGGGCTCTCGACCATCGACATCGGCGGCATCCTCAGCCATGTCGCCAACAAGTTCCTGCTGGAGGGCTTCTTCTCCGTCGAGCGAACCTGGCGCAACATCTGCGCGGTGCGCAACGTCAGCGACTTCAAGACCGTCACCAGCTACCGGCTGATCGGCGCGGACACCTACGAGCCGGTGCCGCCGGGCGGAGAGCTGAAGCACGGCACGCTGGGCAACGAATCCTACAGCAACAAGGCCGACACCTACGGCCTGCTATTGAGCATCGACCGGCGCGACATCATCAACGATGACCTGGGGGCCATCACCACCGTGCCCCGCAAGTTCGGCCGCGGCTCGGGCCTGAAGATCAACGATGTCTTCTGGGGCATCTTCCTGAATAACGCCGCGTTCTTCACGGCCGGGGCCAAGAACTACCTGGCCGGCACCGACACCGCCCTGGGGATCGATGCCCTGACCAAGGCTGAGCAGGCGTTCCTGGACCAGGTGGACTCCGATGGCAAGCCGATTGGCATCATGCCGGCAATCCTGCTTCTGCCCACGGCTCTGTCGGCGGTGGGCACCCAGCTCTACAAGAGCCTGGAGATCCGCGACACCACGGCGAATACCAAGTTCCCGGTGGCCAACCCGCACCAGGGCAAGTTCCGGGCCGAGGTCAGCCGGTATCTGTCCAACGCCCGCTACACCGGCAATAGCGCCAAGGCGTGGTATCTGCTGTCCGACCCCAACGACCTGCCGGTCATCGAGGTGGCGTTCCTCAACGGCCAGGAGAGCCCGACCATCGAAACGGCCGAGGCGGACTTCAGTGTGCTCGGCGTGCAAATGAGGGGTTACCATGACTTTGGGGTGGCCTTGCAGGACCCGAGCGCAGCGCGAGTGCAAGGCTTCCCGTTCACCTGGCACCGGGGAGCAATCGTCGCGGCGGCGTAGGACACGCGGGAGAACCACCAGCAGCCGGCTCCGCCGCCATCATCAAGGACGCCTACTTTAGCAACACCATCATCGGTCTGGCGGAGGTGGACGGGCTGTGACGGGGTGAAAGTGTTGGCATCGAATCGCTCGACGCCTTCGTGCCTTGTCGGGTATGATCGCGAACTATGGCGAAGAAAGACATGCGGATTAAGGCGCTGGATGAACAGGGGCAGCCCCGGGTTGTGACGGGCTATGGCTCGTGGAAACCATGGCGCTCGCCTGCGAAGTGGACGGACGCGGAAATCGCAGCCCTTGGGCACCGCCCCGGCGTCTACATGTTGCGTGCGGTGACGTCGCCGGACAAGCCGGTCGAGTTTTCCGTCGCGTTGGGAAGCGGTGGGTCAGACGCCACTGCATCCGATCTGGCGAAGCGCGCCGGTTGGCTCCAAGGCGTGTTGTACATCGGGAAGGCTGTTGACCTGACAAGCCGCTTCGGCATGTTGGTGATCAGTTGGCAAACCGATCCCCCGACGCCCGGACACACATCAGCGAAGAATTATCTTCGGAAGGATGCGGCGTTTCGGCAGCATTTCCCGGCCAGCAAGGTCGAACTCACCTGTAAGCCGATCGGCTCCAAGAACTGGACCGACAAGGCTCTTGCCGATGGCCTGCTTGGGTTGTCGCAGAAATGGTTCTGGAAACACTATCCGCACTGGACGCAAGGGCACGGTAACAGCGAGATGGACCAGACGTGCGCCGCGACGATTGACACGGAACGATCCCTTCTCTGCCTGTACCGTATGACGTTCGGCGATTTCCCGCCCCTGAACCGCCGGAAGCCAAACTGTATCGGCGCACGACTCGACGATGCGTGGCTCAATGCGTTGTTCACGAATGGCATCGATCCCGCCAAACTTGATCCATCAGCCGATGCCGCCATCAGCATGGACGACCCGGATAGCCAGAAGGTGAAGGACATCATCGCCAAGAACCGTTCGAAGTAACGAGTGTCGCCAAGTCCTTCAAGATGGGAATCGCTCCTCCGCGACAACGAGGAATCTCCGAATCTAGAACCCGATTACCTGCATGATGATGATCACCAATATCACAAATCCAATAATCAGTCCCACCAGCGCCAGCGGATGGATTCCCAGGCGATCAGGTTTGTAGCCGGGGTTGTCGAGATTGCGGAGCATTTCCATCAATCGTCGCGTTGCGTTCTTGGCACCGGCTCCCCAAACGTCGTCTGACGATCCCTGCAGGACTACACGGCACTGGTTGGGACCCGCCGGAACCACCGACACACGTACTTTGACAGATTGCAGGCCGAATTTGATTCGGCCTGTCACATACTGCTGTGATTGATTCTGCTCGGTCACGGAACCTAGTCGATTAATCGCCTCCGCGACCCTGCCCATTGTTACGGGAAGCGAGGATGGGAAAATGATCTCATTTGGCCCGGTCGGCGTGGGTACTGGCATCGCGGATGGCGGCGGCGGCGGCGCGTGCGCAATCGGAGGCGGTGGAGGGGGGGACGGGGGCATCTGCGAGGCATAAAACAATCCGTTGACTCTTGAAGCTGGTATCCACTCCGCTAGTCCCTCCTTCCAGATTAACGAGTCCGCTTGCACTCGCCCTGCGGCCGCCAGTTGCTTCAATTGGCCAGCACTGACAGGACCAGATTGCTTCCCGTTCTCCATGAAAAACCATGTGTCTGCCATGTGTTATCTCCTTCGTCTGTGGTGTACTCAACTCCACGCCGCTGCGCCCAGCATCATGCCGACTGTGGTGCATCCCACGGAAATCACGATCTGGGCAATACCGTGACCAACGGCACCTCGTGTAAGGTTAACGATCCCGATGACGATGCCCGCGATCCCAAAGCCCGGAGGGCAAAACAAAAGGGCTACTCCTCCGCAAACGTATCCTGCAACGATCAGGCCAGTGCCGGCCCCACCGCCCGCTGGCTGTCTGGGCTGGGCCGCATAGGTTGTGGGATAAGATTGTGTCGGCGAGTACTGGGCGGTTGAAGAACGCTCAGCGAAACAACGCTTGCATGTGATAACTCCATTGTCGTCGTACACGCCTCCGACCGGAAACAGTCCGCCACAAACGCTGCATGCGTACCTTGGCGCTGCCGCAGGCGAAGGCGGCGCTGGTGGCGAGCCGATAACCGCCGCGTGGGAAGACGCCGCCGCAACGGTGAGTTCTTCGGGTTCAGGAACGAGTACGGGCTCCGGGAACAAACCCTTCGCCTGTGATGCCGGAACCCACTGGGCCAGTCCCTCACGCCAGATCAGGTCCGAAGGATCAAGTTCACCGTCAATCGCCATGCGCTTGAGCGAGGCCGTGTCCACGGGGCCGCGTTTCTTCTCATTCTTCTGATAGTACCACTCCGCCATGGGCGTCTCCTTCGCTGCGGCCCAGCCTTCGTCGTTGCGCCTCCGCAATCCATGACTGGCCGGTTGACTGGCTGGTCGGCACGTTGCCGACTTGAGAGCCCGACCGCGTGGTCGGATTATCGCCTCGGCGATGCCGGCCCGCAAGAACTGCGTGACCCGCGTTACGATGCGCCGCCGGGACACGGGAATCATCTCTCCGCTGGTCCCGCGCATGGCCGCCGGAGAAAATTCCGCAGATTGGCTTTACGAATCGACCCCCGGCCGGGAAATAACCTGTTAGACGGGCGTGGTGCCCGGCGCAACTACAAGGAGATGACGATGGCGCGAACTGGACTGTCCTTCGATGAATTCGTGAACCTGAGGATCAAGCCGCTCGCGGGTGCCGACCCCGTCTTCCAGGAGGCGGCCGAGATGGAAGTCGCCGAACTGTTCCCCATGACCGTGGGCCAGGCCTCCGAGCACCTGCGGTCGCGGGGCTACGACTGCCGCCCCGAGATGCTCGACGTGCTGCTCCGCAACAAGGTCGTGACGCCGGCCGCCCCGAACGCCTGGATGCAAACCGATGTCGATGCCGCCGCCGACCACTTCGAGGAGTGCGGCATCCTCACGCCGTATGCCGCGATGTGCCAGACGCTGGGGTGCAGCTACGCCGACTTCGTGCGGCCCCTCCGCGAAGCCGCCGAACGTGAGTCCGCCAAGTACGGGCGGCAGGTGCCGGAGGATGATCAGTACTTCGTGATGCACCGGCAGCCGCCCCGTGGCGGGCCGAACGGCCGCGACGCGATCATCACGTTCACGTTGGCCGACGACATTCGGGAGCGGATCGAGCGCGGCGAGGAGGTGTAAATGGACTCCTCACCGCAGGAACTGGAACTGACGCCGGAGCTTTTGGCCTACGCCAAGGCGGTCGCTCTGATCGAGGCCAAGAAGCATTGTCGGCAGCGTGACAGCTACGACGACGTGGTGCAGGAGGCGATCCTGCACCTGTACAGCAAGCCGCCGAAGTTCGATCCGTCGCGGGGTGCCAGCGAGAGGACGCTGATCTACACCGTCGTGCAGCGGGCGGTGATGAAGGCCGCCGAGCGCGAAGCCCGGCAGGCCCGCCGGTTCAGGCAATTCCCTGAACCGCTCGAAGACGACGATGGGGAGCCGCCGGAGAATCAGGTCAGCGACAAGCGGACGGTGGAGCTGACCAGGAGCCGGTGGAACCTCGACGACATCCTGCAGTTCATCGACAACGAGGAAAGCCGTTCGCTGTGCCGCATGGTGATTCAGTGCAACGGCAATCTCAGCGAGGCGGCCCGACGCCTGGGTCTTTCCGAAGGCACCGTCCGCTACCGCCTCAAGATGCTCGGCCCGAAGTTGCTGGCGGCGGGCTTCGATCCATTTTCGACTGGAGGTCTTTCGTGAACACGATGCTTGAACAAGAACTCGTTCTGACCGCCGCCAAGGTGGAGATCGCGGCCGGCCAGGGCACGAAGCAGCCCGCCGTGAACATCGTCGCCTACACCGGCGGCGTCATGAAGGTCGGTGGCTGGGGCGACATCGCCATCAACCTCTCCGGCCTCGACTGCGGCGGGCCGATCCCGCTGCTGGTCGACCACGACCCTGGCCTCGATAACGTGCTGGGCAAGGGGGAGGCCAAGGTGCAGGCCGGACAACTCCATGTTGCCGGCAGCGTCGTCGGCTCGACCGCTGCTGCGAAGAAGGTGCTCGACCTGGCTCGCGACGGATTCCCGCTGCAGGCCAGCGTCGGCGTCGCGCCCGAGGAAACCACCCGCCTGGCCCCGGGCGAGAAGATCGAGATCAACGGCCGCACCGTCGTCGCGCCCAAGGGTGGGCTGACGGTCGTGGCCAAGGGTACGCTGCGGGAGGTGTCGGTGGTGACCTTGGGCTGCGACAGCCGCACCAGCGTCGCCATCGCCGCCAGCAAGGGCGCGATCGACGGTGGTGAAGATGATGTTCTCGCCGCCGAGCGTACGCGCGTCTCCGCGATCATGAAGTTGACGACCAAGAACCCCGAGATCGCCGCCAAG
>CAZMXI010000160.1:0-11109 GCA_964570205.1 uncultured Tepidisphaeraceae bacterium
GGTGAAGAGGCCGAGATAGGGGCCGCCGAACTGAAGGGGGATGCCGAGGGGCTGACCCTCGGCGACGGCGATCTCCACATCCATGTTGCCGGGGCGGTTAAGGATGCCGAGGGATATGGGGTTGAACGCCTGAATGGCGAGGGTGTCGTTGGCGTGGGCGAACTTGACGATGGTGTCGATGCGCTCGAGGTGTCCGAAGAAGTTGGGGGATTGGACGATGACGGCGGCATCGTCGCTGTCGAATTCATCTTCGAGGGCGGCGATGTCGGTGACGCCGTTCTTGAGGGGCAGTTCGACGATAGAGGCGGGGAGGTCCGAGAGGTAGGTTGCCAGGACCTGGCGGTAATGGGGGTGGACGCCGCGGCTGACGAGGATTCGGCGCTTCCCGGTGACGCTGAGGGCCATGAGGGCGGACTCGGCGAGGGCGGTGGCGCCCTCGTAGAGCGAGGCGTTGGCGACATCCATGCCGGTGAGCTGGCAGACCATGGTCTGGAACTCGAAGAAAGCCTGGAGGGAGCCCTGGGAGGCCTCGGCCTGATAAGGTGTGTAGGCGGTGAGGAACTCGGGCTTCATGGCCAGGTGATCGACGACAGTGGGGATGAAGTGGTCGTAGGCCCCAGCGCCGAGGAAGCAGGCGTGGCGATCGCAGGAGGCGTTCTGCGAAGTCAGGTTGGCCAGGTGGGAACGGAGGGTGAGCTCATCCATCGGGGCGGGGACGTTCAGCGGGGTCTTGAGCTGGACATCCTGGGGAATGGGCCTGAGGAGGTCGTCGATGGCGGCTGCGCCGACGGCCTTGAGCATCTCCTCGCGGTCTTTAGGGGTGATCTGGACGTAATCCATGTCGAACCGGGCTAGTGCCCGACCTTCTTGAGGTACTGCTCGGCGGGAAGGAGTCTCTCCAACTCGGCGGAGTTGGTGGCCTTCACCTTGATCATCCAGCCTTCGGCGTAAGGATCTTTGTTGATCAGGCCGGGATTGGCGGAAAGGGCGTCGTTGACTGCGGAAACAGAGCCGGTGACGCCACTGATGAGATCGGCGGTGGCCTTGACGGATTCGATCTCGCCAAAGGGCCTGCCTGCCTGGAGGGCAGCGCCGACCTGGGGCAGAGAAACGAAGGTGATATCGGTGAGCTCGTCGGCGGCGATCTGGGTGATGCCGATGACGACGGTGTCGCCGTCGAGACGGTGCCATTCGTGGGTCTCGAGGTACTTACGATCGTTGGGAACGGACATGTGTGATTCCTAGTATCAGACCGGGCGGAGCGGGGTTATTTCCGCCTGTAAAACGGCAGCTTCACGACGCGGGCGCGATCGGAGCCGCCGCGCAATTCTACGCCGAGCTGTGCGCCTTCCGCGGCGTTCTCGGCGTTAACGAAAGCCATGGCGATGGACTTCTGGAAGGTGGGGGAGAAGGTGCCGCTGGAGACTGCGCCGACGGGCGAGCCGTCGGCGGTGACAGCAGCGCCCTGCCGGGCGATCCGCTTGCCTTCCAGTTCCAGGCCGACCAGCCTGCGGGCGGGGCCGGCCTGCTGTATCTTCCGCAGCGGTTCGACGCCGACGAAGGTCTTCTGAAGATCGACGGCCCAAGCCAGGCCCGCTGAGATCGGATCGGTGGATTCGGTGAGTTCGTGGCCGTAAAGGGGCATTCCGGCCTCGAGACGCAGCGTGTCGCGGGCGCCCAGGCCGGCGGGGAGGATCGTCTGGTCGGTGTTCATGGCGCTACGGAGCATGTCGATGCCCATGGCGGCCATTTTGGCGGGCATGACGATTTCAACGCCATCCTCGCCGGTGTAGCCGGAGCGGTAGACCAGAACGCGGAACCCCATGATGGTGGCGGTCTCGAAGCGGTATCGCTTGAGATCCAGCAGTTCGATCGGCAGAAGGGGGACGAGGGTATCGATGACGCGGGGGCCCTGGATGGCCAGCATGGCGGTCGACTCGGTGTGGTCGGCCATGTCGAAGTCATATCCTTCGCTCTGGCGGATATCGGTGAAATGGCGGACGAGCTTCTCGCGATTGGAGGCGTTGCAGACCATGATCCAGCCCTTGGCCTCGCGCGAGATGATGATGTCGTCCAGGACGCCGCCGGCCTCGTTGCAGACAAGGGAATACCGGGACTGGCCGACGGTCTGGTTCGCGATGTTGCGGCTCAGGACGTGGCTGAGGAAAAGCTGGGTGTCGGGTCCGGAAAAGCTTAGGCGTCCCATGTGGGAGACGTCAAACACAGCGCCGCTGCGGCGGGTCTGCTCGTGTTCCTCCACGATGCCGCGGTAGAGAATGGGCATTTCCCAGCCCGCGAAATCGACGAGCTTGGCGCCGGCGGCCACGTGGAAGTCATAAAAGGGCGTGCGCTTGAGCATGGAGTAGCGAAGCCTAAATCGAAAGGTATGCCGCCGTCAAGATCGGCACGGTGCATTACAATGCCGGGGAACGACCCATGCGTGATCAACAGGAGCCGCTGCGATGTTCAAATCAGTCAACCCGGCGACGGAAGAGACGATCGCCGAGTACGAAGCCCTGACGAGTCGCCAGGTGGATTATGTGATCCAGTTGGCCAATGACGTGTTCCGGGACTGGCGAAGGACGGCATTGAAAAGGCGATCGGAGCTGATGCACCACGCGGCGGGCGTGTTGAGGGAGCAGCGGCAGGCGCTGTCGGAACTGATGACGGCGGAGATGGGCAAGCCCATCGCGGCATCCGAGGCCGAAATAGACAAATGCGCGGCGACATGCGATTACTTCGCCGACCACGCCGAACGGATGCTGGCACAGGAGCCGCGGCGATCGGACGCGGCGGAGACTTATGTGCGGTATGACCCGCTGGGGCCGGTGTTGGCGGTCATGCCGTGGAATTTCCCGTTTTGGCAGGTGTTTCGGTTCGCAGCGCCGGCCCTGATGGCGGGAAACGTGGGGCTGCTGAAGCACGCATCAAACGTGACGGGATGCGCCATCGCGATCGAGCATGTCTTCCGGCAGGCGGGTTTCCCAGATGGCGCCTTCAGCACGCTGATCATCGACAGCAGGGCGGCGGAGTCCCTGGTGGCCGATCCGGGCATCCGGGCGGTGACGCTGACCGGCAGCGAGGGGGCGGGGCGGGCGGTGGGGTCGGCCGCGGGCAAGTCGTTAAAGAAGAGCGTGCTGGAACTGGGCGGGTCAGACCCGTTCATTGTGCTGGCCGATGCGGACGTGAACGCGACGGCGCGGGCAGCGGCCATGGCGAGATGCATCAATACGGGCCAGAGCTGTATAGCGGCCAAGCGGTTCATCGTCCATGAGGCGATAGCGGATGAGTTCGAGCAGGCAATGACGGATGCGATGGCGGCGCTGAAGGTGGGAGATCCGATGGACCGGGGCAATGATCTGGGGCCGCTGGCGCGCGCGGACCTGCTGGATGAGCTGCACGACCAGGTAAGGCGGACCCTGTCGGCGGGGGGATGGATGACGACGGGTGGCGCGCCATCCCATGAAAGGGGATACTACTACGAGCCGACCGTGCTGACGCATGTGCGCCCGGGGATGCCGGCGTTTGACGAGGAGACCTTCGGGCCCGTTGCGGCGATCGTTCGCGTTGCGGATGCGGATGAAGCGGTCGCGCTGGCGAATCAATCGCGATTCGGGCTTGGCGCGAGCATATGGACGGCCGACCTGGACCTGGCGCGGCGATTGGCGGCGGACTTGGAAGCGGGGTGCGTGTTCATCAATGAGGCGGTGAAAAGCGACCCGCGGCTGCCGTTCGGGGGCGTTAAGGCCAGCGGTTATGGACGTGAACTGGCGGAAGCCGGCATCCGCGAGTTCGTGAACATCAAGACCGTGTGCCTGCAGCCGCACAAGCGGCCCGAGACCCAGGCCCCCGGCGCGTGCGAACAGTAGCCATCCATCATCACCAGCCGGTGGTTTCACGGGATTGGATGCATGGCGTGCGAATCCAATTCGCGTTGCCGGCGACCGCGGCGGATTGTCGTGTTGCGCAAGGGGGGATTGAAGACGGCGAAGTGTTGTTGGATAACTCGGACTCATGCGGTATTGGAATGGTGCGAAGATGGCGCGAATTGCGAGGTGAAGTGTGAAAATCAAGTGGTCTGCCTGCCTTGTCCTGGGAATGGCGTCCTGCGTGTGCGCGGGTGTCGATGTGCACGTGTCGGCGGGTGCGGCCGGTGGCGGGAATGGCCGCCCCGAGAGGCCATATCAGACGCTGGTCCAGGCGCGCGACGGCATCCGCGCCATGCGTAAAGCCGGGACCTTGAAGAGTGATGAGGCGGTGACGGTGATCGTCGAGAGCGGAGCCTATCGACTGGAGTCCTCGTTTGAGTTGACCGGCGGCGATGGCGGCGCGGCCGACGCGCCGGTCGTCTACCGCGCCCGGGAGAGTGGCAAGGCCTGCCTGCGGGGCGGATTCGTGCTGCAACCGTCGTCGTTCAAAGAAGTGGCTGATGTGACCACCCTGGCTCGCCTGGATCCGGCGGCACGGGGTCGTGTGCTTGTGTGCGATCTTTCGGTCCAGGCATCGGTGCCGTTCCCGGAGTTCAAGACTGCATTTCGCGGCACGCCGGCAGCGCCTTGGCTTTATGTAAATAGTCGACCCATGACGCTGGCACGCTGGCCCAACGCAGGCGGGTCCCATGCCGGTTGGGCGACCTTCGCCAAGGCGGTGGACACCGGCCTGCCCCAGCCACAAGCGACGGACCCGGCGCTGCGGAACCTTCATCCCGGCTCGTTCATCTTCGATGACCCGCGGCCGACGAAATGGAACTTGGCCGAGGGCGTGTGGCTGCTGGGGTACTGGACGCACGACTGGTCCGACGAGGTGATCCGCATTGCCTCCTATGACCCGGCCGGAAAGGTGATCTCGCTCGCCGCGCCGCACGGCTACGGCATCAACGCCGGCACCTGGGGTGGGGCGACCCGCCGCTTTTTCGCCATGAACGTGCTGGAGGAATTGGATGCCCCGGGCGAATGGTACCTGGATCGTCCCCGCAAGCTCCTCTACTTCTATCCGGAGGGGAACCTGGCCAACGCGCAAATCGTCCTGGCCACGCTAACCCAGCCCCTTGTGAAGCTTCATGGGGTCAGGCACGTGAAGTTCATCGGCTTGGCATTCGAGTATGGTCACGGGGATGGCATCGTGGCTCAGGATGTCGAAGGCATCGAGATCGTCGGTTCCACGGTGGCCAACCTGGCCGGCGGCGGTGTCTCGCTGAATGGATCGAACAGCAGCGTGCGCTCGTGCGACATCCACAACATCGGCAGGGGTGGCATCTCCCTCGCTGGCGGCGATCGCAAGTCGCTCACGCCGGCTAAAGACCTGGCCGAGAACAACCACATTCACCACTTCGGGCTCTTTCAACGCACCTACGCGCCGGGCATCAGCCTGAACGGCTGCGGCCAGATCGCTCGCCACAACTGCATCCACGACGCGCCGCACAATGCTTTCCTCTATGGCGGCAATGAACATCTGATGGAGTACAACGAGGTCTATCGCGTGGTCATGGAAACCGGCGATGCCGGAGCGTTCTACACCGGCCGCGACTGGACCAGCCGGGGCAATGTGCTGCGGCACAACTACATCCACGACCTCGGCGGCGGCGACGCCAGGCACATCAACACCATGGGGGTGTATCTCGACGACTGCGACTGCGGAGACACAATCGTTGGCAACGTCTTCCACCGCGCCGGCCGGGCCATCATGATTGGCGGCGGACGCGACAATCCGGTGCTCAACAACCTCGTGGTTGACTGTCCCATCGGCCTGCATATCGATGCGCGGGGCATGACCTGGAAACAGTGGAACAATCCGGCGGACAAGAGTTGGCACCTGGAGGCCAAGGCCCGGGTTCTCAACTACACCCAGGCGCCATGGAGCGTCAGGTACCCGCGTCTGGCGGCGATCATGCGCGAGGAACCTCGCAAGCCGTTGGGTAATGCCATCCGCCGCAACGTCTTTGTCGACTGCGCGAATCAGGTCTGCGATTTCGACGGCAACGTCAGGAATATGCTCGATCAACTCGAAATCGAGGGCAACCTGGCGATCAACACCGCCGGCATCGCCAAGGCGGTGTCATACAAGGGCTTTGCCAATCTCGCGGGCTCGATGGAGAAGCCCATCTCGCTGCGTCTTGACGGTGCGGCGGCTCAGAAGGTCTGGCCTCGCTGGCGCGCGTGGCTCAAGAAGGAAATGCCGTCGTTCGAGGATATCCCATTCGAGACGATTGGACTCTATAAAGACGAGTACCGCCCCGTGCTGCCGTCCCGTTAGAGCCTCGATGATCGTTGCTCGTTCGCGCGCCCCGCGAGCGATGCGATGTGCTCGGCGCAGCGCCCGACGCAGCGGCGACCTTCGCACCATCGGCGGCTGCTCCGCCGCCGACATTGACTGCTGCGCGCAACCAGGATGTTAAGACTCCGCGAGATTCGTCTGGTTGAATCGACGGCGTGGGGGCAGTAGAGTAATGCGACTCCGCGGCCCCGTGGCGGAATTGGCAGACGCGCTGGATTCAAAATCCTGTGTCCTTACGGACGTATCGGTTCGACTCCGATCGGGGCCATTGACCTTTCCGGGTTCTCTCCCTCCTGTTCCGCCGGGTTCGGTTCGTTGCGGCGGACTGCTTGAAATGGCCGATAAAGTGACCAAGATAGGAGGCCCTTCATGCAGCTCATGCGGCTGGTCAGGGATGATGAGGAGTGTGTCTTGGACGAATCAGTTGAACAGGATGTCATGGAAGTGCCCCAAACCCCACCGGAGGATCCGGCCAACGATCTCCACGAAGAGCGCGACGGTCCGGTCGAGGATACTGCACAGGATCTGGCGGATGATGCTCCCGGGCAGTCACGCGATGGCGAGGATGTGGACATGGGCGTGCTGGAGGCGCTGCTGTTCTCAACTCACCATCCCCTGACACCCGCTCGCCTGGCCGAACTGCTGGAGTTGCCCGGCGTCAAGCCCCTTCGCAAGGCGATCAAGGCGCTCAATGCTCGCTATGAGCAGGCCCGAATGGCGTTTCGCGTTGAACAGGTGGCCGGTGGCTTCCAGATGCTCACCCTGCCCGAATACGGCGAGTTCCTGAACAGGCTGCATCAGCGCGAGGCAGATGCCAAGCTCACCAAGGCGGCGTTGGAGACCCTGGCGATCATCGCCTATAAGCAGCCGATCCTCCGGGCGGAGATCGAGGCCATTCGTGGCGTTGCCTGCGGCGAGACGATCCGTTCGCTAATGGAGAAGCACCTGGTCAAGATCGCCGGAAGGGCGGAAGAGCCCGGCCGGCCGATCCTTTATGGAACCACCAAGCGATTCCTCGAGGTTTTCGGGCTCAACAGCCTGAAGGATCTGCCTCCGGGCGACGATCTGGCCCGGCCGCGCGAGTAACTCATTTCTTGACAATGGCTTGCAGCATGTAAGCAATCTTCAGTTGCGGCCTGGGGAGGGGAAAAGCCGACAGTCCGTCCAGGGTCACCCACCTGCTCGCCTGTTGCCTGGTCGAAGATCTCGTGTGGGCGACGAGAGAGCACAGGTATACCTCGAACTGGTATTGCCGGTGAGTCAGGCCGTGCTCCACCGTTCCCAGGTGCGTTATCTCGCCCACCCTGATGCCGTGGCTCTGGTGCAGTACCTGGCTCGCGGAGGCTGCGCAGCCGGCAGGCAGGCTGACGAACTGCCACATGCCCGCCCAGCGGCCGCTATTCGGGCGTTGCTCGATCAGGAATCGGTCCTTGCGGCGGATACAGAACGTCCATCGCTTCTCGGTGGGTCTGGTCTTGGCTGGGGCGGGTCGGGGGATTCGATCCTGTGCGCCGATTTCATGGGCTTTGCAGCATCGCTGAAGCGGGCACGCAACGCATCTCGGAGTGCGGCTTGTGCAAACGGTAGCCCCAAGGTCCATCAGGGCTGAGTTGAAGTCGCCGACACGCCTGCGAGGCAGAATCTGCTCAGCGCGCTGCCAGAGCTGCTCGCGGATTCGCCGTAGGCGGGGATCTTGCTCAATGCCATCCAGCCGGCAGATGACGCGCACCACATTGCCATCGAGAATCGGCGCCCGGCGATCGAATGCAATCGATGCAATGGCGCCGGCGGTGTATCGGCCGATTCCCGGAAGGTCCAGGAGCTGCTCGACGCTCGACGGGATAATCCCGCCGTGCTGCGCGGCGACGATTTTGGCGGTTCTCAGGAGATGCCGGGCGCGATAGTAGTATCCCAGTCCTTGCCAGAGACGAAGAATGTCCTGATCGTCGGCGCTGGCGAGGGCGGTGACAGTCGGAAAGGCCTCAATGAAGCGGTGGTAGTAGGGGATGACCGTGCTGACCTGGGTCTGCTGAAGCATCAGTTCACTGACCAGGACGTGATAAGGATCAGGTCGTTTGCCGGCAGGATCGGACGGTCTTGTCCGCCACGGCAGCGTGCGGCAGTTGGCGTCGTACCATGCCAGCAGGGGTCCACGGAAGTCGCGGGATCGCGAACGCATGGGAGGCATTGTAAGGCCGAAAGGCACGCTCGGCACACCTTCCCGGCTGGCCCTGCTTACCGGTTTCTTTTTTGCATCAATAGAGGCATTTGTCCTTGCATTCTGAGTCGGGATATATATGCTTAAGATTGCGGACGAGTTGTGTGGTGCCGCAGGCTTCGGGGCTGGTTTTCCTGACTCAGGGAGGAGTATTATGCGTCAGCCTCGCATTGACGATTATGTGCGTCTGATTTCTGACATTCCCGAACTGTGCTTACATCGGGGTGATGTAGGCGTGGTGCGGAGCACGTGGTTTGCCCCCACGACTGCCTACGAGGTGGAGTTCCACCCTGTCGGTATCGACACCAGCCAGACACGTGCTTTGCTCCTGGCTGAACAGGTCCAGGTCGAGGATGGCCCGCTGTTCGATGCGAGTCGTCTGTAAACCATCGCTCGATGATCGCACAGTCAACCGGTGGACAACGAGGTGCCCGTCGTCGTCCATCTTCCCGTCACGCGGCTGAGGTCGTCCGGCAGCTTCTCACCACGGTACGCTCGCGAGGAATAGTCCGGCGCAAAGTCCCCCTGCAATCAGCATCGCCGCCAGGCCCACTTGTCGGCGGGTCGGTTGCGAAATGCATATCAAGAGGCCCGTTGACGCGCTGACGAGCAGCACCACCGCTACGGCATCGATTGCCCACCACCATTGCTTGCCCGAGTTCTTACCCGTGTGAAGGGCCGTGAGTCGGCCCAGCAACCCCTCCGACATGACCTCGACCGTGGTGCGCCCGGATGTTCTGTCGATTGTCGCCCTTGCCGATTTGCCTGGCGATTTCAGAACCACCTCGACTACGTCATCCTGTGCATCGAAGGAATCCAGCTCGCCCTGAATCCTGAACTGCTGCCGCACCGCGGCGGTAATGGCATCCTTGCCTTCCACGAGCCGTTCGGGCGCAATCCGGCCTGTTAACTCAGCCGATTGCACTTCATCGAGCATCAACGCTTCGCGGTGGTTCAGGAGCAGACCTGTCGCCGCGAAAAATGCCATCAGCACGAAACCCGCCATCGAAAGGTAGATGTGGATCGTGCGCATCCAACGTACCAGGGCGCCGTTCATGGCGTGCTCCCTGCCCTGGGGCCGTAAACCAACCGGACTTCGGCGAAGTCGGTCGCGGCGGGCACTGAGCCGGTGGCCTGCTCGTCGCCGCAGGTGATCTTGCCGTCACGGATCTGGTGCCGACCGTGCTCGCGGTTCATCTCAACGCGGATGGTGTACGTCCCAGAAGGCACGGGCTTGCCCGCATCATCCAGGCCATCCCAGGCGAGCTGGTATCGCCCTGGCGGGCGGGTTGCCCGAGTGACAGCGCGGACCAGTTCGGGTCTCTCCTTCATGTGCTTCCACCAATCGGGCATGTCCTTGAAGTACTTGCGCTCGTTGCCCCACATGGCGATGTTCCGGACCAGCTTCCCGTCCTTGTCCTCGGCCCAAATGGCCACATAAGGCCGTTCTGCCCGCCGCCGCCCCTGTTGCTGCTGAATGGTGAGCGTGATCCCGAGTTGATAGTCCTTTGGCCATCCGGATTTGGGCTCTGCTCCCGACTCGGCCGCAACCTCGCTCAGCGCAAAGCCCGTGGTGCGGAATTGCTCGCCTGTCGCGTTGACCACCAGCGCCTGGGCGCCAGGCGTTTGCTCAACCAGGGCGATGCCCTGCTCCGGCGGAAGGACGCAGAGCGTGGTGGCCAGGGCATTTGCGGTCAAATTGTCGCGGGCGGTGACTGTGGCGCCGACGATCGTCTGGACGGGCTGACCAGTACGCGGATCGAGGATGTGACTGTACCAACGCCCGTTGATGCGGTAGCCCCGTTCGTAAGTGCCGCTCGTGGCGACGGCGCAATCCCGCAGGTCGAGTTGAGTGAGGGCGGGGGCGTTGTCCTGGGGCTGGCGAGGATTGGCGACGGCAATGCGGGCCGCGGCATCGCCCCAGATGAGCATGTCGCCGCCGATATTGAGCAGGATGCCGGTGGCGGCCGGAACCTTCGCCCGGGCACGGGCGACAGCGCTGCGGATGATGAATGCCTTGCCCAGGGAGTCGATGTTGAGGCTCTGTCCGGATAGCGGGGTGACGGTCCGGGCGGCGGGGTCGATGCGGATGGCAGGCTCACGGAGTCGCGCGACCATCGGAGCAAGCTCGGCCATGGTTGGCAGGCGCTCATCGCGCTGGGCGGCCTGCCAGAGGGCGACCAACTCGCCCAGGCAGGGGCTGTAAGCGCCCGCGGACCGGCTCGCGAAGGTCTGGTAGGCCTGAAGGACCTCGATGAGCTCAGCGGAGCAGCGGAGGGTCTCGCGGGATGCGTTGAGGCGGCTGATTTCGCTGGCGGGGTCGTAGGTGCTGAGGATGGGCAGGAGCCGGTCGATTTCATCGAGGATGGCGTGTTCGGCCTGGAGGGCGAGGTGTTCGCTGGTGGTCCAGACGGTTAAGTCAAGGCTGGTGCCCAGGATATGATCGTGATGAAAGGCATAGGGAGTTGGGCTTGGCGTGGCGGCGGAGGCGAGCGTGAGGATCAACAGGACCAGTCCGGTGCGGATGGGCTTGGACATGGTCCGCCAGACTACGGACGAGCTGGATTATGTCAAGACAAATCGGAATCAGCCGAGACCCCGGCCGGCGAGGGCTTTGG
>CAZMXI010000161.1:0-11098 GCA_964570205.1 uncultured Tepidisphaeraceae bacterium
AGCTCCTCAGACTCACACCCTCGCGGCTTGCCGACTATTCACTTGTCAAAGAGCAATCGGAAAACGCATTCCGTCCCCGCATTGGGGAGCGGAAGAATACCCTGCATTCTGTCGGTGTCAAGGGGCTGGTGTTACGTTTTGTGCCGTCGATAAGCCGTCGGCCTTCAAGCACTAAGCGCATCCGAAGGCACGACGGACACTCTAGGGCGTAGCGATCCACTGACCCCAGATGCCAAACATGGTGTAATCGATGCCGGACACACACAACGGATGGGAGCGGTGGGCTCACCGGGGGTCCCGATCAGCCGGTTGAGTCGCCGGCTGCGACGCCGGCGCCGCAGCGGCCTGAACGACGATGACACAGTCGTAAAATTCCGATTCCGCCGGCGGTACGCCGGCCGGCTTGGCCCGATTAACCATGCCGCCCATGCCAGCGCCTCCCGCCCCGAACGCTCCGGCGGAGGGGCGGGTTCCCGGCAATGAAGGCTCGGCGACGGCCTGGGCTGCGTCGGCAGCAGTGATGCTCCGCTGGCCAGGGCCTGGTGACCTCGCCTGCGGGGCGGCTGTGCTATTCGCGGCCCCGCGCAAACCGCCGCCATAGCCGCCGGAAACGGTCGCTTTGGCGCGGTTGGCGGGGGAGTCCCATGCCGCCGGGGGCCCACCGTGAGCGACTCTCGTGTCACTGACCAAGGCGACTTGATGGTTCTGCGGCTGCGAAAGGTCACCCGCCAGGCGATCAATCTGATCGCGAGTCAGTTGCCGCGCCAGCACAACGATGGACCCTTCGGGCCATGGAGAGGAAGGCGCGGGCCTACTGGGGGCCTGTTGCGCGGCGGCGATCTGCATCCGCGGGCTCGGCAACGGCGAATTCACCGCCTCGCCGTCGAGTTTCGCGCCAAGCAGGGCGTCGATGGTGCGGGAGCGTGTCAACTCCGCGCCCGCCTGGGCCGCGACACGCTGCCCCCCCCGACCGCCGCGCGCGGCATCGGATTCCGTGGTGGACCGGCCGGCGGCCAGGGCCATGTCGATCTGGCGGTCCTGCAAGCGCTGATTCGTCATGGCATATGCAATCTGCTCCCTCAGCCGATCCTGCTGGACGTTGTCGGTCGCCGACCAGTTGATGCGGTTTGACTCGAGGTAGTTGACCACGTCGGAATTCGCCTGGCGGACGTCGGACGTCTGGACGGTGATGATGACCGTTCGGCCTTCCACGTTGATGGGTAAAGCCTCATCGCCGCCGCGGCGAGCACCGGCCGCTCCCATCTTGTTCATGAGGCGCGGCGCCGCCGAGCCGACGCCCGCGTCGGCCACGGCAAATGGAGACAATTCCATATCGCCCGGGTGACGTTCCAGCGTGTCATCGCCCTTGCGCGCGATCGCGACCTGGCTATCGATGCCGCCGGCCACGGCCTCAGCCGCATCGCGACGGCCGGCGGCCTCTCGCTCTTCCTGGGCCGACTGTTGCAGCGCTGTCATCGGCGGATGACGCGTGGGCAGGATCGAGTAAACGACGAAACCCAGACCCAACGCCAGCAGGAGCACGGCGGCGGCGGAGAGATACTGAGTCCACCGATTGATGCGGAGAAGAACTGGGGGCTGGTCGTCATGGCGAAAGTCCAGCAGGGCGTCTCGCTCAAGCTGGGAACGCAGTTCCTGGTTGAGACTGGCGGGCGCAGCCTCGCGGGGCAGGCCCTGGAGGAGGCGCTTCTGCTGCACGAGGTCAACCAGCAAGGCCGCGTGGGCGGGATGCTCGGCCAGAAGACGCTCGATCTCCGCCTTGTCCTCGGGCGGCAGGTCGCCGTCGACGTAGGCGCAAAGCTTGGCTTCGATATGTTCGGCGTTCTCAGCCATGGATGTTCTTCACCGTCTGCAAATCACATACTGGCAAGCACAATCGACGTCAACGGACCGATCCGCCGTGTTACGACAACGCCGGCCGTCCTGGACGAGCCTGGAAAGCGCTCGGGAATCATTGGTGCCCGGTCAGGTAGCCCTGAAGCTGCTCTCTCAGGGCGAGCCTGGCGCGGAACAGCCGGCTCTTGAGGGTTCCCAGCGGCAGGCCGAGGATGTCGGCCATCTGCTGGTAATCAAAACCCTCGACGTCGCGCATCACGAGCACAGCACGGTACTCGGCATCCAGTCGGCCAAGCGCCGACACGACCTGTTCGGCGGTTTCCCGCTGTTCCAGGTCCTCGTCGGGCGGGGCTGTGCCGGTAGCCGCGAGGCGATCGATGAGGCTGGTTGCCTGATCATCGCCGTGATGCGCGCGGCCGTTGCCGCCGGTGGCGGAGAGGGAGAAGACCCTGTGCCGCTGGACCTTCCGAAGCTGGCTGATCGCCAGATTGACTGCGATGCGGAAGAGCCAGGTGTAGGCGGACGAGTCGCCGCGGAAGCTGTCGAGTTTCATCAACCCGCGCGTAAAGGCTTCCTGCGTCAGCTCACGGGCCTCCTCGCGATCTCCGACGAGGCGGAGCACCGCATTGTAGAGCCGGTCCTGGTAGGCCAGCACGATCTGGCCATACGCAGCCCGATCGCCCTTTTGGGCGCGGCGGAGCCAATCCGATTCCTGCCCCTCTTCGTGGGGCGGGTTCAGCGGCAAATCCGCTTCGAATTGTGCTCCACCCAAGCTCGACATCGGTTTAGACGCAGTTCTCCGGTACAGGTTCCCCGCAAAAGAATCCGCGGTCCAGGAATAGTCCTCCGTGACGACTAACCCAGAGCGGCCAATATGCCAGCCGGGGAATATAACGTCAATCGCGGAGTGTTTTGCGTTACAAAAGCGTTACATTATCGGCACCGGCCAGAAGTTGTTGTTTGGATGGAACATGCGCCCACCGGTCCCAAAGGCCGGCGGCGCGAACTTCACTCCATCAAGAGTGATATGCGCAGGAACTGGGGAAGTCGCAGAATTGTCATTGGCATCAAACGGCCAAGATGTCCGGGGCGAAGTATGCTGGGATTGAGCCCACCGGAACGAAACCGATACGGCGGTAGAGGGCCAACGCGGGGCTATTGGTGGAAGAGATCGAGAGCATGACGTGGCGGAACTGGGCCCGGGCGCAGATTTCGAGGGCTCGGGCGAGCATGAGCCGGCCGAGGCCGCGGCGGCGGTGGGATTCGGCGACATAGACCTGGTCGATCCGGCCGATCTCGCCGACGGCGAGAACGCCCGCATGGGCGACGGGCTGGCCGTCGAGCAGGGCCAGCAGGGCATCGAAGTGGGGGTCATCGAGGTGGAGCATGGCCGCGCCGGCGAGTTGGGGAGTGTTCCATCGGCGCGCGGATTCCTGGTGAAGCTCGTAGGCATGCCGGAAGCTGGCGCGGGCGGGGATGACCTTGAGATCCGGGATTTCGGGCACGTCGATGGAGTTGGTGGCGGGCAGGATGAGCACGTCGGCCGGCACCGGGTGATAGCCAAGGGAAAGCAGATGGTCGAGCATGGGGCGGGTCCGGTCCGCCGGGGCGGAGGGGTTGATGGTCCATGAATAGCAGCGGGTCTTGCGGGCGGCGAAGTGGGCGGCCGCCTGGTCGAAGGCACCCTGCGGAGAGAGGCCGGGCGGCAGGGCGACATCGCGCATGTTGTTGGCGTCGAAGATGGCCGGAAAGGCCGGGTTGGCATAGGCGGTGCCGAAATCGAGATCGGCCGGCTCTGCCAGATGCTCGGTCCAGCGGGCCTCGGTCTGAAGGAAGAGACGGAGCAGGTCCTGGGCCGGGGTGGGGAGGATGGGCAAAGGCATCAGTGCATTATAGGGAAGATGATAAACGGTGAAGGATAAGGGGCTAAGCGCGAGTGGGGGCAGTGATGGGCGTTCTCTTGCGGGAGGTAAACGCCGCGAGTAGCGTTTGGGGGATGAAGTTGTGTTTTTCGACGCTGGCCTGCCCGAACTGGAGCCTGCCACAGGTGGTCGGGGCGGCCGCGGCCTATGGCATACACGGATTCGACCCGCGCGGTATCGGCGCGGAGATCGACATCACGAAGCTCGACGGCTTTGACGCCGAGCTGGATTCCACGCTGGAACTGCTCAAGGAGCACGGGCTGGTCATGCCATGCCTGAACACATCGATCACGCTGGTGACGCCGGCGGCCGAGCGATGGAGCATGATGCTGGGTGAGTGCCAGCGCTACGCGCATCTGGCGGGGCGGACGGGGTCGAAGTACCTGCGGATTTTCGGCGGGGCGCTGCTCAAGGGCATCAGCCACGAGCAGGCGCTGCTGATGGCGCAGCGCCACCTGCGGCAACTGGTGCACATCTGCCGGCCGAACGACTGCCAGGTCATCCTGGAGACGCACGATGAATGGGCGGGCAGCGCGGCGATCATGGAACTGGTAAGCACCTTCCCTGCCAATGAGGTGGGGGTATTGTGGGATGTGGAACATCCGTATCGGCGGGGCGAGCGGCCGGAGTTGACGGCGCAGGCGATCAAGTCGCACCTGAGGCATGTGCATTTCAAGGACTCGGCGGTGGTGGAAGGCAAGAGCCTGCCGCGGCTGCTGGGCAAGGGAGACCTGCCGCTGAAGCGGTTCATCTCCGCGTTGAAGGGCGTCGGGTACGACGGGTGGATTTGCCTGGAGACGGAGAAACGATGGCACCCCCAGGACGCCCCCGAGCCTGAACAGAGCCTGCCGCAGTTTGTGCGGTTTATGAAGGCGAACTGGGCCGCGGGGAAATGACCGATGGGGTGAAACGGAAGAAGTGAGTCGCGAGTGCACGAAGGCGGCTTTGGGTGGGGAGAGTGGGTCGTCCTGTTGCTCGCGGCCCGTGCCTTCGGTCAGGTGCGGAGCATTTGAAGCTCACGGCTCGGGTTTTCGGCTGTCGAGGAGAAAAGTGACGGGACCGTCGTTGGTGAGGGGAACGGACATGTCCGCGCCGAACTGGCCGGTGGCGGTGGGAATGCCGGTGTCGCGGACGAGTTGGGCGAACTGGTCGAAGAGTTGGCGGCCGGTTTCGGGCGGGGCGGCGGCGTCGAAAGACGGGCGGCGGCCTTTGCGGGTGGCGGCGGCGACGGTGAAGTTGCTGACCAGCAGGATGCTGCCGCCGGACTGGCGGATGTCGATGTCGAAGTGCTTGTCGGCGTTGCGGAAGATGCGGAGGGTGGCGAGCTTGTCGGCCATCCAGCGGAGGTCATCGACGGTGTCGGTGGCGTGGATGGCGGCCAGGACGACCATGCCGGGGCCGATCCGGGCGACAGTCTGGCCATCGACCATGACGGCGGCCTGGGTGACGCGCTGGAGGATGGAGATCATGAGGGGATTGTCTTTCCCTGGGAAAGCGTTTTCAAACGGATGACAAGGGAGCGCCGTGGGTGCGGGTGGGGGTGACGGAGGTGATGCGGAGCTTGAGGGATTGGCCGGTGAGGATGGTGGGGGACTCGAAGTGGATGGGGAAGTATCGTTCGCAGCGGCCGTGTTGGATGAAGGGGCCGGGGGCGTGGGCGGCTGCGGCGGGGAGGCGCTCGACGAGAATCTCGGCGGTGGAGTCGAGGAATTGCCGGCGGAAGGCAAGGCTGCAATCGACAGCGCGCTGGGTGAGGGTCTGCATGCGCTGGCTGGCGAGTTGGCCAGGGATGAAGTCCTGTGTCCAGCGCGCGGCGGCCGTGCCGAGGCGGGGCGAGAACGGGAAGGCGTGAATGTGGATAAACCCGACGCGATCGACGATGTCGAGGGTCTGGGCGAAGAGGTCGGCGGTTTCGCCGGGGAAGCCAACGATGATGTCGGTGGTGAGGGCGGGACGGTCGAAGGCGGCCTTCACCTGGTCGGCCATGCGAAGGAAGTCATCGCGGCGGTATTGGCGGTTCATGCGCCTGAGGATGGGGTCAGCGCCACTCTGGAGAGGCAGGTGAAAATGGGGAACCACCTGCGGGTGGGCGCGGAGGGCGGCGAGCAGGTTGGGGGTGAGGTCGCCGGGCTCGAGGCTGGAGAGGCGCAGCCGGCGCAGGTTCGGGATGTCGCTGAGGCGGTCAATGAGGCCGGCCAGGTCGGTGCCCGAAGCGCCCGCCTGACGGCGGCGGAGGGCGGTGGGGTGGCCGTACGCGCCCAGGAAAATGCCCGTAAGGACGATTTCGACATGGCCGGCCTCGACAAGGCGGCGGGCCTCTTCGACGGCATCGTCGATGGGCTTGCTCCAGAGGCGCGCGCGAAGGCGGGGGATGATGCAGTAGGTGCAATGGGCGTCGCAGCCATCCTGGATCTTCAGCATGGCACGCTGGTGGTGAAGCTGTCGGGCATCGAGCAGTGGCAGTGTTGCAGCGCCGGTGGGGGCGGGTGGAGTCTGGCTGTGCGAGTGGGGCACGGGATCGGGAGTAGGAGCAAGTGCAAGAATGTATGGAATTGCGGGCGGATTTTGCTTGACCGCCCCATTGGAGGGTGCTCTATTATCAGAGTAGAGCCCGGTAGCTGGAGCGCTCGCCTGATTGATCCATCCATTATTCTCCACTGGCTCCGGCGCGGGTTCTGGGCGTGAGTGTTTGGTCTGCGCGGGAATGGTGGAAGACGGTTGATCTACAGACATCCAGAGCGTGACAAGCCGTTGGATTTCCTGGCCGAGGTTATGATCGTGGCCGAGGACGGCATCGACGCCCGGAAGGCGGGCATCGGATGGATTGCTGGTGGCAAAGCAGCCCGTGACGATGATTCGTTGACGTGGCAGCGGCTGTCCGGTCCGCGGAGAGGGCGACGAGGCGCCACGAGCGTGGCGTTGGATGGCCTGGCGGCTTTTTCCGGCGGCGTGGAGTGTGACGGAGCAGGTATGAACGATACGGAGGTCGGCGCCGAGTCGAGAATCGATCTCAACGAGGCCGAGCCGGCGGAGAAGAGTGGCGATCTGTCGGCCCTCGTAGTGGTTGACTTTGCAGCCGAGAATTGAGACGGAGAAGGTTTGCATTGAGTATCACGCAGACGACGCAAGCTCGCCGGTTCGCGGGGCGTTCGCGGTCCGGCGTTCAGAGGCTATACCCGTTCGGGCCATCCGGGCAAGTGTTCATCACCCTGATTCGCACCGGAACCTGGAAGGCGGACGGAGCGGGGCCGAGCGGGCGGCGGGCAGAAAACCGCGGATCGGCGAGCCGCGTCGAGCTATGAAAGGAACGATCTGCCCGGTATGATGTGGCAGGGCCCGCCGGGCGCTGGAGCGGTTTGGCCGGCGGTCCTGGCGGATCGCGAACTGGAACCGTTGGCCGACCCGGCATTTACGGGCGGTCGCAGGTGATTCGCTGTTGAAGGAGCAGGCTGTAGCGGTTACACCATAGATCCAGCATCCGGGAGACGGTCAGCGCCCGCCTTAGGACAAGGCCGTTTCCTCAGTCCGGCCGGTCCCGCGCGTCGATTGGGCGCGAAGCGGGCCAGCCATCGAGGAGTGCAACATGGCCAATTCCGCCTGGGGTATCGACCTGGGGAATCGCGCTTTGAAAGCGGTCAAGCTGACGCGCGAGAACGCGGGTTTGCGGGTCGAGGACTTCGAGATCGTCGAGCATGAGCAGATTCTGTCTCAGGCCGGGGACAACAAGGAATCGCTGATTCAGACGGCGCTGGCGAAGTTCGCGGCGAACCATTCGCTGAAGGGTTCGGTGGTGGGCGTGGGCGTGAGCGGGCAGCAGAGTTTCGCGCGATTCATCAAGCTGCCGCCGGTGGAGCCGAAGAAGATACCGGAGATCGTGAAGTTTGAGGCGATCCAGCAGATTCCGTTCCCGCTGGACGATGTGGAATGGAGTTATCAGCTTTTCCAGGAAGAGGGTTCGCCGGACGTTGAGGTGGGGATTTTCGCGATGAAGAAGGAGCTGGTGTCGAAGCACATCAGCGCGTTCACGAACCTGGGGCTGAACGTGCAGTGCGTTCAGATGCACCCGCTGGCGGTTTATAATGCGATGTTCTTCGACGGACGGGTGGGGCAGACCACGATGTTCATGGACTGCGGGGCGGAGAACACGGACCTGATCATCGCCGACGGCAACACGGTATGGCTCCGGACGCTGCCGATCGGCGGGAACAACTTCACCGAAACGCTGGCGAAAAGTTTCAAGCTGAGCTTCGGCAAGGCCGAAGACCTGAAGCGGAACGCGGCAACGAGCAAGTACGCCAAGCAGATATTTCAGGCGATGAGGCCGGTGTTCGCGGACCTTGTGGCGGAGGTGCAGCGTTCGATCGGGTTTTACGCGTCGGTGCACCGGGATGCGCGGATTCAGAAGATCGTGGCCCTGGGCAGCACGTTCCAGTTGCCGGGGCTGCAGAAGTATCTTCAGCAGAACATGCAGTTGCCGGTGGAGAAGCTGGATGCGTTGAAGTCTCTGCCGCCAAAGGATGCGAAGACGGCGACGGGCTTTTCGGAGCATTCGATTGCGCTGGCGGGGGCCTATGGGTTGGCGCTGCAGGCGATGGGAGAGGGGAAGATCGCCAGTTCGCTGCTTCCGGAAACGATCCGGCGGCAGAAGATGTGGCAGGAAAAGACGAAGTGGTTCGCGGCGGCGGCGGCGGCGTTCGTGGTGGGCACGATAGGGATCGGCGGGAGCATCTATTACCAGGGTTACGCGTATGGGCAGCGCCAGGCGGAGCGCCGTCAGTACCGGAATGTGATTTCGACTGCCACGGGGTTGAAGAGCGATTGGGACAGCCGCGTGGCCGGGGGCGGGACGGAGGACCGCACGACCATCCAGAATCTGATGGCGTTGCAGGACTACCGTACGCTGATGGTGAGGATCTACCGCGACATCGAGGAGACGATTCCGCCGAACGACCTGAAGGCGCTGGCGGCGGTGCCGAGAAGCGCCCGCAGGCAATTGGCGATCGACAGTATTCGATTCTTCTACTCTGACGATGTGAAGCTGGCGATCGACGCCAAGCCGGGCGACCTGACGAACTTCGTCCAGGCGATGTCTCAGGCGTCAGGCCAGGCCGGTGCCGGAGGCAGGGGCGCTTTTGGAGGCGTGCAGGCGCGAGCATCGAGAATTGACCTGGCGATGATGGCGAAGGGCGGCGGGCCGGGCGTGGCGAGCGGAGGCGGCGGGCTTGCGGGCGTTGTGCCGCCGCGACCCGGCATGGCGATACAGCCATCGGGATTCGGAGGCGTCAATGACATGGCGTTGGCAGCACCGGCAGACATGACGCGGGGTTATCTGGTGCTGATCGAGGGATCGACGCCGAACAAGGAGGGAGACCAGTTCGTCAGCCGACAGTTGATCGAGCAGCTCAAGGCCAAGAGCTTCGAAGAAGCGCATAAGCTCATCCTGGAGTCGCTGAAGGGGCTGGATTTTTCGGGCGGGCCCACGAACCAGCAGATCCTGGAACATGCGACGAAGAACGGGGTGGCGAAGATGCCATTCGCGGGCGAGCTGCTGAAGGCGGCGATGGGCCAGAAGGCGCAGTTCGGCAGCGCCGACGAGATCGAGACCGCGTTGGGCAACACGGGATTGCGCTACAGCTTCGCGCGGGTGGACCTGGTGGAATCGCGGACGAGGCAGGTGCCGACGGACCCGCTGGGCGGGTATGGAGCGGGGCGCTCGGGCGTTCGGAACTATGGCGGCGGCGTCATGCCGCCCTCGGGCGGGGGTGGCTATCGGCAGCCCAGCGGAGGATCGGTCGCCCCATACCGGCCGCCCAGCGGAGGCGGCGTTGCTCCGTATCGCCCGCCATCCGGCGGCGCCGGGACGTATCCGCCTTCCGGCGGGACGGGTGGATATCGGGCCGGTGGGTATGGCGCGGGCGGCTACGGCGCGGGCGGCGTTGGCCCGCGAACAACCGGGGAGCAACCGGAAGTGGCAATTGACCCGAAGGCCGATCGGTTCTTCCCGAAGGAGACGATCGAGCAGGATCGGGAATTCACCGTGCTGGCGGTGGTGGTGGTGGATCCGAAGCCGCCACAGAAGCAACCGAGTTACTGATCGGGCGAGGCAGGGCGACCGGCGCGGCGCATCGAATCTGAGCCTTTCCGCGCTGCGCCGACGCGGGTCGGACGAGAGAAGCTTTGACGGACAGCGAGAGACCACGGACGAGGAAGCAACATGGACCTGGTCAAGAAGAATCTGGTAAGCGTAATCTGCGGCGTGGTGGCGCTGCTGATGGTGGGGGTGGCTTTTGTGCCGTTTGGTCCGTTTGACGTTTCGGACCTGAAGGAATCGTTGGAGAACGCGGAACAGGATTACAACAAGATCGCCAGCCTGGAGCGGCTGACGGTTCAGATGCCTCAACTCGATCCGAACGGCGGGGAACCGCCGACGCTGCCGAGGAATCTGTTTCCGACGGAGAACTTCGTCTCGTATGGCGCAGACGCGGTGGCGAGGGTCCAGAAGCAGACGAAGGGGATGGTGGACCGGGCGACCGAGCTGAATGCCCGCAAGCCCTTGTGGGGCGGGGTCTTCCCGGCCAACGCGGGCGGCGGGACCGCGCGGTCGGCGTTCAAGCAGCGATACTACTCACAACTGGCTGAGTGGGTGAAGCTCATGAACGCAACGATGCCGCCGACGGTCGAGGAAGTGCAGCGGGAGGAACAGCGGCAGCTTGACGAGCGGCTGAAGCCGGCGGTGAACCAGCAGCACGCGCAGGACATCGAGCGCGAGTTCAACGAGCTGATCAAGCCGAAGATCGAATCGGAAATGCGGCTGCGCCGGGCGAAGCAGTTCACGATGTATGTGGGAGACCTGGGCATGAGCGGCGTGGGCCAGTACCGGTCGGGAAACCTGACCGGCGCGGGCGGGGCCGGCGAATTCGTGATGCCCGGCGGCGGGGCATTCGACGACAACCGCATGCCGCTGCCGACAGAAGGCCAGCAGCCGGACCTGGTCAGCGCTTGGGCGACTCAGGTGAGCGTGTGGATCCAGGAGGACGTCGTGGCGGCGATCATGGCGACGAACCGAACCGCGGGGGCGGCCGTGACGGTCGAACAGGCGCCGATCAAGCGGCTGGTGAAGATTGACGTTCCCGCCGTCTACCGGGGAGCAACGGAGGATTATTCGCTCGATACGGGCCCGGGCGCCACGATGCTTCCCCGTTCTCAGGGGGCGATGGGAATGGGAATGGGGATGGACAACGGAATGATGGCCACGCCTCCCCAGACAGGCAAGCAGTACAACGTCTCCGCGACGGGACGATGCAGCAACGACCTGTACGATG
>CAZMXI010000162.1:0-1530 GCA_964570205.1 uncultured Tepidisphaeraceae bacterium
CAGGTCGCGGATTTCGCCCACCAGAATGATGTTCGGCGCCTGGCGAAGCATCGCACGCAGAATCCTGGCGAACGACAGCCCGATCGCCTCCTTCACCTGGCACTGATTGATGCCTGTGAAGTTATATTCGACCGGATCCTCCGCGGTAATGATCTTCCGGTCCGGCTTGTTCAGCTCGTTCAGCGCCGCGTACAGCGTCGTCGTCTTGCCGGAACCCGTCGGACCGGTCACCAGGAAAATGCCGTTCGGCCGTTTGATGATCTTCTGGAAAACCCGGTGGTCCTCTTCCTCAAAACCCAGATTCTGAATGCCGATTCGCACCGAGTCGGGGCGCAGAATACGAAGCACGGTGGATTCCCCGTGATACCCCGGCAGGGTGCTCACGCGGAAGTCCACCATCTGCTTGTCCACCTGCATCTTGATGCGGCCGTCCTGGGGCAGCCGTTTCTCCGCGATGTCGATGCCCGCCATGATCTTGATGCGGCTGATCAACGGGCCCTTCATCCGCAGCGGGATTCGGTCGCGCACCACGCATTCGCCGTCAATCCGGTAGCGAAGCTGCACGCGGTCCTTCATTGGCTCTATGTGAATATCCGATGCCCGGTTGCGCACGGCTTCGACAATGATCGATTGCACCAGTTTGATGATGGGGGCTTGCGTGGGATCGTTCGCCGCGTCGGCCCCGAGAGCATCGACGTCAATGGACTTGTCGATCGACCGATCGACGCTCTTGTCCATCGTCTTGTCCAGCGATGCCAGCGTCTTGTCCATCGTCTTATCGATGGTGTTGCTGGCGCTGGTGTTGAACAGGTCGTCCAGGTACCGCTTGATCCGCCCCTTGGGCGCCAGAACGGTCCGAACCTCCTTGTTCAGCCGGAACCGAAGGATGTCCAGCGTCTCCAGATCCAGCGGATCGTGGATCGCGACGCGGATTCTGCCGTTCTCCTGACCCAGCGGCAGGATCAGGTGCTTCTTCATCAGTTCGTCAGGAATCAGGTTGACCGCGTTCGGCGCCACCGAGCTCTTCTCAAGATCGATGTACTCCATATTGTGCTGTGCCGCCAACGCCTTATAGACGTTGTTCTCGCTGCACAGCTTCAAATCCAGCAGCGCCTCCCCCATCCGCAGGTTCTTCGCCTTCGCATGCTCTACGGCCTTGGCCAACTCCCTGGCATTGATGATCTGCCATTCAACCAGGATCTCCCCAAGCCGTTTCTGCTGCTTTGCCATTGGTGCCGCTCGTCAGGAGTTCAAGCTCTCGCCAGCATTCGCCCGCATTGTCGAGTTTAACCCACGCGGACGCCCACAACAAGGCAATTTCGGCCTGTTCAGGTACGAAAAAACCGGCGGCAGACCCTCCAAACCGCCAGAACGTCCTGCCGAGGAGCATTATCCGCGTTTCGCAGCCCCAATGCCGCCGGCCAGGGCCTGCGCCGTTGGCGTATCTTCAAGCAACAACTGGAGGTGCGGGAACGGAATCTGGATGCCCGCCTCGTCCAGCGCCTTCTTTGCCTTTTCCCGATACTCGCC
>CAZMXI010000162.1:1540-11097 GCA_964570205.1 uncultured Tepidisphaeraceae bacterium
ACGATCTTCTTCTCGATCGATTCATCCTTGATCCAGAAGAACAGCCCCAGATTCACGCTGCTGTCCCCAAGACTCAGGACGCTGACGCTCGGCGCAGGGTCCGTGCAAATCCGGTAATCGCCCTCCGTCTGCTTCAGCAGCACCGCCCGCGCCGCCTCAACGGATTCCTTATAGGCAATGCCCACCTCCACCCTGATCCTGTTGATCGGGTTGGTGCTGTGGTTAGATAACCGATTAGACAGCATGTAAGTATTAGGCAACACAATGACTTCGCCGCTCAACGCCAGGATGCGGGTGGACCGAAATGTAATTCGCAAAACCTGACCATACGTGTTCTCTAACTCAATCCAATCGCCAATCCGGAACGGCTTGTCCCAGAAGATCACAACGCCCGCGATGAAATTGCTCAGGGTCTCCTGCGCCGCAAAACCGATCGCCAGACCGATAATCGACACGCCCGTCAACAGCGCTGTGATCTGGATGCCAATCTGGTTGAACGCGATCACCAAGCCGAAGCCCATCACAGCCCACTTGATCAGACTCGTGAGCATGTCGCGGATGCTGGTATCCACCTTCGCCTTGGTCATACCCCCTAGAACCAGCCGGCGAATCATCCGGTACATCAGCCAGAAGAAAACCAGAAAGACGAATGCCACCAACACGCGAGGAACGAGACTGATCGCTTGTATCGCCAGTTGCGACAATACGTTACGCCAGAAGCTGGGATCCAATACCTCCCGCATGGTCACCTGCCGACTGGTCAGATCCCACAGACCTTTGATCTTTTCGTCGCCGCCCGACGCCGGCTGGGTGGCAGGCTGGCTTGTGGGGGCGGCCTGCGTGGCGGCCAAGCCCTCTGGCTGCGCCGCCGGCATGAACGTTAACTGCCCAAGCAGGAAGACCTTGCAAAGAATAGCGCCGAGCATAGGTTGTCGATCCCTTTGAAAAAGCCCCTACCGTCAGACGCTTAGAATAGATCATCGCCCGCCACTTCTCAAACTCTGCGTTGCCTCTCGCCACGCCGTCGGCCTCGAGCGTCCCTACTTCACCACTTCGACCTTTGGTTTCCTGACCTTCGCCATCTTCTTCTTCACCTTCGCCGGGTTGAAGCCATCAAGGTAATCCTCAATTACAAACCAGACCGGATGGAATCCAAAGTCGTGCATTTCCTCAACCGCCTGTTCCAGCGTCCACCCTTGTTCGACGATGCGATAGACCGCCACGACGCAGCCGGTCCGGTCCGCCCCCTCCTGGCAGTGGACGAACACCGGATGATTGGCCGGATCCTCCAGGATCTTGAGGAACTTGACCGTATCCTCATCCTCGGGATGCCACGCCTTGCAGTAGATGTGCGCATACCGCAGCCCAAGCCCCTTGAGCTCGCTGCGGTCGCCGTGAAATGACCGCAGGTTCACCACGGTCTTGATCCCCCGCCGCTTCAGTTCGGCAAAGCCCTCTTCCGTCGGCTGGGCGCCGCGATACAGGATGTCGGAGACCTTCGCGAAGTTCTCGACGCCCGGAATGTCCTGCGGCTTGGCCGGAACCGGGCGCGTTGCCGGGGCGGCCGACACCAGAACCAGAACAACACCCACCGCGATGCTTCGGATCGGACTCATAGGATCATCCTATACCGCCATGCCCGCGAACTTCAGCGCATGTTCGACGACATCAAAGGCCGCCCTCGGCCGGCCGAGCTTGCGGGCATTGGCCTTGAGCTGTTCCAGGCGGCCGGGCTCGCTCAGGAGCGACTGGATCTTGTGGCCGAGCACGGCCAGGTTATTGACCTTGATGGCGGCCGAATTCTCCAGAAGGAAATCGCTGTTGCGGCTTTCCTGCCCCGGGATGGGGTCCACAATCACCATGGCCGCGCCTCGCGCCAACGTTTCCGAGGTCGTCAGCCCGCCGGGTTTCGACACCACCAGGTCGGCGGCACACAGCAGTTCATCCATCTGATCGGTGAACCCGAGCACGCGGGTGCGGTGTCGCGACGGGGCCTCCACAGCCTCAAGCTGCTGTTTGGCCTCGGTGTTGCGCCCGCTGACGACGACGATCTCCAGCGGCCGATCGATCGCCAGCAGCGAGCGGTAGATCCGCTCGATCGGCCCCACGCCAAACCCCCCGGCCAGTTGCAGCACGATCGGCCGATCCCCCGACAGGCCTTGCCGCCGGAGCACCGCACCGCGGTCCTTGGGCTCGGCCAAGACCGGGTGGATGGGAATGCCGGTGGCGGTAATGTCTTCGGGCGCGATGCCCCAGGCCGACAGGCCGATCGCGCTTTCCTGTGTCGCCGTGTAGTAATGCTCGCAGGGCTGGTTGACCCATAGCCGGTGCGCCTCGAAGTCGGTCGTGACGGTCACCTGGGGGATGCGGCATTTCTGCTCTCTGCGCAGGTGGGCGATGATCTCGGCGGGCAGGAAATGCGTGTTGATCACCAGGTCCGGCGATTGGTCGCAGAGCAGATCGACGAACCGCTTGAAATTCAGCTTCTCCACCGCCAGGCGCAGCCGGTCGCCGCGATTCCGGCCGGATCGGCTGGGCTTGTCCATCATGTCATACATGTACCCCAGCACGTGCGGGGCTCTGTTGACCAGGTCGATGTACGCCTGCCCGTAGATGCGCCGAAACGCGGCGTTGGTCAGTTCGAGCACATCGATGTTCTGAACCTGCGCCTCCGGCGCAAGATGCCGCAGGGCCAATTCCACCGCCTGCGCCGCCCGCATATGCCCCGCGCCCACCGATGCCGAGAAGACGATGATTCGCATGAGTGCATCATCCCCGGTTTGGTGACGAGCGACAAGCCGCCCCCCCTTCCGCTACTTCGTGCTATACTGATCGGAATGCGTTGGATCATCGGCGATCTTCACGGCATGATCCGCCCGCTCGATGCGCTGCTGTCGGCCATCGGCAAGGCTGACTCCAAGCCGCAATTCCTCTTCATCGGCGACTATGTCAACCGCGGACCCGCATCCAAGCAGTGCATCGACCTGCTGCTGGCGCTGCCGGATGCCCGGTTCCTCCGCGGCAACCACGACGACATCTTCGACCTGCTGATCAACGGACAGTCGTTCAGCAACACCTCCGCCGACGGCGACCCCTACGCCGCCTTCGAGTGGTTCATGCAGCACGGCTTGGACCTGACGCTCACCAGCTACGGCGTGGACTGGGCCGACCTGGAATTCCTGCTCTCGCATCGCGATGAGCAGCGCCTGCGGGACATCCTGAGCTGCATCCCCGAGTCGCACAGGCAGTTCGTGCGCAACCTGCCCGGGACCATCGAGGATGATGGGCTCTTCCTGATCCACGGCCGCTGGGGAACGGAGAATCGCGCTGAACGCCTGGCCAGCCGCCTCGCGGCCGACCCCGTGCTGCGCCGCACAGCGCTCTGGGGACGTTTTGATGTCAGCGATATCCTCGCCCCCAAGGCATGGCGTCGCATAGGCTATTTCGGCCATACGGCGGTCGACAACTATCCCCTGCTGAAGTCCGAGAAAGAGCTCGTCCCCCTGGTCTTCGACAAGATGGTGCTGCTGGACACGGGCGCAGCTCTGTACCCGAATGGCCGGCTCACGGCCTATTGCCATGAGAGCCGGCAATTCATGCAGGCGGATCGCCAGGGCCGGGTCCTCCCGCCCTGACGACCACCATTTCCTCAGCCTGAATCATCCCTTCTTGGAGAATGCTTCAAGCCGCTGCTTCAGCGCATCAATCGCCTGCTGCGGTTGGCCGGAAGCCTGAGCAGCATCGATGGCCTTCTGCTGCGCCTTGACCGCCTCGTCGGCCTTGCCGGCCTTGAACAACACCTCGGCCTGGGCATTGAGCAGCACCGGCTGGTTGTTGCCGGTGGCTTCGTTCGCCTGCTCCATCGCCTGGATCAGCACCGGCCAATCCGGGTTCTTCACCTGCGGCGACCGGGCGCTCACCATGCCCGCCTGGTAGGCAATGCCGGGATTCGCCTTGATCAGGCCCTTTTCTACAAGGGTCTTTAAATACACAAAAGCGGCCGGCTCATCGCTGGTCAGCAGGTTGTTGAACTTCAGCCCCGCCAGGCGGACTTCCATGTCCGGCCGGGCGGCGACGATCTTCTCGATCTCAGCCAGCACCGCCTTGCTGTCCCTGGCTTGCACGGCGGCCTGAAGGGGCTTGATCAGCTCCTCCTCCTGCTTGGCAAGCTCGGCTTCCTTGGCCTGGCGATCCGCTTCGGCCTTCACATCCCAATTGCCCTCGACGATCTTCGCCAGCGCCTCGTCCATCTTGGCCATTGGATGGCCCATCCAGGCGATCTTGCCTTCCTTATTGACGATGAAAGCGCTGGGGATCCCGCGCCGGCCGGCTGCCTGCATCCAATCCTTGGCCATGCTGCCATCGACGCCATCGACGCCGACTACGTAATCCATCTTGTCCCCCATGTCCTTGACGAACTGCTCAACCTTGGCGATCAGCTCGTCATTGTTCTGCGCCCGCTCCCACACGCTGACGCCGATGACCGTCGCCTTGCCCTTGAACTTCTTGGCCACTTCCGTCAGATGCGGAATGCTCGTCTTGCACGGCCCGCACCACGTGGCCCAGAACTCGACGACATATACCTTGTCCTTCTCCAGCTTCTCAACAGGGCCGTTCTTGACCCATTTCTCGATCGTCAGCGCTGGCGCGGCGTCGCCGACCTTCAGCGTCGGCTCCGCCTGCTGGGCATGAGTTGCGGCCGCAAACGCGAGACAGACTGCCGCGGCAGTGAATAAGAGAGTCGATTTCGACATCTGGATGCTCCTTAAGTTCCTTATATGCCCCCTCTTCACTGATCCTGGGTTACACGCTCAACACGACGGAAAGTTGCATCAATTGGCCGGTTTCCAAAGGCTGACCTTGTCCGCTCCCGGGAAGTTCGCGGGCACGCCGATCGTCACCTTGCCCGTGGCGGCCCATTCGGAGCCGCGCAGGAATGTCGTCACAAAGCCCTGGCAGGATGAAGACTTGCCATCATGCCCGAGCACCGTGTGAAACACCCGCCCCTTGCCGTAGTCGATCGTGAACAGGATCGGCTCGTGCTCGCCGGTGCCACCCTTGTCCCTGGCCGAATACGCCGTCGCCAGCACAGTCACATTCTCCGCCGGGCCGCGCATCTTGTCGTAAAGCTCATCCTTGACGTGCAGCCACTTCTCCGGCAGTCCGGCCATGATCGGGTGCGTCGGCTCGCGGGTCTCGACGATGAATTCATGCTGCGCGCCATGCCCGCCGCCGGGGCCAGGCTTGGTGTCCCTGACGATCTGGCCATCGCGCCAGCGCAGATACGGCCCGGACTTCTCATTCCGGCCGCCCCAGCCACCCAGGCCGATCATGCGGTTGTATTCGTGCCACTCTGGGAACGAATTGTCCGCCGCGTGAACCACCACCAGCCCCCCGCCATCCTTCATGTACTGCTCAAACGCCTTGCGGGTCTCCTCTGGCCAGGACTGGCCGTTGTAGTTCGAGACCACCACGTCGTACCTGGCGAAGTCGGGCTTGAAGGTGGCGACCTTGTCCGGCGTGACCGTCGCGACTTCCACCGTGAACTTGCCCGTCTCCTCCAACTGCTTCTTCAGCAACGGCGAGGTGGCCTTCCAATCGTGGTTGTTCTGTCCATCAACGAGCAGCGCACGCAGGGGCTTGGTTTCGGCCGCCCCGGCCACCATCGTCCACGCCAACACGCCAACCAACGCAGTGATCATCCGCATGCATCCTCCGAATCAATCGCCGGCATCTCAGGCGGATTGTAGCCCCCAAAAACGCCTCGCGGCGGCTACCTGGCCTCGCTCAGGAAGACAAACGTGCCTTTCTTGCAGCCGACGATGATGTCCGGCGCCTTATCGCCGTTCAGGTCGGCCGTCGTCACCTGCGTGCCGACGCCCGAGTTGTCGTCAATCAGGTGGCCCACGAACGCCGCGCCTTTCGCGGGGTCGCGCTGAAGCTCGAACCAGTACAGTACGCAGGGCGCATCCGGTTCTGAATCGCCCTTGGGACCATGCGCGTAGAATCGCTTGCCGGTCACGAAGTCCGTCAGCTTGTCGCCGTTGAAGTCGGCAACATCAAACGCATGGTGCTGCGTGAACTTGATGCCCTGGGGGTTCTCCTCGGGTTTCGTGCCCACGATCACGTTCTGCTTGAACGAGATCCCGCCGTTGCCATCTCGCACCTGCTTGTACCAGACAATGCCGTAATGGTGGCAATGCAGGCTGGTGACGACGTCGTTCAGCCCGTCGCCATCGACATCGTACACCGGCATGTTGGCGGGCGCCGGGCCGAACGCAAACGCGTGCTTTTGCCACGGCTCGCCGGGCTTGATCGCCTTGGGCTGTTCCCACCAGCCGGCCGCCTCGATGATGTCCATCTTCCCATCGCCGTTGATGTCGCCGAAGCCCGACCCATGCCCGTTATAGCCGCCCTTGGGCGTGACGGGGATGAAGGTCCACGGCTTCTCCGGGTCGGCGGCCGGCTCGGCATAGCCAACGTAGCCGTTGCCCGTGAAGACAAGCCTTGGCTTGCCGTCGCCCAGCAGGTCGCCGAAGACAGGCGATTCGCTGCCCACCTGCTGGATGGCCAGCCGGCGCTTCCAGTGGCCGCCCTGCTCGCCCGGGTTCTCCAGCCAGTGCGCTGCCGCGCCGGGGAAGCCGACGATCAGCAGATCCGGCCATGAATCGCCGTTGAAATCCCCAACGTACGTGAGGAAGTTGTCCGAGTACTGAGGCGCTGGATCAAACGCTTTCGGCGGGTAGATCTCATGCTTGGTCTTGAAGTCGGGCCCTTGATACCACCACGGCCCAGCCACGACATCCAGTTTCCCATCCTTGTTGAAATCCCCGACGTTCGAACCTTCGCAGTAAAACTTCTCTTCAAGAACGACCTTCTTGAACTTCGGCGCCTGCCCGAAGGCAAGCCCCGCCAGGCAAAACAATGCGACGGCGAATGTGATCTTGCGCATGACTATTTTCTCTCGCTCAGGAACACGAACGTGCCCTTCTTGTTGCCGATGGCAAAGTCGCCCACGCCATCCTGGTTGAAGTCGGCCGCCACCACCTGCATACCCACGCCGCTGTCATCATCCACCACATGCGGGGTGTAGGTCACGCCCTTCTGCGGATCGCGCTTCAGTTCCAGCCAGAAGAGCATCGCGGGCTTGTCGGAATCCGGATCGCCCTTGGGCCCGTGCGCCCAGAACCGCTTGCCCGTGACGATGTCCTTGAGCCCATCGCCGTTGACATCATACAGATCCAGCGCGTGAAGCTGCGACACCACCAAACCGCCCACGCTTTGCTCTGGCTTCTCGCCCATGATCAGGTTCTGCTGCCACTGGCCATCCTTGGTCTGCTTGAACCAGGCCAGGCCATATTGGTGCGGGTGCAGGACGGAGATGATGTCGTTGATCCCATCCCCATCCACATCATAGACCAGCATCTGCGCGCCGTCGGTCCCGAACTTGGCCGGATGTTTCTTCCACAGCTTGCCATCATCGAGCTTCTCGGGCTGCTCCCACCAGCCGCCCACCTCGATAATGTCGATCCGCCCGTCGCCGTTGATGTCGCCCGCCCCGATCCCGTGGGTATAGCGTTGATAGCCTGCCTTCTCGGAAATCGCGACGTATTTCCACGGCTTGGATGCATCCGACCAGTCGGCCTGCGCATAGCCGATCTTGCCTTCAAAGTTGCACAGGAACTCCGGCTTTCCATCCCCCGTCACATCCGCCAGCAGCGGCGACTCGTTGTCGACGCCCTTGGCCATGATGATGTGCCGTTTCCACTCGCCTCCCGCAGCGCCGGGGTTCTGGCACCACGAGGCCTCCTCGCCCGGGAAACCCACATAGAATATGTCCGGGTAAGAATCGCTGTTAAAGTCGTAAGTGTAGGTCAGGAAGTTCTTTGAGTAGTTCAGCGGGTCGTACGCCTTGACCTCGTGCACCAGGTGCCGCTTCTGAAAACCAGGCCCTTCGTACCAGTAAGGCCCGGAGACGACGTCCAGCTTGCCATCCCTGTTGAAGTCGGCCGCGGCAACCCCCTCGCTGTAGAACTTGGGGTCGAGCGTCAATTTCTTATGCCCGCTGGCGGACGGCTTGTCGGCGGCCACGCACCACAGCAGCCCTGCCCCGCCGATTGCAATCAGAATCCTGTTCATGTTTCTCCTCAAAATATCCTGCACGATTCGAGCCCTACGATGGTCAATACCGCCGTTCGCCAGGCGCGGTTGAAAGCCCATCATAGCGACACCGCGCCCACGCACCCCTTCATCGCGACCGCATCGGAGCGATTTTGACAAGATTAGCCCCTTTCAGTAGCATCACCGGCTTTCCCGTGACGGAGGACTTCTACCATGGCTGAGCCAATGAAGATGTACTATGAGAAGGATGCGCCGCTGGACGCCCTCAAGGGCAAGACCGTGGCGATCCTGGGTTTCGGGTCGCAGGGCCATGCCCATGCCCTGAACTTGCGCGACAGCGGCATCAAGGTGATCGTCGCCGAGCTGCCCAATACCAACAACTACAAGCTCGCCGTGGAATACGGCTTTCAGCCAATGGGCGCTGATGAAGCCACCCGCCAGGGCGACCTGTTGCTGCTCACCTTGGCCGACGAGGTCCAACCCACCGTCTACCAGAAGTTCATCGCCCCCAACCTCAAGGCCGGCAAGACGTTAGGCGCCACCCATGGCTTCAATATCCACTTCAAGACGATCACGCCTCCCAAGGATGTGAATGTCATCATGGTCGCCCCGAAGGGTCCAGGGCATCTGCTGCGATCCGAATTCGAGAAAGGCGGCGGCGTGCCCACCCTGCTGGCCGTCCACCAGGATGCGGATGGCAAGGCCAAGCAGATCGGCCTCGCCTGGGCAAGGGGCATCGGCGGCGCCCGCGCCGGCATCATCGAAACCACCTTCAAGGAAGAGTGCGAAACCGACCTCTTCGGCGAGCAGGTGGTCCTGTGCGGCGGCCTGACCGCCCTCATCAAGGCCGGGTTCGAGACGCTTGTCGAGGCCGGCTACGCCCCCGAAATGGCCTATTTTGAGTGCGTCCACGAAGTGAAGCTCATCGTCGACCTGATCTACCAGGGCGGCATCGACTACATGCGCTACTCGATCTCCAACACGGCCGAGTACGGCGATATGACCCGCGGCCCGCGCCTTATCACCGCCCAGACCAAGGCCGAGATGAAGAAGATCCTCACCGAGATCCAGAATGGCAGCTTCGCCAAGGAGTGGCGATCCGAATACGAGACCGGCATGAAGAACTTCAACCGGCTCTATGAGCAGGATGCCAACCACCTCGTCGAACAGGTCGGCAAGAAGCTCCGCAAGATGATGCCTTGGCTCCATGCCAAGGAGCCCCCGAAGGGCGCTTGATGCGACTGCCGTTTGGACTTGCCCGCCCGCAAGGCCCTTTTTGCGGAGCGGCTTGGCATCGAAGTGCGACTGCCGGACATGGGTGCAACCCGCACCCATGTCCGTGCCGCTTCAGGAATGTCTGTGGCCCCGACCTGATGCCTATTGGCCCACGTCCAGGCTGTTCAGGTAGTCCTCCAGGTCCTTGCGGGCCTTCTCGA
>CAZMXI010000163.1:0-11091 GCA_964570205.1 uncultured Tepidisphaeraceae bacterium
GTCCCCGTGCCGCCGTGTCGCCTTGTCTGTCACCCCCTCCCAATGTTGGCTTGACCGGGGCGGGGGGCGGGGGTAATCAAGGGTGGTCACTTCAGGGCGAAAGGAGCTCGTGCCATGCAGAATAAGCAGCAGAAGGCTCGGACGACGCGGCGGGGGTTTCTGGCGGGCGCTGCGGCCGCGGGGGCGGCGATGGCCGTGCCGCACGTGTTCGCCCAGCAGGCCGGGCGGCGGAAGATCCGGATGGGCGTGGTGGGCGGCGGGTTCGGGACGTCATTCTACTGGCACAAGCACCCGGATTCGGTGGTTGAGGCGGTGAGCGATCTTCGGCCGGAGCGGCGCGAGGGCCTGTCGCGAGTTTTCAACTGCGGGAAGACCTATGAGTCGCTGGAGAAGCTGATCCAGGACCGCGATGTGGATGCGGTGGCGGTGTTCACGGGCGCGCCCGACCACGTGCGGCACTGCGTGGCGGCGATGAAGGCGGGAAAGCACGTGATCTGCGCTGTGCCGGCGGCGATGACGATCGATGAATGCCAGGAGCTTCTGGATACGGTGAAGAAGACGGGGCTGACATACATGATGGCCGAGACGAGCTATTTCGGGCAGTCGTGCATCTCGGCCCGGAAGTTTCACCAGGAGGGCAAGTTCGGCCGGATTTACTATACGGAGGCCGAGTATCACCACGCGGGGCTGGAGGTGCTGTTTTTCGAGAAGGATGGCACTCGGACGTGGCGGCACGGGCTTGCGCCGATGAATTACCCGACGCACTGCACGGCGTTTCTGATCGGCGTGACGGGCGAGCGTCTGACGCAGGTTTCGTGCATCGGCTGGGGCGATGATGACCCGATCGTGAAGGACAACGTCTATAAGAACCCGTTCTGGAACGAGACGGCGTTTTTCAAGACGGACAAGGGCAATTCATTCCGCGTGGCGGTGTACTGGAAGGGCGCGCATCGGGGCACCGAGCGGGCGCAGTGGTACGGCGACCGCATGAGCTTCTTCATGGCCGACCCCAACGGCCTGGGCCCGGTGATCGTGCGGAGCGGGAAGCAGATGGAGAAGGATTCGGGCGGGTTCCTGCGGCAACTGCCGGGGTATGAGCAGTACAAGCAGCCGGAATGGTGGAAGACGGACATGCTGCCCGAGCCGTTGCGGCACAATTCCGGCCACGAGGGCTCGCACACATTCCTGACGCATGAATTCGTCGATGCGCTGATGAAGCAGCGCCAGCCGGCGGTGAATATCTACGAAGCGCTGGCGTACACAGCGCCGGGGATCATCGCGCACCAGTCAGCGCTCAAGGGCGGGGTGCAGATGGAGGTGCCGCAGTTTGATGCGAAGGGGTGATCACCAGTAATACCAGTCGTGGGTCCACTGGACGTAGGCGCCCAGGAGAAAGTTGGTGACGCCGTGGGCGATGATGCAGGCGCCGATGCTTCTGGTGTAGATGAGCAGCGCGGCGATCATGAGGCCCCAGACCACGGCGGTCATCCACTGGGAGTGGACACTGGCGAAAGCGATGGCGACGACCCAGACGGCGGGCCAGTCCAGCTCGCCCACCTCGGCGATCTTGAAGTCATTGGGGGCGGCGATCCTTCGCCAGAGGTAGTCGCGCCAGAAGAGTTCTTCCATGAAGGGCACAACCAGCGCGGCCCCCGCCCATCGCACCAGCATGAACGACCACAGCAGCCAGGAGTTTTGGAAGGTCTGGTAAGGGTCAAACGGCGCTGTCGATGCGCCGGGGCGCGGGTAGTCGGGCCAGAACCGCCGCAGCAGCTCTTCCATGCCAATCCATTGGACGATGCCGAGGATGCCGACGATGATGCCCAGCCACCAGCAGGTCCAGCGGATCTTCGTGTAGCTTCTCCAGAAATAGATGATCAGCCCGGCCGTCAGGAAGGTCTTGAGGAAGTAGCTGAGCGGGAAGAACGTGGGCCATTGGCCTCCCGCGGCGGTGAAGAGCAGGAAGCAGGCCATCGGCAGAATGTAAGCCAGCTCATCCCGCCAGGTGCTTGGGGCGGCGACGGCCGGCGTTGATTCACTCTGTTGCATGTCGGCCATGATGTATCGGCTCAAAGGCCCTTTTTATTTGCCCCACCAGCGCTTCCTTGACCGCCCCCATCGGCGGCGTGGCGTCGCCAAGGATCTGCTGCATGGAAACGACCCGCCGCCCGGCCAGGCCGCACGGCACGATCAGGTTAAAGTACCGCAGGTCGGTTGTCACGTTGAGGGCGATGCCGTGCATGGAGACCCCGCGACGGATGCGCACGCCCAGGGCGCAGATTTTGCCTGTCTCGTTGCTTCCATTGATCGGCGCCCAGACACCGATGGCCGAGGGATCGAGCTGCCCGTGGATCCCGAACTGCGTTAGCGTTTCCACAACCGCATCGAGCAGCCGACGGACGTACGCCCCGACAGACAGACCGTGATCGATGAGACGGACAATCGGATAGGCCACAAGCTGCCCGGGACCGTGGAAGGTAATGTCGCCGCCGCGGTCGGACTGCACGAGCTCGACGCCCATTTCCGCGAGGCGCTGCTCGGAGGCGATGAGATGCCGGGCAACGCCCGGCCGGCGGCCGAAGGTGATCACGGGCGCGTGTTCCACGAGGAGGAGTCGCGCTGGCCCGCCCGCCAGAACGTCGGCATGGGCCTGATCCTGACGCTGCCAGGCGAGGCGATAAGGCATCTGGTTAAGGTCTTCGACGATCATCCGGGCAGCGATTATACCGGCCAGGCCGCGGGTGCGGCAGCCGGGCGGGATTCGACTGGCGGAAGGTGGCGGGGAGTGGGGCGAGGTTGGCGTTCTATCCGCTTCAGTCAGGATAGACCTCGACAGGGGTTTGACCGGGCAAACAGGCGGTCCGCTCTTTCAGGCCGCCAACATGGCCGGCGCAGGCGGGTACCTGCATAGAGAGCGGCCTGCGCTCAAATGGGGTGACAGTTCGAGGAGAATGCCATGGGCAGAAAGACGCGTGCGTATGTGGCGGCGCTGGCGATGATCGGCGGCGCGGCGATGGTGTTTGCGGCGGGACAGCGCATGACTCCCGGTGGCAAATGGAGGCCAGGCGACATGAACCGGCCGCGCCCGGCGGTTGTTGATCCCGGCACAGCCAGCGCCGCGGAGAAGCCTGGCCAGCCGCCGAGCGATGCCGTGATCCTGTTTGACGGCAAAGACATGTCGCAGTGGCTGCGCGACGGCAGCCAGGAAGCGCCCCGGTGGAAGGTTGAGAATGGTTACGCCGAAGTCCGCGGCGGCAGCATCACCTGCAAGCCGAAGTTCAGTGACGCGCAGATTCACATCGAATGGGCCGCGCCCGCCGAGGTCAAGGGGAACAGCCAGGGGCGCGGGAACAGCGGCGTCTATATTCACGGCCACGGCGAAATCCAGGTGCTGGATTCGTATCAGAACGACACTTATCCCGATGGACAGGCCGCAGCGCTCTACAACAAGTATCCGCCGCTGGTGAACGCCTGCCGCAAGCCGGGCGAGTGGCAGACCTATGACATTATCATTCACGTGCCCCGGTTCGACGCCCAGGGGCAGGTTACGCAGCCGGCGAAGCTGACCGTGCTTCACAACGGCGTTGTGGTGCACCACGCGATCGACACGCAGGGGCGTGCCAGGGAATGGCAGATCGGCCTCCAGGATCACGGGAACCCGGTGCGCTACCGCAACATGTGGGTGCGGCCGCTGAAGGACTACGACGAGAAATAGGGTTGCGATCCGGTTGATCTCCGGCATTCACGGCAGGGGCAAATGGAGCCAGTCGGCGAAGAGCGGGGGTGGTGCACGGGGTGTGCATGCTCGTGCAACTCAGGCATTTGCTTTGCGTTGACGCCCCCTTCTCGCGGCTTACAATGCGGCCTGTCGCACCTAAGAACAGGAGAGCCGCCATGCTGAAACTCGCCGCTTTCGCCGACGAAATCGGGCCGGACCTTCAGGACCAGATCCGCGTCTGCAAGCAGAATGGGGTGACCCATTTCGAGTTGCGCGGCGTCAGCGGCAAGAACGTGATGGACTTCGATCAGGCGATGTGCGACGAAATCCGGTCGCGCCTGAGCGACAACGGCATGGGCGTGGCCAGCATCGGCAGTCCGATCGGCAAGGTCAAGATCAACGAGTCATGGGAGGCACATTTCGACCGGTTCAAGAAGGCCGTCGATCTGGCTAGGTACTTCGCCTCGCCGTTCATCCGCATCTTCAGCTATTACGCGCCGGAGAAGGACCAGGACATCCACAACCACCGCGACGAGGTGATTCAGCGCATGGCGGCCAAGGCCGACTATGCGAAGAACGCCGGCGTCGTGCTTGTGCACGAAAACGAGAAGGACATCTACGGCGACCATGGCCAGCATTGCCTTGACCTGCTCCGGGCTGTGAATTCGCCCAGTCTTCGCGCGGCGTTCGACTTTGCCAACTTCGTGCAGGTCGGCGACAACCCGCTGAGCAACTGGCCGGCCCTCAAGCCATTCGTGGCGCACATCCACATCAAGGATGCCAAGGCCGGGAGCGGGCAGGTGGTGCCGGCCGGCCAGGGCGATGGGCAGATCGACCCGATCCTGGCCGATGCCTGGAAGAGCGGCTATCGGGGGTTCCTCAGCCTCGAGCCACACCTGAAAGTAGCCGGCCACTCGCACGGCGAAACGGGCCCGGAGTTGTTCAAGGTGGCCGCCGACGCGTTGAAGGCCATCTGCAAGAGGCATGATATTCCGCTGGAGTGCGGGTATTGAGCGTCTTGCACCGGCGGACTACGTATGGCCGACTCGCCGACGATCGACGGTGCCGTTGACACGCCGAAAAGCGTCCTGGTTTCGCCGGCGTCGATGCACCCATCGGATCACCTGCTTGCGGTCGGCTTCCCCCTTCTCGCGGGCGCTGCGCTGTATGGCTGGCGCGGCGTCGTGATGGTGCTGCTGATGCTCGGGAGCGTGGTGGCGGCCGCCTGGGCGTGGCGTCATGCCGGCCGGCGCGGTGGGTGGGTTCATTACTCCCACGCCATGTGGCTGGGCACGCTGGCGGCCCTGATGCTGCCAGCGCACCTGCTGAGCAGCCACGTCGAGATCGAGCGGGCGAGCATCGCCAGCGCCTGGATGATCATCCCCGGCACTGCCGTTCTAATTGTGGCGTTGATCTGGCTTTCCGGGCCGCTGGGCGTGTGGCGGGTCTATCCAGCGCTGCTGGCATACCTGGTCGTCGTGGTGCTGTTCGGCGATCTGGTCGCGCCTCGCCTGGTGTTGCATCGGCAGCACATCTTCACCGGCGACCTGCTGCACTGCCCCTCTCTGCCGCGGGAACGCGGCCCGCTGGAAGATGTCTGGCTGCATCTGGCCGACAAACCCCGCCACCAGGCGCTTCGTCACGATGACACGGCCGCTCAGCGTCTGTCGGGTTACACCCGCCGCGATGCCCTGCCATCCTCGGCCTCGCGCACCGGCGGCGGCACTTTCATTTCTCTCGATGGGTTTCTCCGCGATGCCATGCCCCCTTTGGAGGACCTGATCGTCGGCGGGCACCCCGGCCCGCTGGGGGCGAGTTCCGCCTTCGCCGTGCTGGTCGGAGGGCTGTTGCTGGTCTACCGCGGCACCATCAAGGCGCGCGTGCCGCTGGTGTGCATTGCCGCGGCATTCGCGTCGATCCTGATCCTGCCGGTGCCGGCCGTCATCGACGATGGCGGCGTTCGTTGGCGGTCTCTGATCCTGCCCGGCATACGCCTGGACTGGTCAACAGTGATCACGTTCGCCAATTACGAGCTTCTGGCCTCGCCGCTGCTGTTCATGGCGTTCTTTCTTGCCCCTGTCGCCTCGCCGCGCGGCCGGTGGGCTCGCACGTTCTTCGCCATCCTGCTGGGATTCGTTTCCGCAATCGCCCAGCTTTACATCTCGTGCTCTTTTGGTCCCTATCTGGCCCTTCTTGTCCTCGGCCTGGCCAACCCGTGGTTGGAGAAGCGCGGATTCAGCCACGATGCCGCACGCGATCGGTTGGGTTTACTGTAAGTTTGCGCTTGTGTTTTGTGCTATGGCATTTACAATTCTGCCAACGACTCATTTCTGGGCCGCGCGAGGTGTTGTGTACTCGCCTTTCAGGACTGCTCTACCATGGGAGAGGGATGATGGGAAGGCACAACCGTCCGACGTCAATTGAGTCTTTGGAAAGCCGTGTGCTGCTATCGCGGCTGGCGCTGATCAGCGACTTTGGCACGCTTCAGCAGTCCGAGGCCGACGTGATGAACCTGGTCAAGGGCTGGAACACGCAGGTCCCACTCGATGCGATCATCACCAGCGGCGACAACGACCAGGTGAACGGCGACGACTATGTGAACCGCGTCGGCAACTACTACGACGAGTTCATCTATGGCCGAGGCTCGGCCACGCAGCGGTTCCTGCCGGTTCCCGGCAACCATGACTGGGGATACAACAGCGGGCGCTGGGATCTTGTTCCTTACGAGGCGTTTTTCACCATCCCCGATGCCGCGCAGGGCAGCACTTCGGGCAATGAGCGCTACTACAACTACAAGATCGGCGATGTCGAGGTCTTCATGCTCGACAGCGACCCGTACGAGCCGGACGGGACCAGCAGCACATCACCACAGGCCCTGTGGGCAAAGAATGCCATCGAGCACTCAACTGCCGCATGGCAGATCGTCAGCTTTCACCACGCGGCCTACTCATCGTCGAGCGCCCACTACAGTTCGACGTGGATGCAGTGGCCTTTCCAGGCCTGGGGCGCGGACCTGGTCGTCAGCGGGCACAACCACGTGTACGAGCGCGTCAACGTCGACGGCCTGCGGTTCGTGACCAACGGCGTGGGGGGATGGGATGGCCTCAATGGATTCGGCACGGTCGTGGCGGGCAGCGAAGTCCGCTACAACGCCCAGAACGGCGCGATCCTGCTGGAAGCCAACAGCACAAGCCTGAGCTATCAGTTCATCAACACGGACGGCCAGGTCATCGACACCTACAGCATGACCAACGTTCAGTTGCCGAACATCGCTGTCACGGCGGCCGATGCCAGCGAGGCCGGCGAGGTCGGCGGCTTCACTTTCACGCGCTCCAACGTGATGGCGGGCGATGTGACGGTGGGCTTCACGCTGGGCGGCAGCGCAACGAGCGGCGCCGACTATGAGTCGATCGGCCTCTCGGCGCTGATTCCCGAGGGCGTGCCTTCGGTGACGTTGCCGCTTGCGGCATTCAACGACACGCTGGCGGAGGGAGATGAGACCGTCATTCTGACGATCATGGATGATCCGGCCTATGTGCGCCTGAACAGCACGGCGACGCTGACCATCGCTGACGATGACATGCAGACCGCCACCTTCCAGCAGGGCGTGGACACGAACCTGATGGAGAATTGGCCCAATACGAGCTATGCCACGGCAACGTCCCTCACGGTGGACACGGACGAGCCTTCGGGCAGCAGCGACTGGGCGCAGGCCCTCGTGCAATTCACCGACCTGATTGGGCCCGCTGTCGGTCAGATTCCCTCCGGCAGCACGATTCTGTCGGCGACATTGCAGTTGAATGTGCTCAATCCGGGCAACACCGTCAACCTGTATCGCATGACGACATCGTGGAGCGACACCTCGACATGGAACAGTCTGGGCAGCGGCGTTCAGGTGGGGACCGAGACGGTCGGCACGGCCGACGCATCCTTCACGCCGTCGGCGGCCGGCCTTTACAGCATGGATGTGACCGGCAGCCTCGCGGCCTGGCTGGCCGATCCGGCCGGCAGCCTGGGCTGGCTGTTGAACCCGACAGGCACGGATGGGGTGGATATTTATTCCTTTGAGAGCACCAGCGCACCCCGGCTGACTGTGGCGTTCAGCCCGCCCGTGGTGACCATTCCCCCGACCGCCGCTCCCGATGCGTACAGCGTGGGCGAAGATACAGCGCTTGTCATCGATGCGGCCGCCGGCGTGCTGGCCAACGACACCGATCCGGATGGGGACACGCTTTCCGCCATCCTGGTCAGCGGCCCATCCCATGGGTCGCTCTCGCTCGGTTCCGACGGGGCCTTTACATACGTGCCTGACGCCGATTTCTTCGGCAGCGACAGCTTTGCCTACAAAGCTTACGATGGCCAGGCATACAGCGACGTGGTTATGGCGACCATCACTGTCGCGCCGATCAATGATGCGCCGGTGGCGGCGGGCGATGCCTACAGCATGACGCAGGACACGGTCCTGAGCATCGCAGCCCCGGGCGTGTTGGGGAACGATGGCGATGTGGATGGCGATGTGCTGTCGGCGAGGGTGATGGCCGGCCCGGCCAATGGAACGATCAGCTTCACCGCTGATGGCGCCTTCACGTACACCCCCGCCCTTGGGTTCACCGGCACAGACAGTTTCAGTTATGTCGTCAACGATGGCCTGGCCGACTCCAGCGAGGCGACGGTCGCGATCACGGTGAACCGCGTAAACGCGGCTCCGGTGGCCAATGACGATGATTACTCCACGACGGAGGATACGGCGATCATCGAAATGAGTTTCGCGGCAAACGACACCGACGCCGATCTTGATCCGCTGGCGGTCAAGGACATCGTCGGCCCGGGCAACGGGACGCTCACGCTGAACGTCGACGGCACCTTCACCTATACGCCCAACGCCGACTTCTACGGTACCGATACGTTCACTTACAGCGTGACCGACGGCCTGCTGGACTCCAATTGGGCGACGGTGGCGATCTCGGTCAATCCCGTCAACGATGCGCCCGTGGCGGTCGATGACGCCGTGGCGACCGATGAGGATGTAGCGCTGGTTTTCAGCTTCCTCGGGAACGACCACGATATTGACGGCGATCCGTTGGGCGTTTCGGGCATCACCGGCCCGAGCAATGGCATCCTGGCGCTCAACGCTGACGAAACGTACACCTACACGCCCAATCCCGACTTCAGCGGCGCCGACAGCTTCACCTATCAGGCATACGACGGCTCATCGCTCAGCGATGTGGCGACCGTCACCATCACGATCAGCCCCGTGAATGATGCGCCGTTGGCCGGAAGCGATGAATTCAGTACCGACGAGGACACGCCGCTGGTCACCATCGCGCCAGGCGTGCTGGGGAATGACGTGGACGTGGACGGCGATGCCCTGGTCCCGGTGGTCGTGTCGGGTCCGGGCCATGGGGCGCTGATGCTGAATGCGGACGGGTCGTTCACCTATACGCCCAGCTCCAACTTCAACGGGAGCGACAGCTTCAGCTATCAGGTTACCGACGGTTCTGACATCTCTAACGTGGCGACGGTGAACCTGACGGTCCTTGCCGTGAACGATGGTCCGGTGGCGGCAGATGACAGCGCCACGGTTGTCGAAGGCCAGACACTCAATGGCGCCAGCGTGCTGGCCAACGACGCCGATGTGGAGGGAGACGCGATCACGGCGATGCTGGCCGCGCCGCCCGCCCATGGTTCGCTGACGCTCAATCAAGATGGCACTTATGCGTACGTTCCGGACGCGGGTTACAGCGGCTCGGACCAATTCACGTACCAGGCCGTCGACGCCCTGGGTGCGCAGTCAGTTCCGGCGACCGTGGCGATTACAATTGCGCCCCTGAGTCACGATGACTACGCCGTCAGCGAGGCCACGACTTTCGGCACTGTCAGCGGCGGACTGGCCGCGGCCGTCGGCGACAACGACACGTATGAGACCATCCAGGAGGCGCGCTACGCAGTCAACAAGAAGGCCCGCCTCAGTCACCAATGGGAGTTTGATGTCTCAGGCGGCGGCCGGGTCGAGTTTTATCTCCAGGCCCATAACAACAGCGGCATCGAGGAGTTCATCTTTGCCTACTCGCTGGACCAGACAATCTGGACCAGCATGCTGACTGTGGTGAAGGGGAGCGATGACGACACCTATCAGACTTTCGCGTTGCCGGATGCCACCGCGGGCCGGGTCTGGGTGCGGGTCACGGACAGCAATCCTGACGGCCAGGATCGCGTGGCGGACACAGTCTTCATCGACGACATGTTCATCCGCTCCTATGGCACAACCGCGCTGCCATCGGTGAGCATCCTGGCATCCGATGCGAATGCGGCCGAGGCGGACGCGGATCCAGGTAAGTTCACCATCACGCGCTCGGGCGACACCGGCGCGGATCTTGCGGTGGATTACAGCATCGGCGGCACGGCGGACAACGGCATCGACTACGAAGCCGTAACGGGGCGCATCATTATTCCGGCCGGCTCCGCATCGGTGAGTTTCTCGATCAATCCGATTGACGATCCCGATGCCGAGGGTGACGAGAGCATCGTCATCGGGCTGTTGTCGTCCAGCGCTTATATCGTGGACACGGGCATTGCGACGGTGACGATCAGCGACAACGACGTTGTGATCACGCTGCCGGCAGCGCCGACCGAGCTTTCGGCGGTCGCCGCATCGTCGAGCCAGATCGACTTGAGCTGGACCGACAACGCGGCCAACGAGGATGGGTTCCTGATCGAGCGCAGCACCGACGGGCTCAGTTTTGCGTATCTGGCTGATGTCGGCGCGAATACGACCAGCTATTCCGACGCGGGGCTGCTGCCCTCGACAACCTACACCTACCGCGTGAAGGCCTACAACGCGGAAGGAAGCTCAAGCGACTCCAACAGCGCGGCGGCAACGACCCAGGCGGCGGCCGACACACCGGCCGCGCCAACCAATTTGACGGGCACGGCAGTACAGAAGACCAAGGCGAAGCTCACGTGGCTGGACAATGCGGACGATGAGACGGGCTTCAACGTCTACAGTTCCATCGATGGAGTCAACTGGACCCTGCTGGCGACGGTAGCGCCCCGAAGCGGGACGGGAGCCACAGCCCAGTACACCTCCGGCCCACTGAGCAAGGGGACGTGGCACTTCCGCGTCAGCGCGTTTAATGATTCCGGCGAATCCGCGTTCAGCGAGATCGTCACCGTGACGATTTGATGGCTCCGGCAGTTGTGGCAGTCCCGCCGCGCGGCCTGAGCGTGCCCGCGAATCAGGAAGCAGTGCATGCATCCGTGCGAAACCGCCAGCTTCGCCGCCCGGTTCGGCCATTGACAGACGGCGCCAGGCGGTGGATGCTCCCCCGGCGTGAGCAAGCTCGACATCATCTTCGCCGGCAGCGGGGACCTGG
>CAZMXI010000164.1:0-8731 GCA_964570205.1 uncultured Tepidisphaeraceae bacterium
TCGTACTGGCAGCAGCAGGCCGCCTGAGCGGCCCCACAAAGAACGGCCACACCCGTCGTGGACCCGTAGCGTCATCGCTCCTTGTTCGCGGTATCGAAGGCCATTACAATCCGCGTCTCGCGCCGGCCGGGGGCGGGTGTGCTGGCGCTTGGGATAGAAACCAGAGAGGATAGCACATGCCAGCGATTGGTAAGATCACACAGGTGATCGGTTCGACGTTCGACGCGGAGTTCCCGGAGGAGCACCTTCCGGGAATCTACAATGCGATCACCATTGAAGCCCAATGCGACGGGCAGACGATGCGGCTGACTGGCGAAGTTCAGCAGCACCTGGGTGGGGGCCGGGTGCGGGCGGTGGCGCTGGGCTCGACGGATGGGCTACGTCGCGGCATGGAAGTGGCGGATACGGGCGGGCCGGTGACGGTGCCGGTGGGCAAGGAAGTGCTGGGGCGGGTGTTTAACCTGTTGGGCGAGCCGGTGGACGATCGGGGGCCGGTGGCGGCCACGCAGCGGCGGCCGATCCATCGCGAGCCGCCGGAATTCGTTGATCTGACGCCCAAGGCCGAGATATTCGAGACAGGCATCAAGGTGATCGACCTGCTGACGCCGTTCATCCGCGGGGGCAAGGCGGGTCTGTTCGGTGGTGCGGGCCTGGGCAAGACGGTGGTCATTCAGGAACTGATCGCCCGCATCGCGCAGCAGCACGGCGGTTATTCAGTGTTCGCCGGGGTGGGCGAGCGGACTCGCGAGGGCAACGACCTCTGGCGCGAGATGCAGGAAGCCGAGATCGGCAAGACCGGCAAGCACGTCATCGACCAGACCGTCATGGTTTTCGGCCAGATGAATGAGCCGCCGGGGGCTCGACTTCGCGTCGCTCTCAGCGCCCTGACCATGGCGGAGTACTTCCGCGATGAAACCGGCGCTGACACGCTCCTGTTCATCGACAACATCTTCCGTTTCACGCAGGCAGGGTCGGAAGTGTCGGCGCTGCTCGGCCGCATGCCGTCGGCCGTGGGCTACCAGCCGACCCTTGCGACGGAAATGGGTGAGCTTCAGGAGCGCATCACCTCGACCACCAAAGGTGCCATCACCAGCGTCCAGGCCGTGTACGTGCCGGCCGATGACCCGACTGACCCGGCCCCGGCGAATGCCTTCGCCCACCTTGACGCATTCATCTACCTGGAGCGTTCGATCGCCGCCAAGGGCATCTACCCGGCGATTGACCCTCTGGCCTCGTCCAGCCGCGCCTTGGACCCCCAGATTGTGGGCGAAGAGCACTACCGCATTGCCCGCACCGTCCAGGGCATGCTCCAACGCTACCGCGACCTTCAGGACATTATCGCGATCCTGGGTATCGACGAATTGAGCGAAGAAGACAAGCTGATTGTCAGCCGGGCCCGCAAGCTTGAGCGATTCTTCAGCCAGCCGTTTTTCGTTGCGCAACAGTTTACCGGCAAGCCGGGCAACTACACGAAGGTGCCGGACATGCTGCGGAGCTTCGATGAGATCATCAGCGGCAAAGCCGACGATTTGCCGGAGCAGGCTTTCCTGTATGTCGGGACGATCGACGAAGTGAGAGAGAAAGCCAAGAACATGTAGCGACGAGATTCAGCGTGAAAGCGAGAGCCAATAGGCGAAAAAGAAGGCGACCCGAGTGGTCGCCTTCTTTTGCATTGCTCCCTGCGTCAGGTAGAAGCGATACGATGAACGGCAGGATGCCCGCGGTGGGGTGAAAAAAACCACGCCGCCATTTCTGGCGGCGTGGGTACAAAGCAACTGATAACCCAGGGGACCTACCCCCACGATCGCATCCGCTGCGTTACTTGCGAACCCTGCGAGCCAAAGCGAGGCCGCCGAGAGCGAGCAGGCTAATCGTTGCCGGCTCAGGAATCGGGGTGGTGAAACCACCGGCCAGATTCGCAGTAAAGGCATCCAGGCTGCCCGACTCGCCGAGGGACGGAAGCACATCCGTCAAGCTCCACGAGAAGGAACCCTCAACCGGGCCGACCCAACCGGCGGCATCATAAATGGCGCCACTGGTGTATTCGACAGCGTTGCTCTGGATAGACGCAGTGCTGAAGTCCTTAACGCCGACGATGTACAACTCGGCGATATCGCCCTTCAGCAGGCTAACCTGTGCACCGCCCTGGGTGGTGCTGAGCAGCTCGAAAGTTCCATTGGTGGCCCGCTGAGTCAGCCACGTCACGCCAAAGTTGGTCTGAGCGTTGGCGTTCACCGGATCTCCGGTGAGGCCAGTCAGACGCAGCTCAACGTCGAAAAACGTCGTCGAGTTGCCATCGAGGCCGAAAGCGCTGCCGTTGATCCCGGAGATCTTGAACGGGGTGGTGATGGTGAAGCCGCCGGGCGTCTGAAGCGCCGGGCCGACCATGCCATCGCCATTGCTCAGGCTGCCGACATCGGTTAGCAACTGGCTGCCATCCCACTGGATTTCCGCCGGATTTGGCGTGGTGGCCTGGTCAACGCGGAAATCCACGATGTTCAGGGCACCGAAGCTCGACGAAGCGAGCCCGAGCACCAAACCGCCGGCGAGGGCAGCAAACTTCTTCCCATTCCGATTCAATGTTTCATGCGACACGGTAGACCCCTCTCCTAAAAAAACCTGGGTTCAACCACTCTCACTCTAGTTTCCATATCACAGACGAAATGCGTGCAACTATCCCTGCCACTCACATCGCCTTGGTGAAAACCACCTCGGCTCGTCCGCTAATATGCACCAATCAAGCCGTCCGGTCAAAAAGAAAATGCATCGAGGCTAAAAAAACTCACTTCTGCATTTTCGAGTCAGTCAGCGAAACGAGCCCAAAGCCGAACATGCGACTGACCTATTCAAACGGACACCCTCAGTATGGCCCACAACACAAGCGAGGTCAAGATTAATTACTTGCGTCGTCATCATATGTGGCTTGGCCATTCTATACCTTCAGTTCCGACGCTTGGCTTAGCAAATGCTCGTACTTACGACAAATAGAAGTGGCTATATGTGACAGAAACCGCTTCGTCTGCTCAGGTGCCCGGCCAACAAACGCAGAAGGATTGAGAATCTGGGCAAGATCGATCTCGGCGAAGGCCGGATCGGCTCTGAGGCGTTCGAGCAGATCGTTCGGTCGGCCATATGCCTTGACCTGCTCGGCAGCGGCGAGGGAGTGGCGGCGGATGCGTTCGTGCAGTTCTTGCCGGTCTGCGCCGTGTCGGACGGCGGCCATGAGGATTTCTTCGGTGGCCATAAACGGCAGTTCGGCCATGACCGCCGCCGTGATGGTGTTGGGATAGACAACCAAGCCGCGGCAGACGTTGAGGACGATCAAGAGGCAGCCGTCGAGGGCCAGAAAGGCTTCGGCGATGGTGAGCCGCTTGTTGGACGAATCATCCAGAGTGCGCTCAAACCATTGTTCAGCAGCGGTTTGCAGTGCGGAAGTGGTCAGGCCGATGACGAACCTGGCCAAGCCAGTGGCCCGCTCGCATCGCATGGGGTTCCGCTTGTAGGCCATAGCGCTGGAGCCGACCTGTTCGGCCTCGAAGGGCTCTTCAATCTGTTTCATTCCAGCAAGCAAGCGTATGTCATTACATAATTTATGAACTGAAGCGGCTGCGGTGGCAAGGCTTGTGATAATGTGGGCATCGACGACACGGGGGTAAGTCTGGCCGGTGACGGGATAGGCATCGGTGAATCCGAACTGCCGGGTGACCATCTGGTCGAGCTGGTCGCACTTGGCATGGTCGCCATCAAACAGCGAAAGGAACGAAGCCTGGGTGCCTGTGGTGCCTTTGGCGCCGCGGAATCGCAGGGAACTGACGCGGTGTTCCAGTTCCTCCAGGGCGAGAACGAAATCCTGGGCCCAGAGGGTTGCGCGTTTGCCGACGGTGGTCAATTGGGCTGGCTGGTAATGGGTGTAACCGAGTGTCGGGAGGTCTTTCCATTGGAGGGCGAACCGTGCGAGGGCATCGACGATGGCGGCCAGGCGTCCGCAGAGCAGTTGCATGGCGTCGCGCATGATGATGAGGTCGGCGTTATCGACGACGTATTGGGAGGTAGCGCCGAGGTGGATGATGCCCTTGGCGGCTGGGGCGGCCTCTTCAAACGTGTGAACATGGGCCATGACATCGTGGCGGAGGCGCTTTTCCCATTCGGCCGCCCGGTCGAAATCGATGTTGTCGAGGTTGGCCTGCATCTGGTCGAGGGCCTGTTCGCTGATGCGTGTGAGGCCGAGCTGCCGCTGGCAGCGGGCGAGTTCAAGCCAGAGGCGTCGCCAGAGCCCGAACTTATGCTGGGCGGAGAAGAGGCGGAGCATCTGTGGCGAGGCGTTGCGCGTGGCGAGGGGCGATTCATAACTGTCGTGTGGGCTCATAGATCGCCGATTGTACCGAAGGCCGGGGCGCAAGGCGACGCGGGTGGCCCGTCTGGGCGCGGTGGTTGAAAACGTTTCCTGACGATGGACCGTTCCGGCTCAACGTGTAGAATGGCGCGGCAGGTTTCGGGACAAGATGAGCGGGGCTGGCCTGGAGAAGAATCGCCGCGTGGAGGAAGAGAGCCAGCCTCGGGAACGGGAAAGCTATGGCGTCGGTCTGTTTTTACTTCCAGGTCCATCAACCTCTGCGGCTTCGCCGGTACAGCGTTTTCGACACGGACCGGAGCTATTTTGATGAACATAAGAACGCGGAGATTGCGCGGAAGGTAGCGCACAAGTGCTACCTGCCGGCCAACCGAATGTTCCTGGAGCTGATCCAGCAGTTCGATGGCCGATTGCGGATCGCGTTTTCGCTGACGGGCGTGGTGCTGGAGCAGTTCCAGAAGTACGTTCCGGAGGTCCTGGACACATTCCAGGCCCTGAACGAAACCGGCTGCGTGGAACTGCTGGATGAGACTTATTATCACTCGCTGGCGTTTCTGTATTCGCGCGAGGAGTTCCGGGAGCAGGTGGAAATGCACCGGGCCCTGATGAAGAAGCTGTTCAATCAGGAGCCGCGCGTCTTCCGCAACACCGAGCTGGTGTACAACAACGATCTGGCGCATTTCGTGGCGCACATGGGTTATGACGGGATCCTGGGGGAGGGCGCCGACCACGTGCTGGCGCACCGCAGCCCCAATTTCGTCTATCGCCCGCCGCATTCGCCCAACCTGAAGCTGCTGCTGAAGAATTACCGGCTAAGCGATGACATCGCCTTCCGTTTTTCGAACCGTGCATGGCAGCAGTGGCCGCTAACGGCCGAGAAGTTCGGGCGTTGGATCAACCAGGTGAACGGCAATGGTTTCGTGTGCAACCTGTTCATGGACTATGAGACGTTCGGCGAGCACCAGTGGGCAGACACGGGGATCTTCGATTTCATGAAGCACGTTCCGGGGGAGGTGTTGAAGCACCCGGACAACAATTTCATGACTCCCGGACAGATCCTGGACCGGTATGAGCCGGCGGGCGAGATTGACGTGCCGCACATGACTTCGTGGGCGGACACGGAGCGGGACTTGAGCGCATGGCTGGGCAACGCGATGCAGAGCAACGCACTGCACGAGCTATACAAGCTGGAGGGGCCGGTCAAGGAGAAGGGGGACGAGGTGTTGCTGGATGACTGGCGAAAGCTCCAGAGCAGCGATCACTTCTATTACATGGCGACGAAGCACTACTCGGACGCCGATGTGCACAAGTACTTCAGTCCCTACGAAAGCCCGTACGATGCGTACATCAACTTCATGAACATTCTGGACAACGTGAGGGCGAGGGCGAGGAAGTAAGGGGCGGGATCAGCGGATGTTTGGCGGGAGGGGGATGTTCCGCAGTTTCATCGCCCTGGCGAGGCGATTGAAGCCGGGCATGTCGCTCCAGACGCGAAAGCGTCGGCCGTCGCGGCGGAAGATGTCGATGCCGATGCGGTGGTAGCGGGCAACGGTGCGGGAGGGGACGATGGCGCGCCAGGTGAAGAAGATCAGGATGAATCCCAGCACGACAAGCCAACGGGGAGAGCGCTGGTCAACCGGGCGGACGGATTCGATCTGATCGAAGGGGATCGCCTCAGAGCGGGCCGGGGTGACCCAGAGCAGACCTTCCGGTTCGAGGACGATTTGCAGCGAGGCATAGAGCGAGGCGAACCAAAGGATGGTGAGGCCCGCGAGGCAGAACGGCCAGAAGATCAGGAAGAACCAGAAGCGATCCGCGCTGAACATCTCGGCGGAGGTGCAATCGTCGATGGAAGGGACGATCAGAAAAGGCAGGGTGAAAAAGAGCCCGGCGAGGATCAGGCCCATGATATCCGGAAGGACCACGCCGCTGATTCGGCCGAATGCGAGCGCGTCCGGGATACGTTTCATTCGGGGCATGAGGACGTAGGCGGCGAGGCCCGCGAGGGCCACCCAGGGGGCCCAGCGGCGGCGGGGATAAACCAGTGTTGAATCGGCGCCGGACTGCGACGCTTCGCGCGGCGCAAGGAGAGTGGCGCCGAGGCACCGGATGCCGGATGGCGACTGGAGCAGCAGGTAGCGAAAGGGATCGTGGTCGAACTGGCTGGCCAGGGCCTGTGCCGGCGGCAGCGATGCCGGGATGAAGTGATAATGTCTGGGCGGCAGGTTTGCCGGGCGCGAGGTTGACGGCGCATAGGTGGGGGCTGAAAGCCGGTCGAAGTATTGAGCCCAGTCGGGGGTGTCAACGGTGATGACGCGGTCTTTGGTCTTCTCGCGGACGAACTGTTCGAGGGGGATATCGCCTCGCTGGCGGCGGATGACCTCACGGGCGGCTTCCATGACGCCGAAACCGCGGCTGGGGGCGTGCCAGCGTTGGTGTTCTTCCACGAAGTCGATGGCCGACAGGCGGAGAATCCGCGTGGGTGCGTATGTGAACAGGACGACGGCCAGAAACAGGCCGCCCACGAGGAACAGTCGCCGGATGATCTCTCGTTGCATCTGTGTGGGTATATCGGGTCGGGGGGCGGTCATGATGGGGGATTGCCCGTGTTTTCTTACGTTGCACGAGATATTGACGATAAATGAGCAGGCGACCGCTGTTCTCCGCGTTTGCGGGGTTGCATCAGGTTGCTCCAGCCCACCGATTCTGAGGCAAAGTGATGGAATCCGCACGATCAAGGCGTATCCGGGGGCGTTTTTCCGCAGTCCTGTTGCCCTGGATGGCGGTCGCGCTGGCGCTGCCGCAGGTTTCGCGTGGGGCGGACGGAGGGGGCGATACGCCGCCAGAGCCGAAATTCGTGAAGTTTATCGGCAATCTGCACGAGCAACGCATCGACTGGCAGCAGAACTGGTCGCGTCCGGAGACGGCGTTGTCGCAGCCCGGGAGCACGGCGTTGCGTCTGGCGACATCCGGACCGGGACGAAGCGAATTGAAGAGGGAACTGGCGAGGGCCGGGGACGCTTATAAGGACTTGTCGAAGAACCTGGATGCGGGGCGGCACGAGATTCTGAAAGCGCTGATCGCCCGGGCGCAGACGATGGCCAACGAGAAGCTCACGAAGGCGGGGCTGGCGCCGCTGGAGCGGGTGGTGACGTTGAACTCCGGGAAGACTGGGGATTTCACGCGCGACATTGATCTGACGGTGTACTGCCAGGACGAGCTTCGGGAGATGATCTTTCTTCAGTGCCTGGCGGAAGCGGCGGGCAAGGAAAACGGCGGGATGGGGTTTGACGTGGACATTGACCCGGACCAGGGCATCGGGCGGGGGTTGAGCATTCCTGAACTGGAAGTGGAGATCATGCGAGGGGGGCTGGATCTGCCGGACGCGCGCTTTGCCGAGGATGCGGTGAAGTTTGCGCGGGATTACCGACGGATCATCGAGAAACAGGCCGACAACCCGGAGGCGTATTTCGGCTACGGCTTTGAGATGGAGGTGGAGCACCGCCGGACGCTGGTCTATAAGCCGGGGCAGACGTTCGTGCAGGAGTTCGAGTTCAAGAACGGCAAGGTGCAGTACCGGGGCCAGGTGGCGGCGTCGACGCGGGAGATGCGGGGGATCATGCGAGGCGCCGTGGAGCAGCGGTTTCGCCGGGCGCAACAGTCCATCGAGATGGCGAACCATTACCTGCAGGCGTTTCGGCACGAGCAGCACGGGGGCGGCTCGCCCAGCCAGGGCGCGTTGAAGTACGCCGGGCGGGCGATCGACAATTTCTGCGCGTTCCACGGTTATCCGGCGTGGAAGGACTTGAAGGAGCCCGACCGGAAGGAACTGCTGAAGAAGATCGGGATTCCTTTGAACGAATCGGGGATGAACAGCCTGATGCACGCGATCGAGGCCGGTTATCAGACATTCACCTCCACGGCCAATCCCAAGGCGCCGCCGAAGACGGTGAACGGCAAGGACGTGAATGTGGAGATCGCGTCGGGGCTGTGCCTGCTGTTCATGAAGCGGGCGGCGGCCGCGACGGCGGGGTCGGTGGCGAAGGAGATGCTTGAGCCGCCACAGTATCACCCCGACTTCATTCAGGCGAAGCAGAACGACCCGGCGTGGTTGAAGATGAACGAGGCGCAGCGGCGTGACGCGGCGATGAAGGACCCGCGGAACAAGACTTACAGCCAATGCATCCAGGCGGCGTCGATGGAGAACCTGCTGGTGCTGATGCGGCAGTTGCGCGCTCTGGACCTGCCGCGGCACAACGACAAGGGAACGACCCCCGGGGCGGACGCGATTCGAAGCGTGCTGGCGGCTGCGGAACCGGACATCCGGCAGGTGCTGGAGTTGGCCGACCAGCACGCCGACGCGACGTTGCGTGCGGCCAA
>CAZMXI010000164.1:8741-11071 GCA_964570205.1 uncultured Tepidisphaeraceae bacterium
CGACGGACCCGAAGGAGCGTCGTGTGCAGCAGGCGCGGGTGGATGATCTGCGGCAGCGTCTGTCGCGGCTGATGGGCGAGCCGGCGGGCGGCGGCGAGGTGGTCCGAAAAGCGGCGGTGCTGGGCCCGAAGCGTTTTCTGAAGGCGAGGAAGGACCGATTCAGCGGCTTGACGCTGCCGTGGGACGAGAGCGTGTCGGCGACCTACAAGCGGCTGCGCGCCGAGGCCGAGCGGGCCGTTCCGGCGGACATGGAGCTGCGCAAGTTCCAGGTTGAGATGGAACAGACCCGGGTCGGGTACGTCAAGCAGCGGTTGATGGACGAGGCGTTTGAGCTGGGGAACATCGCCGATGCGCTTCAGCTCATCGAGATGTACCAGAACGGGGCATCGTCGGACGAATACTCGTTTTTTCTGACGACGAACCTGCTGGGACGACTGCACTGGTCAATGGGGTTCTTCCTGCAGGCCGCGCACACGAAGAACGTCCAGCAGCTTAAGGAGCTGGGCAAGAACATCGTCTTCGACGCGTTCGCACGGCTCATTCCGGGGGTGGGAACGCTGAAGGTGTTCTTCGACATTGAGCGGGGGCTGGTGATGGTGACCGTGGGGTATACGATAAACCAGCTCAATCTCGACCTGATCGACGCGCTGTATATGGGAGAGGCGAGGCGGATCGGCGACGGGCCGCGCGGCATTGCGGGGGTGGCGCTGATCGAGGGCGTCGAGCCGGTGTTGAGGCCCGAGTGGGTGCTGAAGGTCACCGACAAAAAGACGAAGGAGACGCGCGTGCAGGTGGATCGCCCGGCGGTCTACAAGGCGTTCTTCCGTGAGATTGCGGGCATGGATTACGACGATCCGAACCGCATGAACCGCGCGCCGGGGGACGCCGACCGGCTGCTGAACGCGCACGATAAGCTTCTGGCGGCGATGCAACGACAATCGCAGCAGCAGGAGCATCCCTGGTTCGCTGAAGCCGGGGAGACGTGGTCGCCATCGCAGCCCTCGAAGGAGGAGGAGTTGATCGCGGCTGCAGAAGCGTTCAAGAAGGTTGTGTCGGAGGTTGGCGCGAGGTGGTATTCCAGGCCATTTGAGATGGCGCCGCGGCAGTGGATCGTGGACAACGGCGAAGGGCAGACGTTCGACTTCATCCACGAGAGCGTCCGGTCGCGTCTGGTCAACGACGTGCTGCTGGGAATGATGGAGACATGGCAGTCGGACTCGCTGGAGCGCGCGCTGGCCAAACGCGAGGTCGAATCGATGTCTTACATCGCCGACATCAAGAGCATCGGCGGCTGGCTGGCGAAGTCGTTGCTGAAGCCGGCGGGCAAGGTGCCGGGGTATCGGCTGGCGGTGGTGGCCGCCTCGGGAGAGGATTTGTCATCGACGATCTTTGACGGTTCTGAGCCGGTGCCGCTGCATTGCGTTCTGGTGCCGGACGGGCCCGCGTCGGCTTCGAACATGCCCGACGTGGTGTTCACACAACAGGGACGCAAGTTGAGGAAGGAATCGGGCGAGAAGCCGTTCAAGCCGGGGGACGTGGTCATCGACGAATTCACGGTCGAAGCGAGGGTGGGCACGGAATCGGGGGCGGTGATCGCATCGGCCCCGGTGTCGATGCGGATTCGGCTCAGCGGGGAGACCAAGCCGGTGCTGCTGACCAAGGAAGAGAAGTCGGGCAACTCGGTGAGGGAGCGGTACACCTATTACGAAGCCGCGGCGATGAAGCACCCGTCGATGCGGGCGATCAAGAACTGGAAGTCGGAGTACGGCCAGGTCTATCACGGGCTTTACACGGAATTCGACAGCCAGGGACGGAAGCGCCGCGAGACGGAGTATAAGTACGGCGTGAAGCATGGCGCGTATCGCAGTTTCCATTCCGACGGCTGGGCTTCGTATGAGGGCAACTTCAAGGACGGCATAGAGGATGGAGCACAGACCAATTACTTCGGTCCCGGCAAGAAGAACTGGCAGTTCATCTACGCCAACGGCCGCATTGTCGAGTACATCAGCTTCCACGACGGCGGCTCGGCGTCCTACGAGGTGAAGATCGTCTTCCGTCGCGATCCGGAAGGGTTCGATGAGGGCGAATACGAGAGTTACCACAAGAACGGGCAGCTTTGCAGGAAGGGCGCGTTCCGCAAGAGCCGCGGCACGATCGAGAACATCATGGCCAGCGCCCATGGCCAGTGGGTGACGTATCGTGAGAACGGAAACAAGATGGAGGAAGGCGTGTACGCCGACGGGGTGCGCGATGGAGAGTGGACATTCTACCACTCGAACGGCAAGGTGGATCGCAAGGCACTGCCGGCGTGGAATGTGCTGGTCAGCGCG
>CAZMXI010000165.1:0-10858 GCA_964570205.1 uncultured Tepidisphaeraceae bacterium
CCGAGTGCGTAAGGCACCCGCACTCGTTCTCCAGTTCAGGCTGAACCAGCACACTCATCCCATGAGGGTGGCGGCCCCCCGCAAGAGCATTGCAGCGGGGCGGAGCATATCGTACCAGGCTTGAACTATATCGGTTTGGGTCCTACTATCTCGCGACCGGACTAAAGGAGACGACAGAATGGCCATTACGTTGACTGAAACCGCCGCCAAGGAAATCAAGAGCATTATCAAAGACCAGAGCCTGCCCGAGAAGGAGACCAAACTCCGCGTGGGCGTCAAGGGCGGCGGGTGCAGCGGTTTCAGCTATCTGCTTGACCTGACGGAAGAGCCCATCGGCGAGAGCGACGAGGAGATGGACTCGAACGGCATTCGAATCGTAGTAGACAACAAGTCATTGTTGTATCTGGAAGGAACCGAGATTGATTTCCGCGATGAGGTCATGGGCCGGGGGTTCGTATTCAAGAATCCTAATGCCACCACGACCTGCGGCTGCGGCAGCAGCTTTCAGGCATAGAGGCCCGGGAACCGGGAGAAGAGGGAAAGGGCCGCCGTTTCTCGCGAACGGCGGCCCTTCATCTATGTGTAGTTACGGCGTCTATCGCGACTCGGGATGGGCATTGAGGTAAGTGGCGGCCGCTCCGATCACGTTGATGTCATCGGGGAACGCCGACCGCTCGATCGAGCAGCGATTACGCGTGAAATCGAACGAAGCGAACAGCCGTAATGACGCCTCGATTCCCGGGCGGAGATAGCCGATCGCGGCCGATGCCCCGCCGCCGAGCACGACCTTCTCCGGATTGAATGTATCAATCAACAGAGCGATGCCCCGGCCGAGGTACTCGCCGACGGTACGAAGTACGTCGCGCGCCACCTGGTCATTCTGATCGGCCGCCTGGGCGATGTCCTTTGTGGTCAGGTTTCGCCGGCCAGCCAGCAGCGAATCGGCATTGGATGCGATGGTTCGCTGGGCAATGCGGGCGACGCCGCCGGACCCAACATAGGCTTCGACGCAGCCCCGGCGACCGCAGCCGCACGGAGCCGCATCCTGAGAGAAGGATGCCTTCAGGTGTCCCAATTCGGTCGCCGCATTGTCAGCACCAACAAGCAGGTGCCCATCGCAGACGACGCCCCCGCCCACCCCCGTGCCCAGGGTCAGCAGGACCATGTTCTTGACGCCCCTGGAATTTGGGCTGAAGAGCCATTCTCCAAGTACGGCCGCGTTGGCGTCATTCTGTATTTCCACCGGCAGTCCCAGGTGTTTGCTGATCTCGTCGCGCAGAGGGAAATCCTTGAGGTTCGGCAGGTTCGGCGAGATGCGGGTCAGGCCTTTCCACGGATCAATCAGCCCAGGGCAACCGATGCCAGCGCCCTCGACAGTGGGATTGCCGTTCTCCCGGACGATCGCCCGCCCGGCCTCGGCGATGCGCTTGGCGAACACCTCGGGCGCATCGTTGGGCTGGGTAGGGATCGAGGACTGCTTGAGCACCTTGAACTGCTCGCCATATTGCACCAGCGCCAACTTGACGCTCGTTCCGCCGATATCGATGCCGATCAGCGACTTCATCAGCAACACTCTCCTGTTGTGTACGCCCGCTCGCCCCGAGGCCATACTTCCTCGACCTTAGTGCGGGGCGGAAGGCCGGATGATGATGACCGGACACTGCTGTTTTGGCAAGCGGAGGGGAGACGTCCGCACGGGCCACTTGCCACTGCGCCGACGATGTGGCCGCTGTGGGGCCTGTTTCTGTCAGCGACCCTTGGCAATCGGACCGCATTCAGAGGGATCGGATTCCTGCGCATTCCGCAGGTCCCGTAGCCCAACACCGCCCGGGTGCTGAGATGAGCGCGATCTGACATAGCTTGCCGGACATCCTCATCCATCAGCGGGTCCGGCGAATCAAACAAGTGTTCAAGTGGGCCGCCCAACTCTCCGGTTACTGGGTGGCCTTGTCCAGCATGGCCTTCTCAGACTCGCTGATCAATCTGCGGCGCAGGGCATTGTCGGCCCACTTGGCCAGGTCCTGCTTCCATGTGGGCGTCTTGGGCAGCGAGAGGACGCCGTTGATCGCATCATTGCGCAGGCGGAGGAAGTTCGGGCCGGAGATCTCTCCGCGCGACAGGGCGCTGTTGATCTTCTGCAGGGCGGATTCGGTCCATTGCTGCGAGCCCTTGCCCGGCAGGCGGTGCAGGTCGTTGACCAGCTCGGCCGTTTTCACCTTCCGCCATCCCGCGCCCACCGTTTTCTCCATTCCTTCCAGGAAGCCGGCCATCTCGCGCACGGCCTGCTCCTTCGAGCTGCCCAGCGCCTTCAGCATCGACTCGGCCTGCGCGGGGGAGATGGCGCCATCCTTGACCTTGCGGAAGATGTCCATGCTCGTCTGCAGCCGAGGCGGCACGTTTGATGGCTTGAGGCCATACTGCTTGGCCCGGCTCATGATCAGGTCATCCCACTGCTTGGTGGCCTGGCGCATACCCTCGGCGGTGTGGCGGGCGGCCATCACCGGATCCTTGGCGGCCTCTTTTGCCTTGTGGAACCAGTGGTCGGACTTGAAAGTCACCGTGTCCTTCACATCTTCGATGCGCGTGAGGGTGGGCGTCTTGCCCTTGTCCAGGAAGTCCTTGAGCTGCACTTCGCCGGTGTTGTACGCCTCGGGGTGCCACTTTGACGTCACGGTCTGGTCGAGCGCATCGGCATGCTGCTTGATCGCCGCATGGTCGATGGAGCCATCCGGCTTCAACGGCAGCTTGCCATCGTTGGTGGCCGCGTGAAAGTTCTTGTTGTAGGGCCCCTCGCTGATCGTATGGTCGACATCAGCGATCGTCTTGCCGGGCTTCTTCACCTTCTCGCCCGTCCCGGGATAGGTGATGTCCACGTCCTTTTCCTTGATAACATAAGTCACATCGCGGTCCCGGCCGACGGAGGTGCTCTTGCTCCCGGGCCGCTGGTTGGTCACGGTCATCACATCGACCTCGACGTCATCCAGCTTCTTTCCCGACCTTTCGACAGTCTCGCGAATCTTCTGGCGGCTCTTCAGCGCCGCATCCGGGTCCATGCCCATGTCCCTCGCCATCTTCTTCAACTCATCATCCGGCAGGTTCGACTTGATGAACTTGTCGAGGTCCGCCTTGGTGCCGGCATCGGCGGTATTGTGGACGGCCTTGATCTGCTGGTTGACCTTATCGCGCAGCTCGTTCCTGATCTTCGGATCGTTGATCAGCGCCTGCGCGGTCTTGTTGGCCTGCAGTTCATTGACCGCCTTCTTGAACTCGTCCGACCCGGGCGGGTGCTTCTGCAGGTTCTCGATCAGTTCCTTGGCCTGCGCGTTCTCCTTTGTACGCCGGATGGCGTCGGCCATGCCCTCGGGCGTCTTGGCAAAATCCTTGGCGGCCTTCTCCGCCTTCTCGGCCAGCTCATCGCGGCCAAGCCTGATCTCCTTGTTGGCGAACCTGGCGGCCGCATCCATGAAGTTGTCGATTTCTTTGACTGGCTTGCCCAGGGCGTTGGCGAGCATCTCCTTTCCGCGTTTGCCCATCGCCTCGCCCATTTCGCCGAGCCCCTGCAGCACAAGCTGCGCATTGGGCGATCGCTTGACGAGTTGTTCGAGCCCGGCGGGCCCGAGCACTCCGGCCAGGCGGATCATTCGCTCCAGCGCGCTGATGCGCTCGCCGGTAAGGAGCGTTTCCCCGGTTGCGGCCGCGTAGAGGTCGGTGATGTCGCCCACGACCGGCAGCGTTTCAACGCAGTCCTCGACGAGCTTCTGGTTGGCCTGGATAGTCTGGATGGTCGCCTCGGCGTGCTCCTGCATCGCCTTATCGAACTGGCCGATCGCCTCGGCCCGGGCCTTGAGTCCCTCCGCCACGAGTTGCGGGTCGCCGCTGGCGAGCAGCTTGAGATACCACGCGTCGGCGGCACGCTCCATCTGTTCCCGCCACTTGCGCAGCTCCTCCGGGTTATCGGTCTTGGGCTTGGCCAGCCCAAAGGACTCGAGCCAACCCGGCAACTCGCCCGGCTGTTCGATGCGTCGGATGCGCTTGCGAAGGGCATCCTGGAACCGCTCCAGAGATCCCGTGTCAACGCCCCGGCGTTTCATGTCGTCGATGAACTTCTTCACCATCCGATCATACTCCTCCTTGCTGGCATAACTGAGGTTCTTGCGCCTCAGCCACTCCGGCAGGCGGAACTTGACCTTGATGTTGGGGCGATTAGTGCAGTACCAGTCCGAAGCCCGCGACTGCGCCTGCACGAAGCCACCGGCCGGACGAGTTGGCCGAGACGGCGCGGCGGACGCCATGGCAGGCGAGGCGTTCTGCTGCGCTGCCGGCACTTCCGGCGCCTGGGGCGTGTCCGGCCGATCGGGCAGAACCGGAGGCAGGACATCGGGCTGCAGGTTCGTCGCCGGCGCTGCGCCGTACTCCATGCCGTCTCCCGCATCGGTTGCGACAGGGTTCCCCGCATCGTCGGAGCCGGCCGAATCGCTCGTCGGCGCTCCGCCTCGCGTGCCCGGCGCGGCGGCTTCGTCGCCGGTTTCCGCGGCCGGCGCAGCCCCCTGGGCCGGCTTGTTGCGTCCGCCGGGCGGAGTGACCGGCGCGTTGGCCGGACCGAACGGATCGAACGTTGATCCATCCTCCAGCGAGACTGCGGCATGCTCGCTCGCGGCGGCAGCGCCCGGAGGCTGTCGCGCCGCATCGGGGATGGCGGCGCCCGCGTGGCCCGCTGGCGCCTGCGGGGCATCATTCGCGCCGGCCGGAGTGCCGGCGGCCGGTCTTCCGGCCTGATCCTGCTCTTCGGTCCTGGGCTTGGTGCATGTGACATTCACTTTCGCCGTGCCACGCGCTCCACGAGCACTGGCGGCCATCGCCTCGATCGAGCCGGCGCCGAAGCCCGCCTCAACGGTCGCCGTGCCTTGGCCATTGTTCAGCTTCACGCGCTGCCACGGTCCGCCATTGACGCGCACCGCGGCCGCCGCGACGTCCTGGTCGGCTTCGATGACCACTTCGGTTGCACGGTCCGGCAAGGTCGTGCCCTCGGCCGGCTGAAGGATGCGGACGCCGGGCGCCTTGGCATCGACAGTCACCTTGACCGTCTGCTCCACCTGGTTGCCCGAGCTGTCGGTCACCCGCGCGGTCAGCGCATGGGCGCCGGGCTGCAGGATGCAGCGGTCGATGAAGACACCGGGCTCCGTCGCCTGCATCTCCGTGAACAGGCTCGAATCGATACGCAATTCGACGCGAGCGACGCCGCTGTCATCCTGAGCTTCGACCCGGATCGGGACGATGGTGTCCTTCAGCGTTGAGCTATCGGCAGGCTCTGTCACTTTCAAGGTGGGTCTGGCATCATCGCCCGGGATGACGAAGGTCACGATCGCCTCATTGTTGTCGCGCGTTTGATCTCCGCATTCGTTGTCCGGATCCACAACCACGCGGAGCGAGTGGCGGCCCGGGGCCGCCTTCCACGGCAGGCGAGCCGGCATCGATCCGATCAGGGGCACATCCGCCAGCCTCACCCGCGCCAGTTCGATTGATTTGCCGCCGGGCTCGGACCGCGCCAGCGCCACCGTCACATCATGGGTCCGCGTCGCTCCGACGTTGCGCACGGGGACGATCACGGCGATGTCAGCGCCTTTGCGCATTTCGCCTTCGAGCTGCATCTCGGCGGAACTGACCGAGAAGTCCGGACCATCAGCGCTGAGGCCCTTGATCTGCCGGACCGCCTTCGCGGCCGCTTCCTTGCTGTCGGCCACGGTAAAGGCGTGGGACCCGGTCATGCGCACCTTCATCGCGAAGTCGCTGGAGACCACATAATGGCCGCCGCGCAGGTGCTTGGAGCGGATCTCGATGTCGTTGTTGCCGGGCGTGCCCGCTTCGGTGAAGCTGAGGGCGCTGGGTGGCAGCTTGAACGTGTAGTTGCCTTCAGGAATGGCATCGCGCAGCGTGCCGATCACCTTGTCGCCCATGACGAAGTCCACATCGTGCTTCTCGTAAGCGCTGCGGGCCCACGGGAGCTTGAAACCCATCTCGACGAACGCCTCGACGAGATTGGTCGGCTCCCAGCCGTCCTTGGTCTTGAACGCCGAGTAGTCGTACTGGCCGTCATAGCCGATGTCGGCATGGACGAAATCGACCTCGCCGTCGCCATCGGTGTCATCGCCGGACCAGAGAATGTCCTCGAACTTGTCGTCGATCGTCCAGCGGTCCAACCTGCCATCCGCATCCGTGTCCTGCCCGTCAACTCGCTTGCTCCAGTCCACGCTGGCCGGATTCAGGTACGCCCCCGCCATCGTGCGGGCGACAAGAATATCCTGCTCGATGCTCGACCCGCCTTTAGAGGATGCTCCCCCGATCAGGTGCGTGCCGAACACCTTCTTTCCATCGGGCACGGCGATGGTCACGGAGGTCTGGACAGTCTTGCCCACCGCGCCGGCAGTCAGGCTCGCCTCGATCTTCTGGAACTCCTCGTACAGGCGAGGCGTGGCGACGATCTCGAGCGACGAGCCGGCCGGCAGCACGCCATGCTCGATCGTGGGCGATACATGCAGATCGGGATCGCTGCTGGCAATGCGCAGGTCAGTCAGGCCATCGCCGCGGTTGTGCAGGCGCAGCACCTTGCCTAGCCCTTCGGGCTGGTCGCCCGCCGCTTCCCACTCCAGCTTCACGTTCGGCAGCTTGACATTCACCTCAACATCGGCTTCGTCGCCATAGCCGCTGTCGGATGCCAGCCGAATCGGGAAGTGAATGGCCGGATGAATGCAGTCCTGGGCGGACAGACCCAACATGAACTCGCGTTCCTCCCCCGGTTTCAGCGTAAACGGCGTTCCTTCGGACCCCTCGCCCACGAAGCCCACAAGCAGCTTCGATTCTTCCGGCGGCTTGCCGCATTCTAGGCGCACGACCATGGGCTTTTCGCTCTGGTTGCGCACCGACACGCCAATGCGCTGGTCGTAGTCGCGCGCGACGGTGCCGGCATATTTGGCCTTGCCAAATGCCAGACCTTTCACCCGGGTCAGAGTGCGCACGGGGCCATCTCCGCCACGCCCGCCGAATGGCTGGAACTCATATACCCTTCCCGCCTCCAGGTCCGGCAGCATGACGACGCGCTGTCGGCCGTTGTCTCCGATCGCCTCCGTCCACTTGTCCATCCCCTGCGCGCGGTAGCGGACCTTCGCCTGCCCGAAGGCGCTGGAATGCCAGCCTACGCGCACCTGGTTGCCGCTGATTGTCGCGCCATCCTGGGGCTGGAGGTCAAAATAGTCGGACAGTTCGACCGTGCGATCCACCTGCGCCGACTCACCCCGGGCGTCGATTGCGGTGAACGTGAGCTTGTGCTTGCCCGGTGCGAGCGCACGCCAGGGGACTTCCAACTCGTACGGAGCGGTGCGCGCGATCGCCAATGGGCGGCCATCCACCGCGAGACTGACGCCTGAGATGCGCGCTCCGGTGTAGCTGATCGCGTTCACGCGACAGGCCTCATCGCGCTCGATGCGATCCTGGCCGGGCGACACCACCAGCAGATGGACGCCCTTGCGCTCGCGCGGGCCGATCGCTTCCACCCAGGCGCCGGCCGTCGCGGCCGTGCTCTTCGCGCCGGTCATGGCCACCGACGCCGCGTACAGGCCCTCGCGCTGGAATCGCCACAGTTTCTTCGCGCCCGGCGTCAGGTTGAAATCGGCCCGGCCATCGCCGTCAGCGTCCACGCTGGCGCTGGTGATGGCGCCGATCGGCTTGATCGGATCGAGCCAGAACGTAGCGTCGAGGGGCGAGAGGGGATCGACTTCCGTCTTCAGGACCGCGCCGCACAGATCCGTGCCTGCATCGGCCGCCAGGATGAACCCAAGCTGCTCGGAGGCGCCGTTGTCGCCCCACTCGGTGACTTCCACGAGATATCGCGTTGCGCCTTTGGCTTCCAGGTTGATGTTGGCCGGCGCGTTGGCGTACTGCGCCACCTCGGCCAGTTTCTGCCCGGTCCGGTCGTCGAAGACGCGCACCAGCACCTCAACCGGCGCCCAGGTGCGCACCGTGTACTTGCCGGCCGCGGGAGCATCAAACACAAATCGATCGCGGTCGCCAATGTGCTCGATGACCAGCGGCACCGCCTGCCCCAGCTTCAGGGGCCGCGCCGGGTCGTCGCGCAATGTCGCCTTCTCTCGCGGGTCAGCCCGGTCAAGCCACACCTTGTAAGCGTAGGGCTGTACGCTGTGGGCGTTGTCGCCCCATTCCCGCACTTCGATCAGGTGCTCTCCCGGCAGCACTGGGAAGTGCATGTTGACCGGCGCTTTGGCGTACTGCACGGTCTCGACGAGCTTCTGGTTCTTCGCGTTGAACACCCGGATCAGGATCTCCGTCGGCGCAATGCCCTTGATGTTCATGTACCCGGCGTGATCCACCAGAACCCGATAGCAGTCCACATCGCCCACCGGGTCGATGCTGCCGCGCAGCACGTCGCCCCAGTCGACCGGAATGGCCGCCTCGGGCCTGTCATTGCGGCCCATCGCCTCCAGTTCATCGCAGGGCTCGAACCAGGTGGTCAGGAGGTACGGACTGTTGGAAGATGCGTTGTCGCCCCACTCGCGGATGCGCATGTAGACGGTCCGCGGGCCGGGCGAATGCCACGACACGACCGCCGGCGCGTTGGCGTAGCTGACGGCCTGGGTCAGCAGCGTGCCGTCGGACGACAGAACCTGGATGTGGCTCTCGATGGGCGAAATCGAGCGAGCCCAGACCACGCCCGCGCTGGGAAGCGCCAGGGCATAGGTGTCGGTGTCGCCAATGGGGTTGATCGTGTTGGCGATCAGGCCCGGCATCCGCGCGGTGCGCACCGCCGCGATGCGCTTGGGCGCCGGGGCGGGGTCATCCACGCCGTCATCTTCAATCAACTCGAACCGCATCGTGTAGGGCTCGGTCGAGCAGGCGTTGTCACCCCACTCGGCCACCTGGATCGTGTTCCAACCCGGCCGCACCGGCGCAACCAGCGCCAAGGGCGCGTTGGCATAAGCCACGCTCTCGCCCAGCTTGCTCCCAGCCGCATCCAGAACCCGGACGAGGTGCTCAAGGGCATGCGGCTGGAGCGTGATTCTCGCCCAGCCCGGGCGGTTCACCCGAAAACGAAAACAGTCGTTGTCGCCGACCGGAAACTTGTACCCGCGCACTTCCTCACCGCTCTGGATCAGCCTCGCCGAATCCGGGCCGTCGTTCGGCTCCATGCTGTCCGGCACGCGAGTGGCCGTGATGCTCAACGTGAACTTCTCATTGCTGGCGGCATTGTCGCCCCAGTGCCCCACGCTCATCAGGTACTCGCCCGCAGGCACATTGGCCGCGACCGCACACGGCGCGTTCTGGTACGCCATCGACTCGACGATCCGCTTGCCATCCACTGAATAGAGGCGCATATGGGTCGGAATCGGCGGCTTGGGGCCGACCTCAGCGCGCACCGCCGCCGGGTAGTCGAGCCGGAACCGGAAGAAGTCCTTGTCGCCCGCCTTGCCGATGGTCAGTTGCACTGGCGAGCCGGTGTGAACGACCTGGGCGGTACTGAGGCTGTCGTTGGGCTCTCGTTCCTCGATCGGCGCGGTGGGGTTGAGCTTCAGCGTGGCGGCCGCGTTCGCATCCAGAGAAAGAACCGCGAAGGCGGGCTCATGCCCGGTCGCCTCCGCCCGCACCTGTACGCGCCGCCGCGACGCAGCCACTCTCCCGTCCTTGTCCATCCAGTTGAGTTGGGTGACGCGGATATCCTTGAAGACCACCTTGCCCTGCGTGTCGGCCGCCGCCTCAGCAAGGATGCCCTTCGGCCAGCCCTCGGCAATGATCACTTTCGCCCCGGACAGTGGCTGCCCCGAAATGCCGTCCACCGCCGTTATCGTCAATGCAACCGGCTCCGTGACTCGAACCAGCTCAAAACGCAGAGGTTTGATGTCCTTGGTGATGTTCACCTGCGTCCGGACGGGCACGCAACCCGCCGCCGTGATCTCAGCCTGGTACCGCCCCACCGGCATCTCCAGGATCGTGACGTTCCCCTCCCAATCCGTGCGGCAGTCAATCCGTCCGTGGGTCAGCGCCGGAACATTATCGGCCACGAACGCCAGGTGCGCCCCGGCGATGGGACGGTCGTCCGGCCGGGTGACTGCCTGGGCCGCCACCTTCGTCAGCACCACCGGCGACAGCGTCAGATCAATCGGCTGGCGCCGGCCAGCAGGCAGGTCGATGCTTCGTTCGATGCGGTCGAATCCGTAGTGCTCAATCAGCAGCCTATAGCGCCCGGCGGGAATCCCATCGAAGACGGCCTGTCCATCCGCGCCGCTTGTGGAGTAACGTCCACCGATGTTCACGGCAGCCGACGCCACCGGTTTCTTATCGGCCGCCGACAGCAGCTTCACAACGACAGGCCCCGGCGGTATGCGTGCGCCCGATTCGCCACCTCGGCTGAGTTCGGAACCTACCCACGACCACGCAATCGCTGCCACACAAGAGATGAACACCATCCGCGCCACGATCTGACCACGCACCGACATGCTGACCTCACAATTGACGAGTCTGATATCATCATCGGTCGCAAAAAGCGTGCACATTCTCAGTTTGGACCTGGAGTACCGCCGAATCACCCGAATCCAGCCCGGGTCGTCGCAGATGCCCATCGCGCCGTAATCTGCTTACGGAAACGGGTGCGACACACAACGTAGCTGAGGAGCACGGTCTCGGTCGGCAGGCACGGAGTGCGCGCGGACGTCTGACGCACGAGTTCATCTCCGCCATTCTCGATGGTCGCGATCCGCTGATGGACCTCTACGAGACGCTGGCGATGACGATGCCAGGCATCGTTGCCCACCAATCCGCACCTGGACAGGGTGAATCGATGACTGTCCCGCAA
>CAZMXI010000166.1:0-10849 GCA_964570205.1 uncultured Tepidisphaeraceae bacterium
GCGGTGCCGGAATCGGGCAACGGAATTCCCATGGTCTGCATGGTCTGGTGGAACAGATCGCGATCCTCCGCCAGCTCAACCGCCTTCACCGAGGTGCCGAGGATTCTGACACCGGCGGCGGCCAGGTCATTGGCAAGGTTCAACGGCGTCTGGCCGCCAAACTGGATGATGACCCCTTCGGGCTTTTCTTTCTCATAGATGGACAGCACATCTTCAACGGTCAACGGCTCGAAGTAGAGCTTGTCCGACGTATCATAGTCGGTGGAAACCGTCTCCGGGTTGCAGTTGACCATAATGGATTCGATGCCGGCATCGCGCAGGGCGAAGGCCGCATGGACGCAGCAGTAATCGAACTCGATCCCCTGACCGATCCGGTTCGGCCCGCCTCCCAGAACCATCACTTTCCGCCGATTTGACGTCGCTACGCGGTCCGCGCCATTGTAAGTGGAATAGTAATAGGCGGCGTTCTCGACGCCCGACACCGGTACCGCATCCCATGCCTCGACCACGCCCAGCCGCTTGCGCTGAGCGCGGATGGCGGCTTCGCTCGATCCCAGCAGGCGGGCCAGGTACTTGTCGGAGAAACCATCCCTCTTGGCGCGCATCAACAGTTCGTCGGGCAAGACGCCGCCTGTATGAATCAGGATCTTCTCCTCCAGGGCCACCAGTTCCTTCATCTGCTCGATGAAATACGGCTTGATGTGCGTTCTGACGTAGAGTTCGTTGACGTCGGCGCCTTTGCGCAGCGCCTCATACATGATGAACTGGCGCTCGCTGCTGGGCTCATTAAGCATCGCCATGAGCTCGTCAAGCGACCTGCGGTTGAAGTCCTTGGCGAAGCCCAGTCCGTGTCGCCCGTTTTCGAGCGAACGGATCGCCTTCTGAAATGCCTCCTTGTAGTTCTTGCCGATGGCCATGACCTCGCCCACGGCGCGCATCTGCGTGCCGAGCCGATCCTGGGCGTTCCGGAACTTCTCGAAGGCCCATCGCGCGAACTTGATGACGACGTAGTCGCCGCCTGGCGTATAACGGTCCAGGGTGCCATCTCGCCAATAGGGAATCTCGTTCAGGGTCAGACCGGCCGCCAGAAGCGACGACACCCAGGCAATCGGGAACCCGGTCGCTTTGGACGCCAGGGCCGACGAGCGGCTTGTCCGCGGATTGATCTCGATGACAACAACGCGACCGCTCCCGGGATCGTGGGCGAACTGAACATTCGTCCCACCGATGACCTCGATCGCATCCACAATGTCGTACGAGTGCTTCTGCAACCGGTCCTGCAGTTCCTTGGAAATCGTGAGCATGGGGGCTGCACAGAATGAATCACCCGTGTGCACGCCCATCGCGTCGATGTTCTCGATGAAACAGACCGTGATCTTGCGCCCCTCGCTGTCGCGGACTACTTCGAGTTCGAGTTCTTCCCAACCGAGAACGGATTCCTCAATCAGCACTTGGTTGACCATCGAAGCGGCCAGGCCCCTGGATACGATGGTCCGAAGCTCCTCCACGTTGTAAACAAGTCCGCCGCCCGTGCCACCCAGGGTGTATGCGGGGCGGATGACCACCGGATAGCCCAGGTCGGCAGCGGCCCTTTCCGCTTCTTCAATCGAGAAGGCCGGGCTGCTACGAGGCATGTCGATCCCGAGACTCTGCATGGTCTTCTTGAAGACGATGCGATCCTCGCCACGCTCAATCGCGTCCACATTGACGCCGATGACCTTAACGCCAAATCTCTCCAGCACGCCGGCTTTGGCCAGTTCAGATGACAGGTTGAGCCCGGTCTGGCCGCCCAGGTTCGGCAGCAGAGCATCCGGCCGCTCTTTCTCAATAATCTCGGTCAGCGTGGCCACATTCAGCGGCTCGATGTACGTCACGTCCGCCATGGCCGGGTCGGTCATGATCGTGGCGGGATTGGAATTGACCAGCACGATCTGGTAGCCGCACTTCCGCAGCGCTTTGCAGGCCTGCGTCCCCGAGTAATCAAATTCACATGCCTGTCCGATGATGATCGGCCCCGAACCGATGATCAGGACCTTCGAGATGTCGGTGCGCTTTGGCATGGCGGTTGGCTCTCCTGTTGTTAAGTTTGGTTCCGGGGCGGGATTGTAGCGGTGCGCAGCATGTGCGCAAAGCCGCGATGGAGGACTCAACAGGAAGACGAGCAAGCCTTGGTCCGGATACCCACTGTGAACCGTGACCTCGACACGGCAAGTGTCGCCCGCGTAGACCGAGTATCGCGCGACCCGCCCAAACCACACCGCCAAGGCACGCCACAACGGACCCTGAACCGTCGGAGCGACCGGGCCGCCCAATTCCGCATCGAATGGCCCACTTCAGGATTTCGCGTCGTTTGGGCGATTCGTTCCACCGTCGCGTCATGGGTTCAACACCTACCCGAAATGAACACGGTTCATTATATGAACCTTCATGTTGACCATGAACGCTGCTCACGATAGGCTGCCGCTCCCATGGGCAGGATGACCTCGCCTTTGAGGCAGCGAGTGCGGCAGACGATCTCCGAGGCGTTGCTCGACACCGCCGAGCGTGAGATGATCGGCAAGGGGTACGATCGCGCCACGATGCAGGGCATTGCCTCGGCCGCGGGCTGCGCGACGGGCACGTTCTACCTTTACTTCAAGAACAAGGAAGAATTGTTCCAGGCGATTGTCGCGCGGCACGTGACAGCCATGTTCGGGCTTGGCCGACAGGCGTTGAACAGCGAGGAGGATCCGCTGGACAAGCTTCGGGCGGCGTTTTCGTCCTTCCTTCACTATGTGAATGACCACCAGGAATTCTTCAAGCTGGTTTTCACCGCCCTACCCATGCGGCATCGGATCATCCACCAGAAACTCGGTCGGGTTTCGCGCCAGCAACAGGAGGACTACGACCGTGTCGAAGCCGACGTTCTGAGGCAGGCTCAGCGCCAGGGCAAGCTGCGCGACGACATGGAGGTCGAGGTGCTGCAGGGATTCATGGAGGCAGTCGCAATGAGCTTTGTCGAGGAATTCGTTTTCTCCACTTCGCCGCCTTCGCACGATGAGCAACTTCGCGTGCTGTGGGGCCTCGTGACCGGCGGGATCGGCGCCAGGAGCAACCTATGAACGGTCGATGGCCGATCGGCGCCGTTGGCATGTTGGCCATGCTGGTGCTGGCGGCCGGCGGATGCAAGAACGCGCCGCCGGTGAAGCGAGAAGTTGAGACCGCAAGGTTTCAGGAGGCCATGCGGGAACGTGCCGAGAATCTGAAGCTGGATGCCAGCCGACCGCTGAGCATGGAAGAGGCCGTGAAGCTCGCGATGGACAACAGTCTCGTCCTGCGGGTGCGCGAACTGGGGTTGCGTCTGCAGGATGAGCAGGTCCGGCTGGCCCTGTCCAATGGTTTGCCGAAAGCGTCGCTGAATTACAGCCAGACGTATCGCAGCAATGAGGCGGCCGTCTCCTTCGGCAAGGTGCAGGCGAGCTTTGAGGACCGCGAACAGCAACGATTCGCCGTCAACGCTGCCGTTCCGGTGCTGGATTTCGGACTGACGTATTATGCCTACCAGATCGCGCTGGACCACCGACGCCAGGAGCGGCTGCTGCTGGAGCGGTCAAGGCAATTGCTGGCCCGCGACGTGCGGATTGCCTATGCGGAGCACGCGGGAGCCATCCGGCAGGAAGCCCTGGCGAACATCGCCTATCAGGCAGCGCTTCAGGTGCTGCGCGTGGCAAGAACCCTGGAACGTGAACAGATGACGGTGAAGGCCGACACCTCGATCGTCGAGGCGGCCGTCGCCCAGGCGAATCTGGAGCTCTCGCTGGTGCGGCGCCGCGTGGCGCGGACGCATCTTGACCTTGCTCAGCTCATGTCGCTGCCACCGGGGGTGGAGTACAGCATCCATCCGGATCTGCCTGCCCTGCCGCAGCCGCTCAGTGCCGAGCGTCTCGCCAGCTTCACGAATCGTGCCTTGTCGGCCCGCCCGGAATTGCACGTGCAGGACCTGGAACGGCACATCTCGGCGAACGCGGTTCGGCGGGCGGCGGCCGACTTCTTCCCTCGCATCGATGTGATCGGGAGTTTCAACTGGAGCAACCAGTCCGCCGCGGTGAACCCAGCCTATTTCCTGTACGGGTTTGGCGTGGCCCATTCGCTGCTGGACGGCGGCGCGACAATCTGGCGATTCAACCTGGCGAAGAAGAATGTGGATGTTCAGAGTGCGCGGACCATCCTGGTCTCGCTGGGCGTGGTCTACGAAGTAGAGCTGCTGGCGCTTCGGACTCGCGAGGCGCACGAGACGATCATCGCAGCCGGCATCCTGGAACGATCGCGACGTGAGGCGCTGGATCGGATCATCAGCCTCTACAAAGAAGGCATGGAGGATGAGGCAGCGACCGCTCGCTCGCTGGCGGATCTGACCGCCCAGGCGACGATCCTGGATCGTGCCCAGACCGACTACCAGGTCGCCTGGTATGAGCTGGAGGCCGCCGCCCTGCCTGAGAGTCGCCCGACCACGCAGCCCTCGACGCAGCCGGCGACCCGGCCGGCGCTGCCCGCAACGCTGCCTGACTTGTTTAACTGAGGATCAGACGCCCGGAAGTGAGTCGATATGAAACCGACGATTGCGATGTTGCTGGTGATCATGTCTGTTGCCGTGGCTGCGGTGGCGGCGGAGGATCGTTCGTTGTCGCTTGTCAGCGTTCAGCCGCTGTTTGCCGACAGGCTCACCGTGACAGGCCGCGTGCAACCTGTCGTTTCCGCCCGCATCGGCCCCCGCGTCTCCGCGCGGTTGATCGACTTCGGCAAGGATGAGAAAGGACGGGCGCTGGATGCGGGCATGACCGTCAAGGCTGGCCAGATGCTGTTCCAGCTCGACACCACTACTTTTGACAACCATCGCGCGGCCGCGGCTGCGACTCTCGAGTCGGCCAAGGCCGCGCTGGCGAACCTGACGGCGCCAACGCGTGAAGAGCGGCTGGTGCAGCTTCGCTCCGCTCTGGTCGAGCTGGATGCGCGGCTGGCAGAGAAGAAGCGAGACTTCGACCGCTACGAGCGCCTGGTTAAAGAAGACAAGACGCTGCCGCCCGTACGTCTTGAGCAGGTTCAGACGGAACTGGCGGCCATGCAGGCCCAGCGAAGCGCCGCCGAGGCCCGACTGCGCGAGGCCGAGACCGGACCCACCAGGACCGAGATCGCCGTCGCCCAGGCGCGAGTGAAGGAGGCTGAGGCCGCCCTCAGACTTGCCTCGGACGACCTGCGAGACGCCACCGTTCTTGCACCGTTTGGCGGTGTGGTCACCCGCCGGTTCAAGAGCATCGGCGACTACATCGTGAACATGCCGCCCACGGAAGTCATCGAGATCATGGCGATGGACCGCCTTGAGGTCGAGCTGAAACTGCCGGAGGCCTACTATCGCGGAATCAAACCGGAGAAAACAACAGTGACGCTCCGCAGTTCACTGCTCCAGAGCGATCTGACAGCGACGGTCAGTCGGGTGGTCGCGGAAATCGATCCCATCAAGGGCACTTTTCCGATACGCATTGTCGTCCCTGGCCAGGCAGGACTGGTGGCCGGCGCTTTCGTGATGGGCGAGGTGAACCTGGACAGCAGCGATGCGAAGATGATTGTGCCGCAGCGCGCGGTTCTCCGCGTGGACAACAAAACGGTCGTCTTCGTCGTGCAGGACGGCAAGATGGCCCAGCGGGAAGTTGAGCTGGGGGATCGCCTGACCGAGGGCGTGATCGTCCGGTCGGGCCTCAAGGCAAACGAGAAGATCGTGGTTGGACCCTCCGACCACCTTCAGGACGGCGCAGCCCTGCCGGCATACCTGACCAACGGCAACTGATCGGCATTCTCAGAGAGTCGTCGCATGTTTATCTCCAACATCGCCATTCGCCGCCCGTTGTTCACCGCGATGGTCATCTTGGCGATGATCGTCTTCGGGACGGTCGCGCTGCTGGGACTGGGCGTGGAGCTCTTCCCCGACGTGGACTTCCCCATCGTCTCCGTCATCACCACGCTGCGCGGGGCCGACCCAGAGACGATGGAATCCCGCGTCAGCGACATCATCGAGGAATCGGTCAACACGCTGTCCGGCATCAAGACGCTCAAGTCCACCAGCGCTGAGGGATACTCCCTGGTCCTCGTCGAGTTTCAACTCGAAAAGGACATTGACGTGGCCTACCAGGAGGTTCAGGCGCGAGTCAACACCATCCGCGCCCAGCTCCCCACCGATATCGACGACCCCATCATCGAGAAATTCGACCCCGACACCGCGCCCATCATGACGCTGGTCGTCTCCGGGGACCTTGGGCCGCGCGAGCTGTATGAGATTGCCGACAAGCAGATCAAGGACCGCATTCAGCGCATCAGCGATGTGGGCTCCGTCCGCATCATCGGCGGGCGCGATCGCAAGCTGTGGCTCTGGCTCGACCCCATCCGCCTCCAGCAGCACAACCTCACCGTCCAGGATGTCCGCTATGCGTTGCTGCGCCAGCACGTGGAGATGCCCGGCGGGCGCATCGAGCAGGAGCGGCAGGAGCTGGTCACACGCACCAAGGCCGAGTTCCAGAGCGCCGCCGATATCGACGAGCTGATCGTCCACCAGTCCGGCAGCACCACCATCCGGCTCAAGGACATCGGCCGCACCGAAGATGGCCTGGAAGAGCTGCGATCCTACGCCCAGCGCGGCGACAAGCCGTGCATCTCGCTCCAGATCCGCCGCCAGTCCGGCACCAACACGGTCCGCGTGGCGCACGACGTCAAGGCCGAGATCGAGGAGCTTAAGACCGAGCTGGCCCCCCGTGGCGTCCAGCTCGACATCGCCATCGACACGTCCATCTACATCGAGCAGTCGGTCAGCGAGGTCTATCACCACCTGCTCATTGGCGGCGCGCTGGCTGTGCTGACAGTGCTCGTCTTCCTGCTGAACTTCCGCAGCACGTTCATCTCGGCCATGGTGCTGCCAACCAGCATCCTGGCGACGTTCATGATGCTGGCCGTTATGGGCTTCACGCTGAACTTCATGACGCTCATGGCCCTCACCCTGGCGATCGGCCTGCTGATCGACGACGCCATCGTGGTGCAGGAGAACATCATGCGCCACGTACAGGAGGGCAAGCCCGCCGCCTTCGCCGCCGAGTTCGCCACGCGCGAGATCGGCCTGGCCGTGCTTGCCACCAGCCTCTCCGTCGTGGCCGTCTTCATGCCGACCGCGTTCACCAAGGGCATCGTGGGGCGGTTCTTCTTCCCCTTCGGCCTCACGGTCAGCTTCGCCGTGCTGATCTCGATGTTCGTGTCCTTCACCCTCGACCCGATGCTCTCCTCGCGCCTGCTGAAAAAGCAGGTCCACCAGAACATCGTCTTCCGCTTCCTGGAGCGTGTATTCCAGGCGACGGAACGGGCCTACGATGTGGTCCTGGGCTGGTGCATCCGGCACCGCTTGGCGGTTGTCGCGCTGGCCATTGTCATGTTCGTGGTCAGCATGAGCCTCGGCCGCTTCATTAAGGCGGAGTTCGAGCCCAAGGCCGACCAGTCGGAATTCGAGGTCATTGCCCGCGCGCCGCTGGGCGCTTCGCTGGCGCGGACGCGAGAAATCATGGAGGAGGTCCGCGAGAGGGTCGCGGGCCTGCCCGAGATCGCCTACGTGACCTATGCCATCGGCTCCGGCGACCAGCAGAAGGTCAACGAGGCCTCCATGTACATCCGCATGCTGGACAAGCGACAGCGCCAGGCCAAGGGCCTGCGCTCACAGCGGCAGTTCATGGAATACGTACGTGAGAAGCTGGCCGGCGTCCCCGATGCGAAGATCTCCGTGCAGGAGGTCAACTCCATGGGCGGCTCGGGCTGGAAGATGGCCGAAGTCCAGTACGAACTGCTCGGTCCGGACCTGGACGTGCTCGAGAAACTCGCGGCCGGGCACCTGGAGCGCATGCGAAAGCACCCCGGCTACAAGGACCTCGACACCAGCTATGAAACCGGCCGGCCCGAGGCGAGCATCTTCATCGACCGCGAGCGCGCTGCCGAGCTGGGCGTCTCGCCGATGGATATCGCCGACACCATCCGCTGCGCCATCGGCGGCGTCGACGTGGCGAAGTTCCGTGCCGGCCAGGATCGCTACGATATCGCCCTCCGATTCCTGGAGAGCGGCCGCAACGACATGTCCAGCCTGTTGACCCTGCGCGTGCCCTCGACGAGGGGCGAGGCGGTGGAGCTTCGCAACGTTGCCCGCGTCGTGCCCACGGCCATCCCAGTGCAGATCGAGCGATTCAACCGCCAGCGCCAGATCACCGTGCTGGCCAACCTGGTGAGCGAAGGCCCGGACCGCAAGGTCCTCGGAGATGCCATCCAGGAGATCGAGGGGTTCACCAGAGAGATCGGCCTGCCCCAAGGCGGCTACACGACCACCTGGAGCGGCATGGCCGACATCATGGAGGAGTCCTTCGGCAACCTCTTCTTCACCATGATCCTGTCCGTCATCGTCACGTACATGGTGCTCACCGCTCAGTTCGAGTCGCTCGTGCACCCCTTCACCATCATGCTGTCGTTGCCCCTGGCGTTCGTCGGGGCGATGGGCGCGCTGCTGTTCTTCGGGCAGACCCTGAACATCTTCGTGCTCATGGCGTTCATCTTCCTGCTGGGGCTGGTGACAAAGAACGCCATCCTGCTGATCGACTATACGAACACCCTTCGCGACCGCGATGGCCTGCCGCGCGACGAGGCCCTGCGCAAGGCCGGCCCCGTCCGTTTGCGGCCCATCCTGATGACCACCTTCGCCATGTTCTTCGGCATGCTCCCTTCGGCCGTCGGCACCGGCGAAGGCTCAGAGACGCGCCAGCCCATGGCCATCGCGATCATCGGCGGCCTGGTGAGCTCAACCCTGTTGACGCTGCTTGTCGTGCCGGTTGTGTATTCGCTGCTGGACCCGATTTCGGAATGGATCAGGCGGCGATTCCTCGAAACGCACAGCGAACCAGTCCCCGTGGAGGCGCTCGGCCCTGAGTTCTCCTCGCCCCTACCCCTGCACGAGCACGTGCCCGGCAATGGCGATTCCGCCCACGCGGCTGGATCATCCCACACGGTCAGATGAGGTCGATCCCATATCGCCGCATGACCCGGCCTGCCCGTTTCGCGGTCATCGCGACGGCTCTTCGGCCCGGCCCGATCGACGGGGCCACAGGTCGCCCAGCAGCATGCGGATCGCCTCGTTGGCCGCCGTCAGGCCGAATATGCCCGTCAGTGTTGGCAGCGACCCCAGCGGTCTGCGCTGACGTCCGCGGACAATCGTGTCTTCGCCGGACTCGCCTTGCACGTCCACCACATCCGCCGGCAGTTCGCTGACCGGCTCGATGGAGTAGATGCACGTGAAATCCAGGGGCACCTGCCGGCCCCGCAGCCGTTTGCGGATCTTCGCCGCCAGCGGGCAATGGTGAACTTCGCGCATGGGTCCAATCCGTATGCATGTTGGATCGGTTCGCAGGGCGGCCCCCATCGACGACACCAGCCCAATGCCTCGCATCCGAACCGCAGCCAGCAATTCGCATTTGGGCGAGAACGAGTCAATGGCGTCAATCACAAGCGACGGGGGCTCATCCAGCACCCGCGACATGGTCTCGGCATGAATAAAACAACGCATCGCCTCGACGCGACACGCGGGGTTGATGTCGCGCAGCCGCTCCGCCGCGACATCAACTTTCTGTCGGCCGATGGTTGAGTGCAGTGCGTAGAGCTGGCGGTTCAGGTTGCTGTGCCGGATTTCATCGAAATCGATCAACCGCAGCCGGCCCACTCCGGCCCTGGCAAGCGCCTCAGTGGCGTAGCTTCCAACCGCCCCCAGGCCCACGACCGTAACAGAAGACTCGGCCAGACGCGCCACGCCTGCGTCCTTGATCATGCGGCGGATTCGAGCGAAAGCACCTTCCATGTCATTCATGTGGCAGCCGGCATCAGGCCGCCGAGCAAACGTCGGGCGTTGTTGTGCAGAATGGCCGCCAGTTCCTCCCGCTCGACAGAAAGCAACTGCGCCACGCCGTTGAATACCGCTGCGAGGCTTGCCGGTTCGTTGCGCCGCCTGCCGTCGGATAGCCGCTCAATATCCGGCGCCATGGCCCCCGGCGGGGGCATATCGGGCGCATCGGTCTCGATCAGCAGCCGATCTCGCCGCACCGCGGCCATCGCCGCCCTTGCCTTGGTTCGACGCGGCTCGAACGTGTTACCGGCAAAAGAGAAGTACGCCCCCATTTGCTCCAGAACTCTGATCAGATCGGCCGAACCGCCATACGCATGAATGAGCATACCCGCGGCCGGCGGTTCCTCATCCCGCAACACGTCGATCAGCCAGGTCCACGCCCGCAGACAATGGACCATCACCGGACGATGAAGCCGCCGCGCCAGCGCCAGTTGCAGACGGAAGGCGCGTTCCATAGCCATCTCGTCGCGAGGCTCGATCCACCGGTCCAGTCCGATCTCGCCTATCGCGCTCGGCATGGCCATTACCTGCGCTTCCAGGCAATCCAGCCAATCATCCGGTGCCTCCGCAACGTACCACGGATGCAGTCCGAAACAAGGCACGACGCCCTGATAGGCGACAGCCAGACCTGCCACCAGCGGCCAGTCATGGACAGTCAAACCATTGCAGACCCACGCAGACACACCCGCATCTCTCGCGCGAGCCAGCAGGACATCGCGGTCGGCGTCAAACGCCGCATCCTGAAGGTGAATATGCATGTCGATCAGGGCGTGCATCCCGCGGTAGTGTAGACACTCTTGCCCCACGAGCGAAGGGCCCGACAATCGGGCAATCGCCCAGGAACGCCTGGTGGGTCCACGACCGTCGTTGCAGGCCGGCTCTGGCCGATAACAGGGTATAGGGAAT
>CAZMXI010000167.1:0-4549 GCA_964570205.1 uncultured Tepidisphaeraceae bacterium
CAAGCTACTCCAAGCGGCCGGTTGAAGCCGACGCAGGAACGGTCGTGGACCCGAAGCTCTCTCACACGCAGTGCGGACGGCAGATCGGCCAAAACGCGCCCAGCATGCTCCGCCCGAAACCCTGTAAAGCCCCTCTGCCGCTCGCCTTGGCACGCTTCGGCCGCGCTACTTCGCCAGTTGTTCCAGCCTCAGTTCCGCGCGGCGCGCCGCTGTTTCGAATTCCTGAATCTCCCACGTATGCCCGTCCACATACCCAATCTTCAGAATCACTTCCTGAGCCGCGCGGTGCAACGCCAGTAGAACCTCCATGGGCGCCTCATTCAACGTCGCCTTGGTGTATGGCTTGCCGGCCACCTTCCGCCCCGCTTCGGGATAGGCCTGGTCCGCGATCTCGTCATCGGTGAAGTACATCAGCATCAGCAGGTAACTCTTGCGCCTGGCATCCCGATACCCTTCGGCCGCCTTCTTCTTCAACTCCTCCATGCGTTCCGAGGCGGCGTTCGGCTCAAAATGGTGCGCCCTCACAAGCGACAGATACGCCTCATCCGCCGCCGCCTCCGTCTCCATTGTCGTCATCTCGTCCGCGTGCGAGGCGTACATGTAGAGATTGTCGCTGAAGTCGGGGTTGAGCAGATGGCGCCTGTACTCCTCCATCGCATGTCGGGCCACCTGCCCCGTCCGCCGATAGTTGAAAATGGCCTCATCCAGCAGGCGTTTCGCCGCATCGGCATCGCCAATCAGCTTCCCATTGACCGGCAGACTCGCTGTCGGGATATCCATCATCTGCTCGTCTTCGGGCACCTGAAGCCCCGCCGCCGCCATCTCGTTGCGGCGGCCCAGAAGCCGTTCCGCCTTGGCCCAGTACATCAGCGACACGGCAGGACGGCTGTCGATCACCGAATCGCTCAACTGCACGTGCCTCTGCCCGGTGTCCTTCTGAAGCTGAGCCGCCCGTCGGTAATAGTTGAATCCCGCCGCCACCGGCGGCAACCCGTAGGGGAAAGCGCCCATCTCCTGCGTGTTGTACCTCGCCAGATACTGCAACTCAGCCCCGTTGTACTCTCCGCGCGCTCCGGCGAGCCTCGATTTCAGCAGTTCCGGCAGGATGAAACCCCGTTCGTCGAGCCAGGTCTCGTGCTCCGTTCTCCGCCATACCGCCTGGCTGCGCGCCGTGCTGGCCGCGCTGCGGTGCGGCAGCGTGTCCCGGCTCATGAATTGCGAATACTGCCGCTTCTCCGTGCTCTGGCCCAGCTTGTTGAAATACACGTCCGCCATCGCCGCCAGGATATTCACGTTGTCCGGCCGCTCCGCGTCCGCCTCCCTGGCGTACCGAAGCGCATCGAGGATCACGTAGTACTTGTTCCTCAGGCTGGCCATCTGCACGCTGAGGTTGTAGGCCTTGTTCCATATCTGGTACAGCAGCACCGAATCGAACTCCGGCTGAAGCATCCGGATCAGGTCGATCTTCGTATCAATGCTCTCCAGGTCCCGCTCGACCTTCTGGGTCTCGCTGCTGGTCCACAGGATCATCGCCAGCGGCCCGCGGAGCCCGCCCAGGATCAGCCCCAGGGCAAACGTGTTCGCCCCTTTCATTCCCGCCTGGGCTCGCGGACGCGGCGACAGCGTCTCCCGCCGGCTCTGCGCCCACCCGCGCATCAGGAACGTCAGCGCCAGCGACGCCACCAGCATCAATGCCACGCCCCTGCGTCCTCGCATCATGGCGCCACCTCTTTGTGCTTCAAGAAGATGTACGACAGCACCGTCAACGGTATGCCAAATGCCAGCGCAACCACCAGAGCCGCCCCCATCGTCTCTCCGGCAATCGCCACGCCCCGCTCCATGTCCTCCAGGGCCGCAAACTGCGAAATCGGCGGCAGCACCGATCCCAGCATCTTCATCCCCGCCGCCAGGGCGTCGGCCGACTCGCTCAGCGCCCTGGCCGACGCCGCGCTGGCGCCGGGGAACATATCCTGTACAAACCGCCGGGCCTCTCCCGGTTGCAGCAGGTCGGCCATCTGTTCCATGGTCCACCGCCCGCAGAGGATCACCAGCGCCGTCACGATCGCAATCGGCCAGCTCAGGAATGTGCTGCAGAATATCGAGACGATGATCACCAGCACCGACATCAGCCACAGGATCGCCAGGCTCTTGACCAGGTTCCACGCGAAGCTCTGGTCCCGCACCACCAGCTTCAGGCTCGATGCCCGCGAGATGACCTGGGGGTCTATTCCCAAGCCGATAACCGGCCCGCGCAGATTCGCCCATCCCGGCGAATCCATACGCAGCAGAACGTCGAAGTCGCCTCCCGTCACCGCCTCCGCCGGGACCTCGAAATACGTCGGCCGGTTGTTCTCGGGCAGCAACTGAACCCCCGTCACCTGTCTTCCCGTCTGCCGGTTCACGAAATCCAGAACAATCCGCGCCGTGTCGTCGATTTCGCCCGTCCACTCCGAGCGATCCGGCTCGATCCCCAGCCGGAGTTCCGCCTGGTAGCCGCCTTTCGCCCCGCTCAGCTTCACGTCCCGAAACTCGAACAGAGCCACCCGCCGCCCGCCGCGTTGCCCGAAAAGCTGATGGCCGAACGTGCTCGGACGCCCACCGTAGACCGGGGGCAGGGGCGAGCCGGCCGCATCCGTCGCCGGCGCGATGACCCGCTCGGTCCCCACAACCCGCAGCCTCGCCTGCCCGGGACTCAGCCGATACTCATAATCCGACCGGTCGCCTCGGACCACGAGGAAACCGTGGAAGCCCGGCGGTGCGTTCGGTGGCACCCAGCGCTCCAGCAGTTCCGCCGGGATGTGCACGCGGAACATCTGTTCGGCCGTTCCGCCCGGCGTATCGAGCCTCTCGGCCTTCCCCAGCACCTGCGCCGGAACCACGGTTTCCATGTTCAGGTTGTACAGCTCGAAGAACAACCCCGGCTCCTCGGAGGGCTGTGTCGCCGGCCGCGCATCCGGGCCGGGCTGAATCCGCACCGCCGCATAGGCATACAGATCTCCCGGCATCGGAGGCCGCGAGATCGGCTTGCGTCGATCCTGCGGCGGCGGGCCCTCAAACGGAGGGATCCCTCTGCGATCCACGTTAAACAGCACCGCGATCTGCGTCTCTTCGCCGCCGGGCACCCACCAGTCCCGCTCATCTTTGGGGGCATGCGACAGCATCGCCAGCCGGTTCGGCAAGCCCAGTTCCCTCGCGTGAAGCGTCCCGCGGTCCCGGTAATACTCCAGCGTCGGCCGGCTGATCGGGTCCACCGCCCCGGCCACCGCCAGCCGCCCCGCCGCCTCTTTGCGTATCCGATGATCCTGCCACTTCAGGAATGCATAGGTGAAGACCCCCATGATCGCCAGGATCCAGAACGTCACGCAGGCGAATCCCGCGATCTTCCCCAGCACGATCTCCAACCGCGTCACCGGCTTTGTGGCGATCGTGTAGATCACCCGTGTCTCGATCTCCTTCGGCAGGTTCGTGCAGGCCAGGATGATGCTCACCAGAGCCACCAGAAACCCCGTGGCGAACAGCGAATACACCGTCATCTGCCGAACCAGATCCTGGTAGTCCATCGCGCGCAGGAATTGCGATATGACCATGATGGCCACAATGACCAGAGGCGTGATCCACAGCACCCGCCGACGGATGGATTGCCGGAAGCATACGGATGCAATCGCCGCGATTCGCCGGACCCTCAACCGGATGATGTCTCTCCAGCCCAGCACGAGGCCCGACAGGACGATTCCCGCCGCCACGATGACCGGGACGGGATGCGCCTCGATGTATTCCAGAAGCTCAGCCACCATGGATCCCATCCCGCGAAAAAAAAACCGCCGGCCCCCGATGTGCTTCGAAGCCGGCCGCTAACCGGCGCTGGCCACTTCCTCCCGCGATGTCTTCTGCGCATTCTCCCGGATGACGCGCACAAACAGGTCTTCAAGCGTCGTCGTCGGGTGCGTGATCATCGCATCCTCAATGCCCAGGCTCGCCAAATGCGTTCTCAGATGCTGGATCTGCTCGATCGTGAGCCCCTTCGCCTGCACCTGCGTCACGTCCTTGACCTGAAGCAGATCGGACACCGGGCCCGTCACCTGCTCCTTGCCGCCATAGAGGATAATGATCCGGTCGCAGACATCCTGCACGTCGGCCAGGAGATGACTGCACAGCAGCACCGTCTTGCCCTGCGTCTTGAGCGACAGGATCAGATCCTTCATCTCGCGCGTGCCGATCGGGTCCAGCCCCGTTGTCGGCTCATCCAGCAGAATCAGGTCCGGATTGTTGATCAGCGCCTGCGCCAGACCGATGCGCCGAGCCATCCCCTTGGAATACTCCCGCAACTTGCGCTTGCGTGCCTTGGCATCCAGGCCGACCTTGTCCAGGAGCGACGGAACCCGCCGTTTCAGTTCAGCCCGCGGAATCTTGAACAGGTTGCCGTAGAAATGCAGCGTTTCCTCGCCGTTGAGGAATCGATACAGGTACGACTCTTCGGGAAGGAAACCCACCCGTTCGTTGATCTTCGGCGTTCCGGCCGGCTCGCCCAGCACAAACGCCCTCCCCCGCG
>CAZMXI010000167.1:4559-10842 GCA_964570205.1 uncultured Tepidisphaeraceae bacterium
GGGCGGCAGGCAGCGGCCACTCCAGAGGCGGGATGACGCCCTCCCCCGCGTCGGGAAGATCAACCCCAACAGCAGCTTGATCGTGGTGCTCTTGCCTGAGCCATTCGGACCCAACAGCCCAAACACCTCTCCCCGATGGATGGTCAGATCCAGCCCATCCAGCGCCGTCACTTTCGGACGGCCCCAGAAGTCCGTATAGACCCTCGTCAGCTTCTCTGTGCGAACGGCGTCGTTAGACAATGTCATGGGAGCGCAGACCGTAGCTGGGTTTTGACCAGAAAACAAGCCGCCACTGCCGCAGGAAGGAGGCTCCCGGACCCCGTCCTCCCTAAGTTATTGCCAATTATCGAGCTGTGGGAATGCGCGGGCCCTTGCGGCTGCGACGACGACGCTTCTCACTGGGCTTTTCATAGTAAGCCACGCGCTTGATGTCTTTCGTCAGCCCTTCCTTCTCGCAGGCTTTTTTGAACCGCCGCAGCATTTGTTCGGCAGTCTCATTCCCGCGCAGCTTCACCTTGATCATACCTGTTTGTCCTTCCGATCACCGGAAATTGCCATAAAACACGACCGGCGGGCTGTACCGTCTTCCCGCCGGAACTCCTTATCCTACCCGAAGCCGCCGGTTCTGCAACCCTGCGGCCGGCTTCACCTCTCCGATTTCCGACCAGAGCCGTTTGCGCAATTCCTCATTTCATCCGCTCATACACCATAACCACCGCGCCGGGCTTGTCTGGAATGGTCACGAGCAACCCGGTGTCGAGCAGTTCGCGGCCCGAAAGGCGTAACTCATTATTTTCACCAACGTTACGAACACTATAGGTCGAAACCGGGTCGAGGCCGCGCAATTTCAGCCGTGCCGACTCATAAACGCTCGCCGGACGGCGGAACGCCTGCACCATGCCGGTTCCGGCCTCCGGCCGATCAAACTGCCATGCCATCCAGACATCGCCCTCGAAGCTCCAGCCTGTCAGGGGGTAATAGTCGCCCCACATATATGGCGCGAGCTGGCGCCACTCGGCCACCAGCTTACGCATCAGCGCAAAATCCAGATCATCGCGACGGGTGTCGTAGCCCATGACGGTCAGCAACGCCATGCCGCTGCGGAAGCCATAGACATCAACCCGATCGGCCGGAAAGACCGGCGCGCCGAAATACGGCTCCCAGAGGGCCAGCCCGTAAAACTGCGTCTGCTTCGATGTGAGATTCGGGTATTCCATGTCGCTTTTATGGAACGGCATGGATCGACGGAGGGTCTCCAGGTCATTTCGCCGGCCGCCCGAGGCGCACGTGTCGATGAGCATGCCGGGGTGACGCCGGCGCAGCTCATCCCAGTATGCCAGGTACCCGGTGACATGCTTGATTTCCGTGATGCCCCGACGGTCCGGCGCATCGTTCCTGCGCCAGTAATCCAACGGGGCAAAATTGAAGTCCTGGCGGTAGATGTCGATTCCCTGCTCCCGAATCGTCTTGTCCACGTGGTCGATCAGCCATTTCAGAGCGTCCGGATTGCCCAGGTACAGCAGCTTGTTCCCGCCATCAGCGCCAAGGAGCCACTCAGGATGGTTCTCGTAAAGCCAGGTTCCGGGCGTGACACGCTCGGGCTCAAACCAGACCAGGGTCTGCACCTTGCTGGCATGGGCATGGTCGGCAATGGCACGCAAACCGTTGGGGAACCGCCGCGTATCCGGCGCCCAGGTTCCCACGTTCCACCAGCCGTCGCGGAAGGGATACCAGCCGGCATCCATCCACCAGAAGCTTAGCTGGACTCCGTTCTTGATGTATCCATCGATGAACTGCTTCTGATTCGCCTCATTGGCGTTCTGCATCTCGTTGAGCTGGTTGGCACTGGAAGCCCCCAATAAGGGCGGCGGGAGCTTCCCATTCAGCCGGGGGATGTTGTGCGCCATCATCCACCGACGCCAGATGTTCTGCCCGCGAATCCAGTCGCCCTGGTAGAACTGCACGACCGCCAGCGGACCTCGGACCTCTTCGCCCGGCATGAGCTTGAAATGAGTGGCCTCCTGCCCCGCGCGAATATGCAGGCCGGCGTTGCCATCCCGCTGAAACGTCCCACCCCATTGCCCCGGCCAGCCGACGACCACGATAGCGCCCGCACCACCCCAGGCGAAGTTGAAATACGGCCACACGCCATCGCTGCCGCGCCCACCGGATGAAGCCACGCTCATGGACCTGCCCGCAGGCAGGGCTGTCTGAAGCGGCCGATAGTCGTCAGGCGTAGCCTGGCTGCCGGCGTTATGGTGCAACATGAATTCGCCGCTCTGGCCGCGGTTGAGATTCAGGTCAATGGCGTGAATATTCGAGAGCACAGGCGTGTCGTTCCGGGATGTGTTGCGAAAGTGCAGTGTCCACTCGAACGTGGGAAAATCGCGGTACTCCACCGCCTGGCAGCGAACCTCCAGTCCGGTGGCGGGGTCGGTCCAGGTGATGGTGCGCGCGGTGCGGGTGTCGTCGATTGCCCGCACCACCTCTTGGCGCTGCCAGCCATCCAGGAATGCGCTCGACGGCCGACCGGCATACGTGAACGAAAACGGCGGGCCCGCGGGGGCGGTCTCCAGGAACGGCATTTCGCCCAGGAACACCTCGGTACCGTCGGCCAGGACGACCTTGGCCTCCGCCCAGTCGCTCTGGTCGCAGGAAATCCCGTCGCCCGCATCGGAAATCTGGAGGACGAAGGATGTTGCACCCTTCAGATCAACGCTCACCGGCACCCCGGACATGCCTTCGCGCAAGACCTGCGACTTGAACGCTTCTTTGTCGGCGACAAGGACCGAAAAGACCACGCTGGCACGTCCCGGCCTGGTTTGCTCGTTGCTGTCCACACCAACGATCGTCGAGAACGTCTTCGCCGGCGATGGCAGATGCACGATGATCTTGCTGTTCGCGTGGCAATAGAGACCGCGGGTGTACTGTTTGTCCACGATCGTCAGCGGCCGACCGCCTCGGGCATTGCGAAGGACCGGATCATGATTTGCCAACACCTGCAGACCCACAGGACGTGCCCGGGCGTCGGCCGGCGCGAAGCTGGACTTGAGCCATGCATCCCGTCGGGCGATCTCCTGGGGAACAACAACCCCCGCCATAAGTGGCGAGACTGACGCAACCAGACCGAGAACAGCAAGTGCTGCCAGACGCATCATGTGCCTCCTGTATCACCCGGGCGGCTTAAGATTGCGTACCGCCGGTTCCGACCTGTTGCCGCCCGGCAAGAACCAGTGTAGCAGTGTTGACTCGACCCGCCAGCGGCCTCAGGCAAACCGCCAACCCGCACCCGCGACCAGGCACAGAAATCACCAGGCCCTCGGCATCGTGGGGATGTCGAGGGCCTGGCGCCATTGTCCGGGCATGCTGCGGGCGAATCAGTTCGCCGGAAGAACCACGGTTTCGTTCGTGGGAATCGTCGGAGGCGGAGCAGGGGTGACACCCGGTTGCGGAAGCTCGCCCATGCCGGCGAGGGCGGTGTTCACGGCTTCGTCGGCGGGATTCAGGCGGTAAGCCTGTTTCAGGTAATACGCTGCCTGGTCCTTCTGATTCAGCGGATTGAGCAGGTAGAGACCGGCCTCCTTGCGAATCTCGAAATTCTGGCTGTCCCAGGTGGCGGCGCGGCGGTAGGCATCGATGGCCGAATCGGCGTCATTGCGGAGGCGGTACACCTTCGCCATGAGCAGCCAGTTGATCGCGTTCGGCTTGGACTGAGCGCGCCGGAGCGCCTGGCCGAGTTCAACCTCGTGCTTGTCGCCATGGGCGATCGACGCGGCAATGGTGTCAAGGATCATGGCGCGGAATTCCTTGTCGTTCTTCCCGTACCAGCTCGCGCTGAGCACATCCAGCGAGGTCCAATACTGTTGAAAGGCCAATTGCTGCTGGCCGGTCTGCTCATAGCACACGCCGAGGTAGAAGTGCGCTTCGTATTTGCGGGGATCCTGTCGCACGGCATTACGGAACGCGCCTGCCGCGTCGCCGTACATCTTCTGGTTGTACAGATAGACGCCCTCGTCGTAGGCGCGATCGGAATAGGAACATCCCCCCACCAGCAACGTCAGCGTAACCAAGGGAAGAATTCCGCACAATGCCGCGAAACGCGAGTTAAGCATGGCTACCTCCATGTAGCAAGGCCGGCCGCGAATCGCGCTGATTCCAACGGGCGCGGCCGGGCAAGCCGATCCATCTCCGCCCAGTTTAACACCCATCCACCAATCTGCAACCGACGAGAGCGCATTTTCTGCGCCGACTTGGGGCGAAGCCAGGGCGGGCCATCGCATGGTGTTCGGCTCTGCGAAGAAGGCCGCATGATCGCAAGTTTCCGCATTTACAGCCGAGTATTCGGCGCATAGGGTGCGGATGGGGCTTCGGTCCCGCCACTGCGGCGTTCGCGGCGGCCTACCCGGAACTCTTGAACTGGAGGTGTTTTGACCACGCGCCTGTATGTAGGAAACCTGGATTATGCCGTTGACGATGCGAAGTTGTACGAGGTCTTCAGCACCTGTGGCACGGTGCGAAGCGCCAGGGTGATGCTGGACCGGGAAACCGGACAGAGCAAGGGATTCGCATTCGTCGAGATGGAGTCCGCGGAAGAAGCCCAGCGCAGCATTGAGTTGATCCACGGCAAGGATGTGGAGGGCCGGCCGATCAGCGTGAGCGAGGCCAAGCCCAAGAGCGAATCGGGATCGTCGCCGAGCGAATTGAGCCCGTGGCTGCGGAAGATGCTCGATCGGACAAGCAACTCCGGATTTCATACCGGCAGAGACGGATACGTCAGCGGGCATCGACAGAAGCGATCAAAGGACAGAGGCGCCAGATCGCGCTGATCAGACCCATGCGACAAATCGACGGCTCACCGGGGACGGCCAGGCGTCCGCAATTGGCTGTGGAGGAGTCAATCCGGCCCGGTGTCTGCACCCTTGCCCACAAAGCGACGATCCGTGATCGAGACGCTTGGCCCATGGATCAAAGGTTGACACGCCATGGGCATCGAACGCGGATTCAGCCGAGTGCTCCATTTTGACCCCGGACTGGCGGCTGTGAGCGCAGCCTGCATCGCGCTGCTCCGTGCCTTCCGCGCGCTTCTGCCGTAGGGGTTGGCGGGCAGAGGTCAGGCAGCGCCTCACCAGGAGACCTCCCCGCCCGCCGGCACTCTCAACTCGCGACGGGCCTCTCCACACCGCACAGCGCACACGCCGCCGAGTCTGGACCGGATGGATGCCTGCGTCAGCTTTCCTTCACGCCATGCCACGTCCACCTCGAACCCGCCGCGGGCGCGCAGACCCCTGACCGAGCCGCTCGGCCATGCCTTGGGCAGCGCCGGAAGCAGTTCGATCTCGCCGGCGTGCGACTGGAGGAGCATTTCGGCGATGCCAGCGGTCGCAGCAAAGTTGCCGTCAATCTGGAACGGCGGATGGGTGTCGAAGAGATTCGGCAGCGTCGAGCGAGCCAGCAGCAGGCGCAGGTTGTCGTGAGCTTTCTCGCCATCGTGGAAGCGGGCGAAGAAGTTGACCACCCACGCCCGGCTCCAGCCGGTTCCGCCGCCGCCGTTGGCCAGCCGATGATCCAGGCTCTTGCGCGCGGCGGCCAGAAGCTCCGGCGTGTTGCGGGTGATCTGGGCGCCGGGGTGCAGACCATACAGGTGCGACATGTGGCGGTGGCCGGGCTCGGGCTCGTCGTAATCCTCAACCCATTCCTGGAGCCGGCCATCGCGCTTGCTGATCTGAAGCGGGGCAAGCCGACCGAGCGCGCTGGCCAGCTCGCGCCGGAATTCCTGCTCGAAATCGCCCCGGCCGCCATCCAGTTCATCGATGGCGCGGATGCAGTTGGTCAGCAGGTCGTGCACGATCATCAGGTCCATCGTCGCGGCATAGGTGAACATCGAGGTCCTACCGTCGGGCTTGCGGAAGGTGTTTTCAGGCGAGTGGGATGGGCAGGTGACCAGCTTGCCGGCGACCGGCGTGCCGGGAGGCGCTTCGATAAGGAAATCGAGGATGAACTGCGCTGCGCCCTTCATCAGCGGCCAGCCCGGCTGGCGGAGGAACTGCTTGTCGCCGGTGAACAGGTAATGCTCCCACGGGTGGCGGGACATCCACGCCGAGGCCATCGGCCAGATGCCCCACACGCCATCGACGGGCGCTGCACCACGCCACAGGTCGGCGTTGTGGTGCACCACCCAGCCGCGCGCGTTGTAGTGCTTTCGGGCCACCTCGGCGCCGGTGATGGCCAAGTCATCCAGCAGGTCGAAAAGCGGCTGGTGGCATTCGGAGAGGTTGGCGACCTC
>CAZMXI010000168.1:0-10691 GCA_964570205.1 uncultured Tepidisphaeraceae bacterium
GGCAAGTCATGGACTCGCCCGGCGACCCTCGCCGGCGCGCCCGACAGTCGGGCAACGTGGGGCAGCCTGCATACGCTTCGCAGCGGCAGGGTCATGGTCTTGACCACGTGGCAGAACCGGATCTGGTATAAGGTCCTTTCGAACGCGTCCGGCGAAGACCGCGTGCCAAGATGATCCTCATGGCGCGACGGCTTCGAGGATTTCACGCTGATCGCCGGTACGTGCTGACTCGGCAGGCTGGAGGGCTTTCGGGCGTGAGGCCGGCCGATTAGGATGCCCTTCCTATGCGTCACCAACACGTCGATCCGAAGCTGTTTGTCGAGAACCGCCATCGCCTCGCAAAGCTGCTCTTACCGAATTCTCTGGCCGTGGTGAATGCGAACGACATCCTGCCCACCAATGCGGATGGCTCACTCCGCATGCACCCGAACTCGGATCTGTTCTACCTCACAGGGGTGGAGCAGGAGCAGACGATTCTGCTGCTTGCCCCCGACGCGGCCGACGAAAAGCTGCGCGAGGTGCTCTTCGTCCGCGAGACCAGCGATCTGCTGAAGGTCTGGGAGGGCCACAAGCTGACCAAGGAACAGGCCACCGAGGTCTCGGGCATCCGCAGTGTGAAATGGCTGTCGGATTTCCCCGGCGTGTTCCGCCAGCTCATGTGTGATGTGGAGCACGTCTACCTCAACAGCAACGAGCACAAGCGGGCCACCGTGGAGGTGCAGACGCGCGATGACCGGTTTGTCCGCGAATGCCAGGAGCGCTACCCGCTGCACCAGTACCACCGCCTCGGCCGGCTCATGAACCGCCTTCGCATCGTCAAGAGCGAGCGGGAGGTCGAACTGCTGAAGAAGGCCGTCGAGATCACGGCCAAGGGTTTCGATCGCGTGCTGAAATTCGTCGAGCCGGGCGTCACTGAGATGGAGGTGGAGGCCGAGTTCGCCCACGAGTTCATCCGCAGGGGCGGCCGGTTTGCCTACACGCCCATCATCGCGGCCGGCAAGAACGCCTGCGTGCTGCACTACATCGACAACGATCGGCCCTGCAAGCAAGGCGATGTGTTGCTCTTGGATGTGGCGGCCGCCTATGCCAACTACAACGCCGACCTGACGCGGACGATTCCCGTCAGCGGGCGGTTTACCCGCCGCCAGAGGCAGGTCTACCAGGCAGTCCTGCGGGTCATGCGGGCCTCGATCCGGGGTGCGACCGTGGGCAAGCTGCACCGCGACTGGCAGAAGGAATCCCAGGCGATGATGAACGAGGAACTGCTCAGCCTGGGCCTGATCAAGCCGGCCGACATCCGCAAACAGAAGGAGGATGAACCGGCCTGCCGCAAGTATTTCATGCACGGACTGGGCCATCCGCTGGGGCTGGATGTGCATGATGTGGGGTTCCTCACCGAGCCGTTTGCGCCTGGATGGGTGTTGACGGTCGAGCCGGGCATCTATATTCCGGAAGAGGGCTTCGGGGTGCGCCTGGAGAACGACATCGTGGTGACGGACAACGGCCCGGTGGATATGATGGCGGGCATTCCAGTGGAAGCGGAGGAGATTGAGCAGCGCATGGCGCGGCGGAAGGGGTGAAAGCCGCGGCCGCCCGGCGGCGGGATGCTCGCGTTGGGGCTTCGCGTCCGGTATCTTCCGCGACAACAAAGCGGATCAGCGGCACCATTTCGTACGGGAGACGTTGCATGGCCACACTGAACTACGCGACGCCACATACGCAGGACAGAACATTCCTGGGACATCCGGTCGGGTTGTTCCTGCTGTTCCTGGTCGAGATGTGGGAGCGGTTCAGCTATTACGGGATGCGGGCGCTCTTGGTGCTGTACTTAGTCAGGGCGGCCGATGCGCCGAATCCCGGGCGAGGCTGGACCGACGCGCGGGCCAGCACGCTGTTTGGATGGTATACCGGGCTGGCGTATCTGTTGCCGATCTTCGGCGGGATCATCGCAGACAAGTTGATCGGCACCCACCGCTCGATGGTGGTGGGGGGCTTGATCATCGCCTTGGGGCATATTGCACTGGCCATCTCCGGCATGGGTTCGCTCGGACACACCGACCTGGGTATGTCCATCTTCATCATGGGCCTGGCCCTGATCGTTCTGGGCACGGGCCACTTCAAGCCCACAGTGTCCGTGATGGTGGGGCAGCTCTATGCGCCGGGCGATCCCCGGCGTGACGGCGCTTTCTCGATCTTCTACATGGGCATCAACCTCGGGGCGTTCCTGTGCGCGTTTGTCTGCGGTACGCTCGGAGAAAAGCAGGGTTGGCACTGGGGCTTTGGGGCGGCGGCCGTGGGCATGCTGGCCGGATTGTTCTTGTACCTGATTGGCCGGCCGTTGTACCTGCGCGGCATCGGCGAAGCGCCTGCCGGCCGGGCCAACGTGGCGCCACTGTTCGTGCTGCTGAGCATCGTTCTGGCGGCGGGTTTTGCGGTGTTGTTCCACCGCGGCGCGCTCTCTTGCGTCCAGGAAATCATGCGGAAGGAAGTCGCGATCGGCCTGGGCATCGTCATTGTGGGTTTGGCCGCATGGTTCGTCGCGATCCAGCAGCCCGACGATCGTGGACCGGTCTCGGCGATCTTCCTGTTCATGTTCTTCAACGCGTTCTTTTGGGTCGCCTTCGAACAGGCCGGCTCCTCCATCAATCTCTTCACCGACCGCTTCACGGACCGCACACTCTCCTTGGCGCCGTGGTACGTGTCATTCTGCACCACGCCGAGTATGTCCCTCGGCGCAGTTATCTTCTTGGTCGGGCTGATCGCTGCGGGCTGGTTTGCATTCGTGATCGTCTCGCAGAACGCCGCCGGCCGGTTCGGCCGAGCCGTCGGTGCATTGGGCGTATTTCTGTTGGGCCTCGGGGTGGCGGCGATCGGCGTCCTAAAAGCCTTTGGCTGGCTCTCCTGGGCCGCCATGCACGAAGTCCCCACCACCTGGTTCCAGTCGGTGAATCCCCTGTTCATCATCATGCTTGCCCCCGTCTTCGGTGGCGTATGGACGATCCTGGCCCGCAGAAAGCTCAATCCCTCCCAGCCCGTCAAAATTGCCCTCGGCCTGATCTTCCTCGGCCTTGGCTACGTCGTCATCACCTGGGGCGCCCTGGCCGTCGAGGCCGGCTCCCCCGAGACCGCGCTGGCCAAGACCTCCATGCTCGTCATCGTCGCCACCTACGCTCTCCACACCATCGGCGAGCTCTGCCTCTCACCCACCGGCCTGTCGTTCGTCACGCGGGTCGCTCCGGTGCGGTTCGTGTCGCTGCTGATGGGCATCTGGTTCATCTCCAGCTTCATCGCTAACCTCAGTGGCGGTCTGATCGCGGCCAAGGTGGAGGCGATCGAGAAAGGAACACTCTCCCTGCCGTGGTATCAATGGTTCAAGTTGGGCGGGCAGGCGGATTTCTTCCTGTTGTTTGTGATCAGCTCGCTGGGCGCTGGGCTGCTGATCCTGATCCTGACGCCCCTGCTCAAGCGCCTGCTGCACGGCCGGGAATGAGCGGGCAAGGGAGAGCGAGGAACAATCATGAATGGGAATATGCGTGTGCGCACGGGCCTATGGATCATGGTGGCTCTTGCCGGGGCGGCCGGGTGTGCCGGACAGCCGCCATCACGGCTCACCTATCCCCCCGCGCGCCAAGCCGACGTGGTGGATGATTTCCACGGCGTCACGGTGGCCGACCCCTATCGCTGGCTGGAGGATTCCGATTCCGCCGAGACCCGCAAGTGGATCGAAGCGCAGAACAAGCTGACCTTTGGCTATCTGGCGAACATCCCCGCCCGCGACGCCATCCGCCAGCGGCTGACCGAGTTGTGGAACTACGAGCGTTTCTCCATCCCCTGGCGCGAGGGCGGGCACTACTTCCACTTCCGCAATTCCGGCCTCCAGAACCAGTCGGCGCTGTACGTCTCGGATTCCCTCCTGGGCGAGGCGCGAGTCCTGCTCGACCCCAACACCTTCTCCAAGGACGGCACTATTGCGCTGGGCGGCACTAGCTTCAGCGATGATGGCAGGTACCTGGTCTATAGCTGCTCCGCGGCGGGTTCCGACTGGATGGAATGGCGCGTGCGCGATGTGGCCACGGGGCAGGATCTGGCCGATTACCTGCGCTGGACGAAAAGGACCGGCGCTTCGTGGACGCACGACTCGAAGGGGTTCTTCTACACACGCCTGCCGGAGCCCCCGCCCGGACAGGAGCTTTCGGCAGCCAACTACAACCCCCAACTCTGTTATCACCGCCTCGGCACGGCGCAGGCGGAGGATGTGCTGGTCTATCGCCGGCCAGACCAGAAGGAGTGGAACATCTCCGGCCAGGTTACCGACGACGGCCGGTATCTTGTCATCACCATTCGGCGCGGCACGGAGCGCACCAACCGCGTCTTCTACAAGGACTTGAAGGACCCCGCAAACCCGCAAATCGGCGGCGATCCTTCTCAGATTGTCGAGCTGTTGAACGAAGATGATGCCCAGTACTCGTTCATCGACAACGATGGCCCGGTTTTCTGGCTCCTCACTGACCAGGATGCCCCCCGCAGGCGGATCATCGCGGTCGATACGCGCCGGCCGGAGAGGGCCCATTGGCGCCAGATTGTCGCTCAGGACCGCAGTACGCTGGAATCGGCCAATGTGGTCGGGGATCGCTTTATCCTTCGTTATCTCCAGGATGCGTGCTCGCTGATTCGGGTGCATGGGCTCGATGGCAGGCTCGAGCGCGATGTGGAGCTTCCCGGCATCGGATCGGCCGGTGGCTTTGGCGGCAAACGCAGGGATGCTGAAACGTTCTACGCATTCACCAGCTTCACCCAGCCGCCCGCGATCTATCGCTATGACATCAAGGCGGGAACGAGCGCCCTGCTCCGCCGCCCCACCGTCGCCTTCAACCCCGAGGATTTCCAGACGAAGCAGGTCTTCTACACCAGCAAAGACGGCACCCGCGTGCCGATGTTCATCACGCATAAGAAGGGCCTCAAGCTGGATGGCGCCAATCCAACGCTGCTCTACGGCTACGGTGGCTTCCGAATCTCGCTGACGCCGGGCTTCTCGGCGGCCAACATCGTCTGGATGGAACTGGGCGGCGTGTATGCCCAGCCAAGCCTGCGCGGGGGGAACGAATATGGCCAGGAATGGTACGACGCCGGGCGAAAGCTCAAGAAGCAGAATGTCTTTGATGATTTCATCGCGGCGGCCGAGTGGCTGATCGCCAACCGCTACACCTCGCCGGCCAGACTGGCGATCTCCGGTGGGAGCAACGGTGGGCTGCTGGTAGGCGCGTGCATGACACAGCGGCCATCGCTTTTCGGCGCTGCGCTGCCGGCGGTAGGGGTGATGGACATGCTCCGCTTCCACAAGTTCACGGTTGGGTGGGGATGGGTGTCGGACTACGGCACCCCGGACAACCCCGAGGAGTTCAAGGCGCTCTACGCCTACTCCCCCCTGCACAACATCAAGACGGGCACGCGATATCCCGCCACATTGATCACCACCAGTGATCACGATGACCGTGTAGTCCCCGCGCACAGCTTCAAGTTCGCTGCGGCGATCCAGGCGGCACAAGCAGGGGAGAAGCCGGTGCTGATCCGCATCGAAACCAGAGCCGGACACGGCGCCGGCAAGCCCACGACGAAGATCATCGAGGAAACGGCCGATCGGTTTGCCTTCCTCGTCGCCAATCTTGGCATGCGCCGGCGCGATGGGCGTCCGTGAATGGCTGCGAAGTGGTCACACATCAGAAATGCCGAGGAGTGGCCGACCATGAGGATTCAATACATCATCGTTGCGGTGCTGCTGGTCGCATGCGGCTGCCAGAATGCGCCTGTTCAAGCCGTCAAGGATCATTCAACCGCGCCGGGCGGTCCGGTTTGTGCCGCGGTGCCTCGCACCGGCGATGAGGGAATGTGGACGCTGGACAACCTGCCCCTGGCCAATCTGAAGGAGCGCTATGGCTTCGCGCCAACGCCTGAGTGGATCAGGCATCTCCAGCTTTCCGCAGTGCGATTCGGCGGTGCATCGGGCGCGGTGGTGTCGCCCGACGGCCTGGTGGTCACGAACCACCACGTTGCACTGGGCCAGCTTCAGAAGCTCTCGACGCCACAGAAGGACTACGTGCGCGATGGGTTCCGCGCTGCCAACCAGGCGGAGGAGATGCCCTGCCCCGACCAGGAGCTGACCATCCTCGTCTCGATGGAGGATGTGACCCGGCGTGTGGTTGCCGCGGTGAATCCCAAGGCCTCGCAGCAGGTGCAGAACCGGCAGCGAAAAGCGGAAATCGCGCGGATTGAGAAAGAATCGACCGAGAGCACCGGGCTTAAGAGCGATGTGGTGTCGCTCTATGACGGCGGGGAATACTGGCTCTATCGCTACAAGCGGTATACGGATGTGCGCCTGGTCATGGCGCCGGAAATTCAGGCTGCGTTCTTCGGCGGCGACTACGACAACTTCACCTACCCCCGTTTCTGCCTCGACTTCGCCTTCTTCCGCCTCTATGAGGAGGGCAAGCCAGCCAACACCTCCGAGCATTACCTGAAGTGGAGCCGATCGGGCGCGCCCGAGGGCGAGCTGGTGTTTGTCGCGGGCCATCCCGGTTCGACTCGACGTCTGCGAACCGTCAGCCAGCTCGAATTCGACCGCGACTATCGCCTGCCGACATCTCTGCGCAACCTGGCCCAGCGGCGCAAGGTCCTCTACGAATACGCCGCCCGTGGCCCCGAGCAGGCCCGCCAGGCGCAGGGCCTCATCTTCGGTGTCGAGAACAGCCTAAAGGCCCTCACCGGCCAGTACGAGGGCCTGCAAGATCCGGCCGTCTTCCAGCGGCTCAAGACTGCCGAGGACACCCTCCGCAAGTTGGCTAAATCGGACAAGCAGACGGCTGATGCCGCCGGAGCCTGGAACAGGATCGCCGCGGCTATGCGCAAGGCCGAGAAACGCCACACGGAGCTCACCTACTACTGGCTTGGCGGCTCGAGCCTCATCCACATCGCCACCGACATCGTCCGCTACGTCGTCGAGATCGAGAAGCCCAACGACAATCGCTATGAGGAATTCCGTGACTCGAACCTGCCGTCGTTCGAGCGGCGGCTCTACTCCCCGGCCCCGATCTACCCGGAACTGGATGAACACCTGCTGGCCCACACGCTGGTCGAAGCCCTCGCGGCGCTCGGTCCAAGGGACAAGTTGATCATCGCCGCGCTGAATGGCAGGGATCCCAAGGCCGTCGCGCATGAGCTGGTCGCCGGCACGAAGCTGGTCGACCCGGAGTTCCGGCGCGCGCTGGTCAAAGGCGGCCGGCAGGCGGTGGAACGGTCCGGCGACCCGCTCATCCAGTGGGCGCGTCGGCTCGATCCCACATGGCGCGAGCTGCGCGACTGGAGCGAGGACAACATCCAGAGCGTCAATGCGCTGGAGGGCCACAAGATCGCCAAGGCCCGTTTCGCGGTCTACGGCCGCAATGCCTACCCGGACGCCACCGGTACGCTGCGGCTCAGCTTCGGCCGGATTCTGGGCTATGAACTGGGCACGACCCGCGTGCCGTTCAAGACCACGTTTTTTGGCCTGTTCGCCCGTGCGGCCGACTTCGACAACAAGCCGCCATTCAACCTGGCCGGCAGTGTCGCCCAGCGCTACACCGCCATCGATCCCAACACTCCGCTTAACTTTGTCAGCACCAACGACATCATTGGCGGCAACTCCGGCAGCCCGGTGGTCAACCGCCAGGGAGAGTACGTGGGCCTGATCTTCGACGGCAATATTCAGAGCCTGGTATGGGCCTATGCCTATGGCGACCAGGCCGGCCGTTCCGTCTCCGTGCACTCCAGCGCCATTCTGGAGGCCCTGCGGAAGGTCTACGAAATGCCCTGGCTGGTGAAGGAACTGACCGGCGAGTAAATCGCTCCGGTTGACATGAATGCGTTCAGCGCCGATTCCCCTGCGGATGGAAGCAATCCCTTGTGCGTCACGCACAGGCATTGGACGAAAACCACCACCGTCGTCGGCCTGCCGTGTTTGCCCGGTGCGTGTATATTGGGCGGCATGAAACCAGCGACTACGCAGATCAATGGACACGGTCGTGTGCTGTTGATGGTGGCGATGACGCTTGCCTGGGCGCATGTCGTTTCGGCGCAGCCTCGGGTGTATCGCGATCGTGTGGAAGCGCACTGGCTGGATGGGGGAACTCGTTTCTGGTACCGCAATGAGCTGAAAGGCGGGAGCCGCGAGTTCATTCTCGTTGATGCTGCCAAAGGCGAGCGGCGGCCGGCGTTCGACCATGTGCGGGCGGCCGAGTCGCTGAGCCGGGCGATGGGACGGCAAGTCATGTCGGCGCAGTTGCCCGTGGAGGAACTGCACTTCGCGCCGGACGCCGCGGGCATTGTGCTGCGCGGGAGAGAGAAGTCGTGGTGGTTGGATCTGCGCAGTTATGAGGTCCGCGAAGCGGCCGCCGGCACCCAGCCTGCGGCATCGCTGCCTGCGACAGGCACGCTGCGGGCCAGCCGGCGCACCGGCGCTGAGACGGAGATCACTTTTGTGAACCGGATGGCCACGGATATCGAGGTCTTCTGGCTGGACGCTGAGGGGCAGAAACGACGTTACGCGACAGTCAAGCCAAACGAACGCTGGGCACAGCACACCTACGCCGGGCATGTCTGGCTGGCCGCCGACAAGGCCGGCAAGGTCCTGGGCGTGTTTGAGGCGACTGCCGAGAGATGCACGGCCCTGGTGGATGGACGGACTGCAACCGTGCGTCCGATCCCTGACGGGCGGCGGTCCGGAGGGGCGGCCGGTCGCCGGGCGGAGTCACCGAACGGCAAATGGGTGGCGTTTGTCCGGAATGAGAATCTGTGGATTCGAGCCACGGAAGGCGGGGAGGAAGTTCCGCTGAGTGCGGATGGGGTGGCGGAGGATGGGTATGCCGTCCAGAACGTGTGGTGGTCGCCCGATTCACGCAAGGTGGCGGCGCTCCGGGTGGCCAAAGCGCAGGAACACAAGGTGTACATTGTCGAGTCCTCCCCGAGGGACCAGTTGCAGCCGAAGCTCAGGACGCTGGATTACTTGAAGCCGGGAGATCGGATCGCGTATCCGCGGGTGCGGCTGTTCGATGTCGAGCGGCGGCGGCCGACACCGGTCAAGGATGAGCTGTTCGCCAATCCGTGGAGCATTGAGGATGTGAAGTGGGCGGCCGATTCATCGCGAATCACCTTCGTCTACAACCAGCGGGGACATCAGGCGCTGCAGGTCGTCGCGATCGATGGCGTTACGGGCCATTCCAGGGCGATCATCGACGAACAAAGCCGGACTTTCATCTGCTATTCGGGGAAGTACTTCTGCCGTTGGATCGGTGAGGAGGAGATCATCTGGATGTCCGAGCGGGATGGGTGGAACCACCTGTGGCTGTATGACGCCCGGACAGGGAGCGTCAAGAACCAGATGACCAGGGGCGAGTGGGTGGTTCAGTCGGTGGTGCATGTGGATCCGGAGAAGCGGCAGGTCTGGTTCCGTGCCGGCGGAATCCGGCCGGGACAGGATCCTTACTACGCCCATTTCTGCCGAGTTAATTTTGATGGCACCGGGCTCGTCGTGTTGACCGACGGCGATGGAACCCATGAGGTGACGTGGACTCCAGGAAGCGATTACCTGATTGACCGGTGGTCACGCGTGGACCAGCCTCCTGTTCACGAACTGCGGCGCGCGGACGATGGCACGCTGGTGTGCAGTCTGGAGGAGGCGGATGCCAGCGAAGTGCTCGCAGATCGCGGTGGGCGCTGGCCGGAGCGGTTTGTCGCCAAGGGGCGCGATGGCAGGACGGACATCCACGGGGTGATTATCTGGCCGAGGAATTTCGATCCGGCCGGGAAGTACCCCATTGTGGAGAATATCTACGCCGGCCCGCAGGGTTTCTTTGCGCCCAAGGCGTTCCGGGCGCGCTACGGTCATCAGCAGCAGATAGCCGACATGGGCATGATCGTGGTGCAGTGCGATGGAATGGGGACCTCCGGGCGGTCGAAGTCGTTTCACGATGTCTGCTGGCGAAACCTGCGGGATGCGGGCTTTCCGGATCGGATTGCATGGCTCAAGGCGGCCGGGGCGAAGTACCCGCAAATGGACCTGAACCGGGTGGGGATCTATGGTGGTTCGGCCGGGGGACAGAACGCGATGGCGGCGCTGCTATGGCATGGAGATTTCTACAAGGTGGCCGTTGCGGACTGCGGATGCCATGACAATCGCATGGATAAGATATGGTGGAACGAGCAGTGGATGGGCTGGCCGGTGGGCAAGTGGTATGGGGAGAGCTCAAACTCGCTCAATGCCCATCGGCTTCAGGGCAAATTGATGCTGATCGTGGGCGAACTGGACAGCAATGTCGATCCCGCCTCGACCATGCAGGTCGTCAACGCACTGCAGAAGGCGGACAAGGATCTCGACCTGGTGATCGTGACCGGTGCGGGGCACGGAGCGGCCGAGACCCCATATGGGGCCCGGCGGCGGGCGCAATTCCTCTCACGCCATTTGTTGGGCGAAAGGTGACGACGGAGCGGGCGATGAATCGTCGGAATGCCACGCCCGGATCACCCCTCCAGAATCCGCACTCCGCTGCCCTCCAACTCCTCCAGTATGGCCCGAAGCTCGCATCTCGCTTGGGCGCATGCGGCTGGTTCCTAGAGCGTCCTCAATCCAGGCGTAGCGCAGTACGGCGCATGTTAGGCTTGCG
>CAZMXI010000169.1:0-6266 GCA_964570205.1 uncultured Tepidisphaeraceae bacterium
CCTCCTTGATTGGCCCCCATCCTACCAGACGTACCCGACGGGCGCGCTACACCCCTCGTTCACCCTCAGAAGCTGGCGGGCTTGTTGCGGCCGACGCCGCCCACTAAGATGACCCATCTTGCCAAGAGGATATGGATGACCCCGCTCGTCGTTGAGAATGTAAGCAAAACGTACCGCCAGGGCGACCGAACGGTTCGCGCGCTGGATGGCGTTACCCTGACGGTTGGCCGGGGAGTGTTTATCGCCATCATGGGCGCCAGCGGCTCCGGGAAGAGCACGCTGCTGCATGTGATGGCCGGCCTCACGCCGCCCACCGGAGGCCGCGTGATGATTGACGGGCAGGACTTGACAGCCATGAGCGACCGGCGGTTGACGATTTTCCGGCGTCGCCAGGTGGGCCTGGTCTTCCAGGCGTTCAACCTTGTTCCCACGCTCAACGCGAGGGACAACATCACGCTGCCGCTCATGCTGGACGGCCGGAACGTCGCGCAGACCCGTGCCCGTGCCGACGATCTGCTGGGTCAGCTTGGCCTTCTGGAACGGGCTGAGCACCGCCCGGATGTACTGAGCGGCGGCGAACAGCAGCGTGTGGCGATCGGGCGGGCCCTGGCGAGCGATCCCGCGGTGATTCTTGCCGATGAGCCGACCGGCAACCTGGACTCAGCAAACAGCCGCAGCATGTGCGAACTGCTGCGGGATCTGTCGGCGATTCACGGCAGGACGATCATCATGGTGACGCACGAACCGAGCGTGGCGGCTTATGCCCAGGAGGTGGGCATCATGAAGGACGGCCGAATGATCGAGCGTTTCGCCACGGGCGACATGCCGAATCCGCAGCACCTCGCCGCGCGCTATCAGGAGTGCCTGCGGGATACAGAGGGAGCCAAGAGCCGCTGACCATGGCGATCTTGAAGTTGACCAGTTCGACGCTTCTGTCGCACAAGACGCGGGCGGTCCTGACGTGCCTGGCGATTGCCATGTCCGTGAGCCTGGTTGTGGCGATGACCAGCGGCTACACGTCGGCCAAGGCCGCCGTGCTCCAGTTTATTTTCGAGTATCTCGGTTCGACCGACCTCGAACTGACGCGGAAGGGCGATTACCGGCAAGGGATTGACGAGTCGCTGCTGGAGACGATGCGGCGGGATGATCGCATCAACCATGCCACCGGACGGATTGAAGTCATCCCGCAGATGCTCCGCGCCGGGGCGGCCCGTGGCCCGTGGTTCGCGGCCCAGGTCGTTGCCATTGGCGTGCAACTGCCGGAGGATGGCGAGATCCGGTCGATGAAGCTGATGGAAGGCACCGGTGGAAGCTGGTTCACCGGACACGATGCCAAGGCGATTGTGATCGACCAGGAGGTGGCTTCGACGCTGCACGTGAAGGTGGGTGACCAGGTGTGGCTGCCCGATGGGAACCGGCGGCTTCAGCTTCAGGTCAGCGGCATTGTCCACAAGCCGGCCATCCTGGCGTTCCTTCAGCCGACGGCATACATGCCGCTGGAGACGCTTCAGGAATGGGTTGGCGCGCAGGGCAGCCTCACGCGCGTGGTCGTGGACCTGCGCCACGACATTGACCAGGATGCGTACGCCGCCGAATTGCGGCAGAAGCTTGCCGCAACCGATCCACTGATCAAGCTGCGCACCGCCAGCGAAAGCAGGCGCGAGTTTGAGAAGCACTTCTACGCTCTGGAGCTGATGAGCTATCTCGCCGCCTCGATTTCGCTGCTGGCGGCGGGCTTCATCATCTTCTCCACACTGAGCATGGGGGTGATGGAACGGCAGCGGACGCTGTCGATGCTTCGTGCGGTGGGGGCGATGCGGCATCAGATAGCCGCCATCGTGGTTCTGGAAGGGGTGCTGCTGGCGGCCATCGGCGTGGCGGTCGGACTGCCGCTGGGGATCGGTTGGATTAAGCTGCTGGTGTGGTGGCGGCCGTATGTGTTCATCGCCGGCGAGGCGTACAGCGTTTCCGGGCTGAACTATGCCGCGATCGGCGCGCTGGCGACCGCGGTGATCGCCAGCCTTTTGCCAGCGCTCGGCGCCATGCGCATCAGCCCGCTGGAGGGGTTGACAGCGCAGGGGAACGCCCGGACGCGCGTGCCGCTGGCGGCGGTGGCGATCGGCCTTGTGCTCGTCGCGGTCGATCCGGTGCTGATGTTCGCACCCGGGTTGCCGAAGATGGTGTGGTTCTGGGGGCATTTCATCGTCGGGTTGCCCTGCCTGATGATCGGGTTCTTCCTGCTGGCGCCAGCCTTCATCTGGCTGGTCGAAAGGCTGCTGGCGCCGGCGGTGGCGTGTGTGCTTCGATTGCGTCTGGGCCTGGTTCAGCAGCAGCTTACCGGGGGGATATGGCGCGCCGCGGGCACGGCCGCTGCGCTGATGGTCGGGCTGGCGATCCTGATCGTCATGCACACGCAGGGCAACACTGTGCTGAACGCCTGGAAGCTGCCGGACCGGTTTCCCGACGTGTTCATCTTTGTGGGCTGGGGCATCGCCCCGGAGCGGTCGGCCGACATCGAGAAGGTTGAGGGGGTCAAGGATGATGAGGTCCTGCCGATCGCCACGGCGTTTACCGGTCTGCCCGCGGGATATTTCTCGCAGCTTTTCGGGGCTGCGCTGCTGACGGACACCACCATGTTCATCGGCTTCGAGCCGGAGAAGGGGCTGAACATGATGGGCCTGGAGTTCCGCGAGGGCAACCAAGCGGACGCGGTGGCGAAACTGCGCCAAGGCCGCCACGTGATCGTTACGGAAGAGTTCCGGCAGCTCAAGGGCCTGGGCATGGGCGACAAGATCAAGCTCAAGACCCCCAAGGGCGGCGAAGTGGATTACACGGTGGCCGCCGTTGTTTGGTCGCCCGGAATCGATGTCTTTGTGAGCATGTTTGACATGCGGCGTCAGCTCGAAGAGCGCTCGGTGGCGAGCCTGTTCGGCTCGATGGAGGATGCCAAGCGGGATTTCGGTGTGGAGCGGATTACTCTCTTCGCGGCCAACATGGACGTTTATGGCGTCCCGCGGCACGTGATTCAGGAGCGTGTCCGCCAGAAGGTGGGAGCGATGGGCCTGCTGGTGGGTGATGTGCGGCACATCAAGTTTCACATCCAGCAGATGTTCCAGAAGGTCCTTATGCTGTTGAGCACGCTGGCGATCGCCGCCATTGCGGTCGCGTCGTTGGGGGTGACGAACACAGTCATGGCAAGCATTCGCAGCCGGATGTGGCAGCTTGGCGTGTTGCGCAGCGTGGGGATGACTCGGTGGCAATTGCTTCGTTTGATCCTGGCCGAAGCCGCGCTCCTGGCGCTGGTGGGCGCGGCGATGGGCGTGGCCTCCGGCCTTCTGCTCAGCATCGATGCCCGGCAGCTTGCGGTGCGGCTGGTGGCCATGAGCACGCCGATGGCGGTGCCGTGGGATGTCGTCTTCTACGGAGTCCTGTCGGTGCTGGCGGTCGCGGTGCTCGCCAGCCTCTGGCCAGCCGCGCGGGCGGCCACGCGCGAGCCGCTACAGTTGCTTCAGTCGGGCCGCGCGGCGGTGTGAGCGGGATGTTCAGGACTCCACCAGGCGCAAAGAAGAAGCGCCAGCTTGGGCCGGCGCTGACGTGTTGTCGATACGGGTTGCGAGCCGTCCGTCAGGCGCGGCTGAGGTACTCGCCGGTTTCGGTGCTGACGCGAATTGTCTCGCCAATTTCGATGAAAGGCGGCACACGGGTCTTCAGGCCGGTTTCCAGCGTGGCGTCCTTGAGCTGGTTTGTAGCGGTGGCGCCCTTGATGCCCGGCGGGGTGTCGGTCACTTCGAGGTCCACGGTTTTTGGGAGTTCGTAGCTGACAATCTTGCCGTCGTGGAACAGGGCCTGGATCTGGGTGTTGGGCTTGAGGTAGAGGATGTCGTCGCCGAACACTTCCTTGGGGATGGTGTTCTGGTCGTAGTTTTCGGTGTCCATGATGACATGGCCGGTGTTGTCGCTGTAGAGATACTCGACAATGCGCCGGTCTAGATTGACGACATCGACGTCGTCGGTCGCGCCCACCCGCTTGTCCAAGATGGTTCCCTTGGACACATCGCGCAGCTTGAACTGCACTTTGGCGCGGAGGTTTCCCGGCGTATTGTGGTCCGCGCCTGTAACCACAAAGAGCTTGCCGTCAATCACCACCGCCTGGCCCCTGCGTACGTCGCTTGCTCGCATGTGCAAATCCTCTGATGCTTGTTGTTTATTGCCGCGCCCCGGCCTGTCGGCACGGGCGCCGCATCGCCAGAATCGGCGTCTTGCGGCATCTTAGCCGCCCAAGACAGAATCCTACAATCTATCAGTCTCGATGGCGGGCGTCAAAGGGTGCGTGAAACGTTTGCGGCGGAGCAGCAGAGGCGGGTTCAGTAGGCAGTGCAGCGCGGCAGGATGCCGAAGCGTTCGACCGGGAAGTGACGGGGGCGTTTCCGGAGGGGTCGGCCCATTCTTCAATGGTTGCGGAAATGGCGGAGCCGGGGCCGTGTCCCCACTGCGCAAACCAGAACACCAAATGGCTGGAGGAGCAGGATCAATGGGAGCGGCGCAGCCAGCACGGACCCGTGGTGCTCCCGCTTCAGGTGGCGCGATGCCGGCCCTGTGACCGGAGTTCTTCCTCCTCAGAAGCAGCGATGGGAACTGGACCCGCAGGTGGGGCTGACGCCCAAGGCGGTGGAACGGGTGAGTCGGGAGGGGGTAAGTCAGCCGTTTGACGTGACGGCGCGGAACCTGAACGCGGACAGTGCGACGGACTACGACGGCAAGCAGATTAAGCGTTGGGCGGAGCACGCCGGTCGAAACATCGCCGGACATCCGCACTGCCGCGCCGACGCTGTGGGCCTGCTGTGCTGCCCAGCGGATGACTGGGGCAGTCTGAAGGACCTCGCCATCAACGAGAATCGCTTGTTACTCCATCGATACCCCTGGAATGAGTCCCCACCACGCATTGCCTGGAACGATGGACCCGCATTTCCGCGGACTGCGATCTCGCACAGTTGTCGCAATCGTCTGAAACGGTTGAGTCAGACCGGCCCTCTTCCCTAAGTCGGCAAGGCCGCCCATCGCTCCCTGGTGCCCTGGATTGCAGAGAGCGGCAGCGAACGCTGACCTCCTGAGCCCCCTGAGCATCCGATCACGTCATCCCCGCCGCCGGCGCATCCATCAGCCAGGTGAGCTGCCCGATATCCGGCTGAATAAGCTGAATGGGCAGGCGGTGGGGGGCTTCCTCACCCTCGAGGGCCTGCTGCGCGGCGGCCGCCTTGTTCTCGCCGGTGACAAGCACCAGCACGTGGCCAGACCGGTTGAGGAATGGCGCTGTCATCGTCAGCCGCCATGCATTCAGCTTCGGGACGAAATTGGCCATGCAGCGATGATGGTCTTCCTTCAAAGCCTCGGTGTCTGGAAAGAGCGATGCCGTGTGGCCATCCTCGCCCATGCCCAGTATGGCCAGGTCCAACCCGCCATCGCCGAAGAAGTCCTTCAGCATCCGGCCATAATCGACCGCCGCCTGCTGGGGGTCGATCTCGCCCTGCATGCGGTGGATGCTATCGTAGGCGATCGGCACATGGTCAATCAGGGTGTCGCAGGCCATACGGAAGTTGCTGTCCGGGCTGCTTGGCGGAACACATCGTTCATCGCCGAAGAACACGTGAACCTTGCCCCAGGGAACCTGCGACACAAACGGCTCGGCCGCCAGTTTCCGGTGCAGCAGGCGCGGCGTATTGCCGCCCGCCAGGGCGATGGTGAATCGTCCCCGAACTTCAACCGCCTCGCGGGCCGCCTGCGCGACGATTCCGGCGCCGGCGACGGCAACGTCATCAGGGGTGGGAAGAACGCAAAGTTTGGGCATCATGGCAGATCAAGAATCAGATGGCTTGCGGGCGAATCAAGCGAGCCTGGCAACGGCGTCGCGCCAGATGCTTGCCTTGCCTGGCCGGACGGCGGAATCCGAGCCGACGTTCTCCAGCAGCAATGCGAGCATTGTGATGCGCTGGCGGTCATTGTCAAAGCCTGCCGGCAACCAGCTCGATCTTCTTGGGCGTCAGGCAGCGCCGATCGAGCGTTTCCGGCCCCCCTGCGCGCCCTTGGTTGCGAATGGCCAACTCAGGCTCCTGAGCGGCCAGGGCGTCTCCGTTGCGTCCGTCGCCTGGTCATATCTGATGCGCTGGCGGCGGCAGCTCATCATGGATCGTCTGCTGCTTCGGCTGGTCGCCGTTGTAGCTGAACAGGATCATGTCATCGTCGATTCGCGCCTGAAGGTGCACGGGCCG
>CAZMXI010000169.1:6276-10604 GCA_964570205.1 uncultured Tepidisphaeraceae bacterium
TGGACGTTCTTCAGCGTCTCCACCGCCGTCTTGATCTCGATGTCCAGGCCATTGTGCCTGTGCCCCAGGTACAGCTCGCCCCGGTTGCAGTAATTGCCATCCAGCACATAGATGAACGGCTGGCCCATGTTGGTGAGCTGGTAGAGCATGGTCTGCTTGATGCGGGCCGGGTCGCGGGTGATGATCCGGAGCTGCCCCGTGTGCGGGTCGCGGCCGTACTGATACAGCTTGTGTTTGTCGATGAACTCGGGGGTCATGAATTCATCAATGAAACTCACATCGTTGTAGATGCGGCGCACTTCGAAGATCTTGTTGCGCCCGACGCCCAGCCCCTTGTCCCATCGCTTCTGCTCGCCGAGGCGGTCGGCATTCTCGTAGTCCTTGCCGAACTTACCTTTGTTCCACCGGTTTTCGATGTCCCGCAGGAGCTCCAGTCCGATCTTGTACGGGTTGAATCCGCCCGGGGGCATGTGCACGGTCCCGGAGTGATGGTCCGCGTAATCGATCACCTCCCTTGCTTCGAGAAAGTGCTTGGTCATGAGCGTCGAGTGCCAGTAGCTGGCCCATCCCTCGTTCATGACTTTCGTCATCGCCTGTGGCGCGAAATAGTAGCTTTCCTCACGCACGATCGACAGGCAATCCATCTGCCAGTCCTCCAGACGCGCGTGTTGAAGCAGGTACAGCAGCGCATCTCGAGTGGGGCGGCTTGGCGTCGCGAAACGCTTCCTGGCCTTGTCTTCCGCCGCCTTCTTCGCCTCCGCCGCCAGCACCTCCCGCGGATTGATCCACGGATCCATGTAACTCTTCGCCTTGAACTTCGTGGCCTGCGGTTCCTCACGCCGGGCCTGCTCAGGCGCGAGGTCCATCGGCCCGCGGTTCAGGAACATCGAATGCGGGTCGATCAGGTGTTCAACCGAAAGGCAGACATCCAGGAACGATTCCACCGTGTCATACCCGTGCTTCTCGATGTGCCGGCGGACCCGCGTGGCGTGATTGGCCATCTCATCCATCATTTTGCGGTTGGTCTGCCCGAACCACAGGTTGTTCTTGAAGAAGTCGGCGTGCCCGTAAACGTGCGCGATGACCAGCTTCTGGTCCACGAGCGGATTCGATTCCTGCAGATAGGCGTAGCACGGATCGTTGTTGATGACCATCTCATAGATCCGCCCCAGCCCGTAATGGTGCTGCTTGCGCAGGCGCTCGTACTCCATGCCGAATCGCCAATGAGGATAGCGCTGCGGAAAGCCGCCATATGCGGCGAGCTGGGTCATCTGCTCGTGGTCGCACATCTCGAAAATGACCGGGAAGAAATCCAGTCCGTAAGACCTCGCCTGCTCACGGATCTGCTTCTTGGCGGCCAGCAACTCGCCGGGAAACGGCGCAAGAGTATGTGTCGGCATGGTTGACCTCTGCCGGATTCTATTCCCCGCCCCCCGTCCGGTCAGGACGAAGAAATGGCCGAATGCCAGCCTGGCGGGGCGACAACCTGGCCGAATTCGGCCGCCCAGGGCTTGAGCCCGCGTGTGTCCGGAGCGAAGATAACGCCATCACTTAACTGGAAAGGAGCACGGAATGGCAGCGTTGAGCAGGCGTGGTGTGCTGGGTGCGGCCGGCGTTGCGGTCGTCGGGGCCATGGCTCGGGGGGCGTCAGCCCAGGCGGCCGGCAAGACCGTCAAGATCATCGGCATCTCCTGCAGCCCGCGTAAAGGCAAGAACAGCGCCGTTGCGCTCAGCGCGGCGCTCGAAGCAGCCAAAGCGGTGTCGCCTGTCGTCCAGGTGGAGATGATTGAGCTCGCGGGCATGAAAATCCCCGCCGAAGTGGCCGCCGGGATCGCGCTGGAGCCAGGCCAGCAGGATGATTTCCCCACGATTGAGGCCAAGCTCCGTGACCCCAATTTGGGCGGGATTATTCTCGCGACGCCCGTCTACTTCAGCAGCATGAGCTCGCAGTGCAAAGGGCTCCTGGAGCGGTTCATGGTCTTCCGCAAGAACTTCGACCTGAGCGATAAGGTCGGCGGGGTGATAGCAACCGGGGCGGCCCGCAACGGTGGACAGGAAATGACCATCCAGAGCGTCCACGCCATCCTTCTGTCGCAGGACATGATCATCGTCTCTGAGGGCAAGCCACACCCGCGCCTTGGCGGCATTCTGGTGGCCGGGCCTCAGAACGATGTGACCCAGGACGAAACGGGAATGGCCACGGCCAAGGGCGTCGGGCGCCGCGTGGCCGAGGTGGCGTTGAAACTCGCCGCCGCACGATGACCTGGCATTACTGTCGATTCAGCTTCTGCTGATAATCCAGCCAGGCGCTCACGCGCTGCCGAAAACGACGGCAGCGTTCTTGTTGCGCGTCGGCGAGATTGGTTGACTCCAGCGGGTCTCGCGACAGGTCATACAGCTCCTGCGTGCCAGGGCCGGCGTTGATGATGTACTTCCAGTTCGCCTCGCGCATGCCAAATGTGAAGTCTTCCGTTGGGCCATAGAAGTAAGCCCGACCCGGCCGCGATGAGCTGAACAGGCTGTTTCCCTGCCATGTTGCGGCGGGAGGAATGCCAACCAGGTCCGCCAATGTCGGCGCCAGGTCGACCTGTCCGCCCACTGCGCTGGATCGGCCGGCATTGCGAAACACGCGAGGGTTCCACAGCACCAGCGGCACATGCACATCCTCCTCGTACACATGCCCGAAATGTCCCACGTGCGGCCTCGGCCAGCCGAACGCCTCGCCGTGGTCACCGATGATTGCGACGATCGTGTCATCCGCCAGCCCGCGACTGCGCAGCTCGTCAAGAAGCCGCCCGATTTGCCGGTCCATCTGGTGCAGCGCGTTCAGATATCGGTTCAGTTCCCAGCCCATCCGGTACGATTGCCTCTGCTCTGCTGTAAGGAAGTCAAACTGCGCCTCCCCAGGCGCCGGCTCATAGGGATGATGGGTCCCTTGAGTCCAGCATACCGCCAGGAACGGCTTGCCCCTCTGGCTGGCGATCCACCGCAGGACCATGTCAACCGTGGCCCGATCCTCCACGCCCCACGACATCAGCTTGCTCCGCCCCGAGTCGCGGTAATCCCAGATGGTCTCAAAGCCGCGCCGACTCAGGAATGCCGCCTGGTTGGCGTACTGGTTGTCGCCCGCCGAGATGAACGCCGTGCGGTATCCACGCTGCCGGAAGACATCCGCCAACGAAATGCCCGGCAGATCCGGCCGCTCCGTCGTCCACTCCCGCCAGTTCATCGTCGGATATCGCGACAGCACCAGCGAAACGAGTGCATTGGCCGTATTCGTCACATGTGAATACAGGCTGTCGAAGATGAGACTGTTGGGCAGTTCAGCGGCCAGCCGGGGGGTCGTGTTGAACTTGCTGCCGTAAATGGACAGATGTTGCGTGCCGACCGACTCACACACGATCACGATCAGGTTTCGTGGGCCGCGCGGCAGATTCAGCGTCAGGTTCGCGCCTCCGGCGGCCCGATCGCCAACGGGTTGGAAATCCTCCGCGTCACCCGGCGGATACGGCTCATTGAGCCTGGGTGCCCCAAGGCCCGCCCACTCGCGGAGAGCAGAGGCCGCAATGGCCCAGTGAGGATTAGACGCCAATCCCCGGTGATTGCGCCAGGCGCTGGCTGGATTTTTCAACTCGGCGCTCGCATAGACCAAATTCGCCACCGCCAGGGCGAACATTGCCATCACCAGAAGCCAGCTTATCACCCGCCCCGGTCCCACGCGATCAAGGATGATGCTCCCCACAAGATACGCCAGCGGTAACCCCAGCAGCAGGGAGACCATGAACACGGTGGCGTACTGGCCCACCGACGAAGCCATGTTCTGAGCATCCCCCGCCAGGCAGAGCATCGGATAGCTCAGCGGCCGGCGGTAGAACTCGATAATCCGAATGCTGATCACGCCGTACGCGATGAGCAACGCGCCTGCGACCAGCACCAACAACCACATGCTTCGATTAAGGAAACGGTTAGGCGCCGACAGGATCGCCTGCGCCACCACACCCAATCCGCCGGCCAGCAGCAGGTCGGCATGTGCAATCACAAGCAAATCCCAGAGGTAATTCCAGGACCAGCTCAAATGCACCGCCTTGCACGCGACAAGCGAGGCGGCAAGCAGCGCGCACGGCCCAACCGCCGAGTGTCGCGGGCTCGTGCGATCGGATTCATAAGGTGGCGTGATGGAGGTTGAGGCGTCGCGGTCCATAGACCCCGAATATGATCCTCTGGTGGATCGTTTCAGTCCAGCGGTCCTTTCACCAGTTCAACCGCTGGTTCCGCGGGGCGTGCCCAATCTTCCGGGCAACGGTTAATTCATTGAGGCAGCACGCCAT
>CAZMXI010000170.1:0-10475 GCA_964570205.1 uncultured Tepidisphaeraceae bacterium
CACCTGACGCCTCTGGAAGAGCGCCACGCCGACACTGACGGCCGTCACGATCATCAAACCGCTGTAGACGGTGGCCAGCAGCACGTATCGCCCTCCGACGGGATGCTGCTGAGTCAGCGCATCCGCCAGCCAGAGGAACTGAATATTGGGGACGATCCGATACAGGGCCGCAGCCACAGCGCTGGACTGCGCCAGCCGCCCCAGAGCGTAGTCGCTGCACAATCCCATGAACAAGACGCCGGCGCAGATGACGAGCGTCGCGACCTGGCCGAGCCGGGTCGAGGCGGCAATCGCCACAGCGACGAACAGCAGCACTGCCTCGGTGAGAAGCAGCAGTGCCGCCAGGACCTGCAAGTCAATGTCGCGGGACATGGGCTGCGGCTGCCAGTCCTTGCCCACAAGCAGCATCAGGAGGCAGGCGGCGGTCATTGCGACAGCCAGCGACTTGGCCATGGTCGCTCCAAAATGCCGGCCGAAGAGAAAATTGGCTCCGGTAGCCGTCACCAGAGCCGCGAACGCCGCGAGGCAGCCGAAGACAACCACCGGCACATCGATCCGGTGGGAAGCCGTCTGCATCACACCGTGCCGCAACGTCATGAGGAACACGATCGACCAGACCCAGATGGCCATCACCGCCGTGATCGCCACGCCGGCGAATTTGCCCAGGACAAAGACGGGTCGGCTCATCGGCTTGCTGACGATTGTCGCCAGGGTCTGGTCCTCGATTTCACGGCTCATGACTCCGGACGCCGTGAACACGGCCAGGAGAAGCCCGCCGACCAGCATGGTGCTCAGCCCCAGGTCGATCAGGAATTTGTTGTCGTCGTCGAGCGTATAGCGGGAGAGGGACACGTTCAGCACCAGCAATCCAGCGCCGGCCAGAAGGATGACCAGGTAGATGGGCTGGCGAATCGACTCGGTGAAGGTGTTCCGGGCCACGGCAATAAGGTGTCGAATCATCGATGTCTCCGCAAACACCATGCACTCCACGCAAACGGCGGGCCAGCCCCGTTGCCGGGCGGCGCCCGAGAAGAACCGGAGCAACGAACATCGTGGAGCTATCCCTTCAGGAGGCGTTCATGACCGAGGCATCCGGGCTATCGCCTTATCGACGCGCAGTCGCGGCGGCCGCGATTGGCGCTGTCGCCCAGGCGGTTCTCATTCTCGCAGCGATTGCACTCTACGCCCATGTCGAGGCCGTGGCGCTGCTGCGTCTTGGCCTGGTGGGCCTCGCGGGGTTGCCGATTTGGGCCGCCATCGGCCTCCTGAGCATCTTCCAGCGGCAGAAACGCATTGAGGAACTGGAACTCGAACGGCAACGGGAATCGGGCGCCGCGTCGATCTTCGCCGACGACATTCAGGCCCGCCCCGCCGCACGCAGGTTGCAGCGGGCCTTCCGATGGGGCCTGCCGGCGATCAGCAGCCTGACCGGTGCGTACCTGCTGGCGATAGGACTGCTGCTCATCCGTCAGCCGGGGGCATCCGTCCCCATGGAAGGCGCTTCCGGCGCCGCGGCGCTCACCGCGGGGATCGCATTCGTTCTGTTCGTCGCCGCGCGTTACCTCTTTGGCATGGCGGAGACGCCCGTGTGGAGGCTACTGCGCGGCGGGGCATCATTCCTGCTCGCATGCGTGACCGTGCTGTTCCTGGTTGCCTTGAGCCTGGCGATCGCGCACTTCGGGTCGCCATTGCCGCTAACCGCCCTGGCCCCGGCCGTTCCGTTTCTCGGGCTGCTGGTGGGGATGGAACTGCTGCTGAATCAGGTTCTGGACTTCTATCGTCCCCGGCAGCGGGACGAGGTGCCGAGACCCGCCTTCGACTCCAGGCTCCTCAGCCTGCTGGCGAACCCGCGCGGCATGGTCCAGACACTCAGCGAGGCCGTCAATTACCAGTTCGGCTTCGAGATCACACGAAGCTGGTTCTGGAGGCTTCTTACTGGCGCATTCGGCTGGCTCATCATGGCCGGCGTGGCCGCCCTGCTGCTGGCTTCGTGCATCATCATCGTCGAAACGCACGAGCGAGTCCTGGTCGTGCGATTCGGCCGGTTGGTTGGCGAGCCGCTGCAGCCTGGCATCCATTTCAAGCTGCCGTGGCCCATCAGTGTCGCCGAGCACTATGACGTCACGCGCGTGCGCGGACTGACGGTCGGCTCGCATGATCAGTCGCTGATGGACAAGCCGTTGCTCTGGTCCAACCAGCATACGATCGGACCGGAGCGTCTGATGATGCTGGCGCCCCCCAAGGACACGGTATCCCGCCCGCCGGCGTCCCAGCCGTTTGCCTCTGGACAGGCCGAATCAGCCGCCGCCGCGCCGGCAATCACTCTCGCCGGGGCGGACGTGTTCATTCAATACCGCATATCCGATGTGCTGGATTTCGCCCGGAATGAGGCTGACGCCGAGCGGCGGTTCCGCGAGCTGACGGACCAGGAAGTGTCGCGCTTCCTGTTGCGGTACGACATTGACGAGCTGATCGGCTTCGACCGGACCGCGGCCGCCTCGGAAATACAGTCGATCCTCCGGAACGCAGCGAAGGAGCGGAAGCTGGGAATCGAGGTGATATGGGTTGGCATCGCGGGCATCCATCCGGCCCAGGAAGCCGCCGCCGCGTTCCACGAGACCGTTGGGGCCGAACAAGAGAAGCAGACCGCCGTGCAACTGGCCCTCAAGGACGCTACTCGCGCGCTGGCCGAAGCCGCCGGCGCGGAGGCCGGCGCCAGCCGGATTGAGGCCGAAATCGAGGCCCTTGAGCAGATGCGATCGTCCTCCCAACCGACATCAGCCGACGTACTTGCCCAGGAGGCTCGAGTCGAAGCCCTCATCCAGTCCGCTGGCGGCAAGGCATCTCAACTTCTGGCGGATGCACGGGCTTATCGATGGCGGGTTGAGAATGCCGAGCGAGGCCGATGCGCACGATTCCTCAGCGAACTGGCCGCCTACCGCGCCGTGCCGTCGCTTTACAGCCTCGCCAAGCAACTCGAAGCGATGGCGGAGGGCATGGCGACCGCCAGGAAGTACATCCTCGCCACGGACCGTCATGACCTGATCATCCGTGGCGATTTCAAAGATGCGACCACTACTTTCGACGGGCTGGACCCCAAGAACGTCAAGTAGCCCCCTGGAGCATGAGATGATGCGAGTCAGAAATTTCAGCATCGGAATCGCGATCCTGCTGGTCCTGCTGGCCAGCATGGTCCTATTCACCGTCCGCTACAACGAGATGGCGATCGTCACCACGTTCGGCAGAGCGGACGCCGCGTCCGTCAAGAACGCCGATGGGCAGGGCGCCGGTCTGCATCTGAAGTGGCCGTGGCCCATTCAGGAGGTCGCCAGGGTCTATGATGCCCGCGTTCAGGTGCTCGACGACCGCCTGGAAGAGCAGCAGACGCTGGACAAGCAGGATGTGATCGTGTCCGCCTACGTCGCGTGGCGCATCGTGGACCCTCTGGCCTTCTATCGCACCCTCAACACCACCGCACAGGCCGAACGGCAGCTTCGTGACCGCCTGCGCGACGCTCGCGCCCAGATCGGCCGGTACACCTTTGACGACCTGACCAACCTCGACGCCACAAGACTCAAGCTCGCGGAAGCCGAAGCGGCGATCCTCACACGAATCCAGACCGAGGTCGAGCAACAGGGCTATGGCGTGCAAATACAGGCTGTAGGCGTCAAGCGCATCATGCTGGCCGAGCCGGTCACCCAGAAAGTCTTCGAGCGAATGCGCGCCAACCGGCAGCGACTGGCTCAGCGAGCCCGCTCTGAGGGCGATGCCGCTGCAAGCGACATCCGCGCCAAGGCCAAGAGCGCCGAGCAGCGCATTCTCGCCTTTGCCGAGCACCGGGCCCAGTCGATTCGCGCCGAGGGCGACGCCGCCGCGGCCGAGCAATACAAGGTCTTCCGCGAGAACGAGGACTTCGCCGTTTTTCTCCGGAAGATCGAAGAGTACAAGCGCATTCTCAAGAACAACACGACATTCCTGCTGGATGCGCGCAGCGGGCCTTTTGATCTCTTTGCGCCACCTCGCACGCCGGCCGAGCCCGGGCCGCAACAGCATGCCGAGCCCACGTCCGGAAAAGCGGCCGCGATCACAGATTGACCAACTCCATGATCACTCGACCTGACAATCCGCAGACCACCCCGTCGGACGGCGCTCTGGACGCCGCGAACCGTTCGATCGCCAGGGCCTTCGCGCTCGCGTTCTCATTATTGAGATACGCCATGCTGGCGATGGCTCTGACCTTCGTGTTCAGCGGCTGGTTCAATGTGCGCGAAGGAGAGGTTGCGATCCGCTGCCGCTTCGGCAAAGTCCTGGGAGCTCCCGGCCAGGAAATACTCAAGCCGGGAGGACCGTATTTCGCCTGGCCGGATCCGGTCGACACGGTCGAGAGGGTGCCCACCACCGTCCAGCAACTGGCAATCGACGACGCTTTCTGGTTTGAAACGTCCCCTGCCGACCGCGGCAGGAAATTGGATGAGCTTCAGCCTCGCTCCGGCGGTCTGGTTCCCGGCAGGGATGGCTCGCTGCTGACCGGGGACCAGAATGTCGTGCATGCGCGGTGGGCCATTCTTTACCAGGTCTTTCCGGATGACGCCGGTCGATTCGTGGAGCATGTCACCACGTCGGAACGCGCCAGGGAGATGGTGCGGTGCGCGGCCGAACAAGGGATCGTACACACTGTGGCACGGACGTCAGCCGATGAGCTGATCCGGGGCCAGTTTGACCGAACGGCCGCGAGGCGCGCCATCCAGGACCTGCTTGACCGGGTCGACAGCGGCATCACCGTGACCGAAGTTCTTCTCAGCCATCCGACGCCCCCGCTGGCGGTTCGCCAGGCATTCCTGGAAGTTGGGCAGGCAGAAAGCGAAAAGGCCCAACGGATCGAAGCCGCGGAACGGGAATCGTCGAAGATCCACCACGAGGCGGCCGGATCGGGGTACCGCGCAGTCCTTCTCGCGATCGACGCCTACGAGCTCGCCCGCCGCAAGGGCGACTCCGCGCGTTCCCAGCTTCTTGCGGAGACCCTCGACAGACTGCTCGACGGCGAGCGAGCGGATGTCGGACTCAACTCCTGGCACCACTCCGAGCCCGATCCCGCCCTCAGGCAGATCATCGCACGGCATATGACAGGAGATCGCGTGGGCGGCAGAGTGTCGGAGATCATCGGCGAGGCCCGCAGCTATCGCACGCAGGTCGTGGCGCAGATTCGCGCGGAGGCCGATCGTTTTCAGAGACTTCTTCCGATGTACCGTGTGAGCCGGGAACTGGTACACGAACGCCTCTGGCGGGATGCCCGGCAGGAAATCCTGTCCGGCGACGTGGAGACGTTCTATCTCCCCGACGACGGCGGCAAGTCGCTGCTTCTTGAGATCAATCGCGACCCCGATGTCCGGCGGAGACGGGAAACAGAGCGGTATCGCCAGCGCGTCGGCGAGGCCGCCCCAACGCCATGAACAATTCGAGGATTCATGCCTCTGACCACCCCGACGAAGGTCGTTGAGCTTCGCGGCGTCACCAAGGTCTTCCGAGACTTCTGGATGCGACCGCGCGTTACCGCCGTCCATGATCTCTCCCTCGCCATTCATCCGGGCGAGGTGATCGGCCTGCTGGGGCCGAACGGATCGGGCAAGAGCACCACGATCAAGATGATTCTCGGGCTGCTCTATCCGACCCGCGGCCAGATCGCGGTGCTCGGCCGCCACCCCACCGATGTTGGCCTCAAGCGTCAGATCGGCTACCTCCCCGAGGAGTCACGCCTCTACCGCTTCCTGAACGCCGAGGAAACGCTCGACTTCTACGCCCGGCTCTTTCATCTCCCGCGAGTCGAGCGGCGGCGCAGGATCGACATGCTGCTGGACATGGTCGGCCTGACGGCCGCCCGCTATCGCACCATGGGCGAATACTCCAAGGGCATGCAGCGGCGCGTCGGACTGGCGCAGGCATTGATCAATGATCCGGATTTGGTGATCCTCGACGAACCCACCACCGGCTTGGACCCCATCGCGACACGACAGATCAAAGACCTTCTTCTGAGCCTCCGCAACCGCGGCAAGACCATACTGCTGTGCACCCATCTTCTCAGTGAAGTTGAAGACATATGCTCGCGGCTGGTCATTATGTATGGTGGCCGTCTCCGCGCGGTTGGCACGGTTGATGATCTGCTGGCCATGCGTGACGTGCAAAGAATTGAACTGGACCCCCTTCAGCCGGACACCATCGCCAAACTCGGTCATTGGCTGCGGCAGGAAGCCGGCGCCCAAATCCATCGCATCGAGACCCCCCGCCAGCGGCTCGAATCCCTTTTCCTGAACGTTGTCCGGTCCGCTCAGGATGAGGGCGTGCAGACCAGTGGCGCCACACTGGGCGGGAACATCGCCGGGTTCCTCGCCGAGCCCGCCCCCGACCACATCCTCGAACAGCTCGTCTCGAGACAGGATAACGATGCCGGGCAGCCGACAGCGCCGCCGAGTGATGCGGCGCCCGCGCTAGATGAAGCCATTCTGAGGCGGATGGCCGACGCCACGCCGGCCGAATCCTCATCGGCGAAGTACCCTGAAGCGCAGGCCGAAGATGTCGCCCCTGCAGAAACTCCGGCGCAACCCGATCGCGGGCTGCTTCGCGACCTCACGGCAGCGGAAGGCAAGCCCTCATGAGCCATCCCCGGACACGGCCCCTCCTCAAGTCGGGCGCGATCCTCGCGGCCGTCGCCGCAGCATGGGTGTGCCGGGGCACGCTTCAAGCCCAGTTTTCCGCCGACGGCCATCCCACGGTTGCCGCCGCCTGCGTATTAGCAGGCGCGATGGTCGGAATGCTGATCGGCTGCCACGCCATTCGATGGCTGCTGAACTTCGGCGCCGGCCCCTTTCCCGTCGCCCGCATTGTGCTGGAAGAGTGCCGCCGTTCACGCGGGCTTGCCGTCCCGGTCGGCGGCGTAATGCTCCTGCTGGCCATTCTCCCGGTTGCGCTCGACCCGGGTTCGCCGCTTCGTTATCGCATACAGAGCTATCTTGGCTACAGCCTGCTCGCGATGGGCCTGCTGCTGACATTCGCTACGCTCCTTGTCGCCTGCAAGACCGTCTCAGATGACCTGCGCCAGAATCAGGCGGGCGATGTCTTCGGGAAGCCCTTGAGGCGGGGCGTATACCTGCTCGGCAAGTGGCTTGGCATGATCCTGCTGGACGCCATAGTGGTCGCCGTGTGCGGCGGCATGATCTACGCCGGCGCAGCATTCTGGCTGGCCCGACAAAGGCCGATGGATGATCATGACGCCAGCGCAATCCATGAACAGGTTCTGACAGCGCGGCAACAGGCCGGACCAGAACAGCCGGCGGCGGTCCATGACGCCGCACTGGCCAGGCTTCGTGAACTGGAGGAAGCGAGCCCCGCCTGGATCGCCGAGCGAGGCGGCAGGGATGTCGTCCTCAAGGAACTGCGCCGTCAGGCGGAAGCGGCGTGGCTCGGCATCGGCCCTCTTCAGCGACGCAGCTATGTCTTTCGCGGCCTTTCGCCCGCCGTTCAATCGGCCGGCTACATCCAGGTTCGCTGGAAGATCGAGTCGCCCTCGGCTCCGTCCGACCAGTCCCTTTCGATCGGGCTTCTGGTCAACGATCGCCCGATTCCGATCACGACCCCTCTCAATTCGCCACAGACCCTGACGCTTCCTTCTTCGTGCATTGACAACCAGGGGCAACTGACTCTGACCTTCGTCAACGTGGATCCCTGGAGCCCCGAGGCCACGGGCAACAGGTCGATGAGCTTCTCCGGCGGGGATGGGCTTATGGTGCTGTACAAGGTTGGAGATTTCGGGCCCAATCTCGTGCGGGCGCTTCTCATGCTTTGGATCAGGCTCGCTTTCTTCGCCATGGTCGCCGTCGCCTGTTCCACCTTCCTCTCTTTCCCGGTCGCCAGCGTTCTTACGCTCACGATCTGGACCGCCTTGATCGGCGGCGGTCTGTCCCTCGAACACCTCGGATTGCTCTCCTCCGACGATGCGGGCGCTGACGCGCTGCGATCGATTCCCGCCCTCAAGCGTCCGGTGGAGTTCCTGGCATCGCAGCTTGCAGGGTTCTCCCAGCCGCAGGCGTCTTCCCTTCTGAGTGACGGCCGGTATATCCCCTGGCACGACGTGGCGCGTCACGCTGCATGCACCGGCGTGCTCTGGACCGGCGCGGCGGCGACATTGGCATGCCTGGTTCTCAGGCGCAAGGAAATCGCGAGGGTTCAGGTATGAAGCGCGGCGGCATCCCGACCATCCTCGTTGCCGTAGCAGCCGGGTCGCTGGCCATGTTTGCGGCATCGCGTCTGGTCAATCCGATCAACGCCCAGCGCAGGGACCTCCAACTCAACTGGACCGAACAGATCGGCGCAAGCCTGCCGCCCGACATGGCGCTCACCCAGGCGGCCCTGGGGACATTCCGCGGCGCCGCAGTCAACGTCCTTTGGTATCGCGCCGCCCAATTGAAGGAGGAGGGTCGTTTCCACGAGGCGATGCAGATCGCCAACTGGATCACAACGCTTCAGCCCCGTTTCCCTCTTGTGTGGGAGTTCAACTCCTGGAACATGTCCTACAACATCTCCGTCGCCACCCATACCCCCGAAGAGCGATGGATGTGGGTTGACGCCGGCATGCGCCTTCTCCGCGACAAGGGAATCCCGAGCAATCCCAACAGCCAGCGACTCTACCGGCAACTTGCCTGGATTCTCCTGCACAAGATCGGCCAGGACACCGACGACATGCATGGCTATTACAAGCTCAGGTTCGCAGAGCAGTGGCACGATCTCCTCGGCGCGCCGCCCGCCGGAACCATGAGCGAGTATGACGCGTGGTTCGACCAATTCGTCAATCCGCCGGACCAGGACTCCGCCGGCCGCATGGCGATTCTGCGCGAGCGGCATCGGATGGACCCTATCTTCATGCGGAATCTCGCGAGGCAATATGGTCCACTCGACTGGCGTCATCCTGCGGCGCACGCCCTCTACTGGGCATCGCTTGGGGTGACTCGCATCGAAGCACGGCTTCGCCTCCTTCCATCCCCCGGCGAGGATGTTTCCAACACCAGCCGCATCGTCTTCCATTCACTTCAGCAACTGACGCAGAAGGGGAAGGTCATCTACGATCCGGCCACCGCCTATTACAGTCTCCTGCCCGAGCCTCGCTTCATTGCCTCGTATGAACTGGCATTCGTGGATGCGATTCGCAAGGGCGGCAAAGAAGCCGAGGCCGATTTCCAGGCAGGCTACCAGAACTTCTTGGAATGGGCGGTGCGTCTAGCCTATATCTATGGTGACCGCGCCGAAGCGCAACGCCTGTACGACCGCCTGCTGCGGGAATTCGGCAAGACACCTCTCGCAGCAGAGCGATACAGCATCCCCCTGTCCGATTTCGTGACACGCGACCTGCTCGAGAACCTGGCCACGCCGGCCGACACACGGGAGTTCATCGCCGCCCAGGTCTTCCAGGCCATCGTGCAGGGCCTCGCGAACGAGCAACCGCAGATAGCCGAGAACCACCTTTCTCTCGCCGGCCGGATCCACCGCTGGTACGTGCTCAAGTTCGAAACGGGGTCGGTCGAGGCCGACGGGCGCCTCGCAGCGATGCCAGTGATCGCCGGCGATGTCCTAACTCAGTATCTGTCGCTGCCGGCCCAGCAGGTTGACGCCATCGTCAAATCGCGGGTCTGGCGCAATGCACCGTCAGACCTGCGAGTACGGGTGCCAGCGCGCGTGCTCGATCAACTGCGAAGCGAAGCCGCCGCCCAGGATCTCGACCCGGAGCTTGCCTTTCCCGGCACAACGAACGGTAAGACAGCATCGCCGCACCCGGATGCGCCCGCGCGGCCGGGTCAGCCGGAGCCGGAGAGACGCTGACAGAATGGACTGCCATGAATATTCCGGCAGATGGGTCTCATCCGCGTTCTGAGATCGAGGCGTCCCCTTGCATCTGCCGTCTCCATCTGACCGGTTCGACGAGATCTGATCGCGGGCCGCCTTCGACAGCCAAGTCCGACGAACGTCCGATCGTGCCTATTCCCTCGTGCAAAGGAGGCCGGCAGTGTGCACCACGTATGAGAACAATCTGAAACGGCTCAAGGACATCGCCGCGCAACACGGACTGACGTTGAACCCCGATTCGGAGCGGATACGGAAAGGCGTGGCCCTGATGGCCGCGAATTTCGACGCCGTCGCCGAATGGATCTGTCCCTGCAAGCAGCAGCATAAGCCGCCTCGGAAGGGCATGGACGCAACTTGCCCCTGCCCGGAGTGGATCGACGATATCCGCCGCGACGGCCACTGCTTCTGCAGGTTGTTCTTCGCGAGATAGAAGCGTCCGGAAGCCCCAACGGGTGCCCCCTATCGCCGGCCCATAACCTGACGCGCCTCGATTGACACTGAATACCTTTTGCAACATAATACCACCTGCTCGATGATCAGCGAACACAAACAGCATCGCATGGAGGAATTCGAGCGACATTGCCGCC
>CAZMXI010000171.1:0-7813 GCA_964570205.1 uncultured Tepidisphaeraceae bacterium
CACGAAAACCGCTCATGACCTCGTCGAAGATCAGCAGCGAGCCGAACCGGTCGCAGAGTTCGCGCAGCGCCGACAGGTATCCGTCCTCCGGCAGCACCACCCCCATATTGCCGGGAACAGGCTCTACGATGAAAGCTGCAATCCGGTCGGGATACTTGTCAAAGATCGCGCGGGCGCTGGCGATGTTGTTGTACTGCGCCAGAACGGTCGTCGCCGCGAGCGACGCGGGAACGCCGGGGCTGGAAGGCGCACCCAGGGTCAGAGCGCCCGATCCGGCCTGCACGAGCAGCGCATCGACGTGACCGTGATAACAGCCGACGCATTTGATCACCAGGTCCCGCCCGGTGGCGGCCCGCGCCAAGCGCAACGCCGACATGGTCGCCTCGGTGCCACTGTTGACAAATCGCACCATCTCCACGCTCGGCAGAGCGCCCACGATCAGCATCGCAAGCTGTGTTTCCAGTTCCGTGGGAGCACCAAACGCCCACCCCCGGCCGATCGCCTTCGACAGCGCCGCCTCCACCCGCTCGTTGGCGTGCCCGGCGATGATCGGACCGTACGCGCCCACGTAATCGATGTACGAATTGCCATCCGTGTCCGTGACTGACGAGCCTTCCCCGGATCGCACGAAAACCGGCGTTCCGCCCACCGCCTTGAATGCCCGCACGGGCGAGCTGACGCCGCCCGGCATCACCTGTTGGGCCTTGGAGAAGGCGGCCTGGGAGTTGAGCGTCGTACGGGAGATTCGTTCTGCCATGATGTTGATGCCAAGGGTTGCAGGTATCGGTAGAACAGTGGTTTACGACAATTACAGCTTGACCGGCACGCCCTCCTCTTCCCATTGTTCGACCAGGCGGCGAAGACTCTTCAGTGTCGTGTTGAGCTCTTTCGAGGTGTCAAGCAAGTTGTCATAGAGCTCGGGGTTGCTCAGAAGCTGCGCTGCCGTCCCCTTGCCTTCGTTGAGCTTCTTCCCGGCCTTCTCCAACTCTCCGAGAATGGACGCAAGCTGATCGAGCCGGCCGCCCACGTCCCGCGTCAGTTCATCCACGCGCCGACGCGCCAACAAGACCGTGTCGTTCGTGTTGTCGGCCAGCTCATCAAACCGCTTGTCAGCCTTGGACGCCAAGCTCTCCAGGTCCTGCCCGATTCGCACAGCGCTTTCGGATGCCTGCCGGAAGTTCTCAAGCGATACGCCGATGTTCTTCCGCATGTCTGTGTCGGTCACGACGCTGTCGATATGTTCGATCGCCGTCGTGGCGCGACTGACGGCAACCTGCATATCCTGCATGAGTTCCGCCGCCTTCGGCATCAGTTCCGCTTGCCGAAACTCCTGGCTGGCAAGGCGGATTTCTTTGCTGGTCAGGATCATATCCTGCGCCAGTTCGCCGATCTCGGACGGCCAGATGTCAAAACCGACAAAATCGGCCGGAATGGTCGCCCCCGCCGTGAGGGCGACTGCACTGGGCGACACTTCGCCATTGCGAGACGCCGGCGCTGTCGTGCTCGAGCGAGATTGCACCAGAATCAGGTTGATCGACGAACCACCGCCCAGAATCTGCGATCGGATGCGCCCTTTGACGTTCGACGGCAGCGGCGGATTCTGATCCACCGTGGCATGGATCAGCACATCACGCTGGTCGGGACTGCGGGTGATCTTCACCACGCGCCCCACATTCACGCCTTTGTAAAGGATGAGCGAGCCTTCGCTCAGGCCCTCGGCACTCGGCGCGACAAAAGTCACCGGCATCTGCGGCGTCGCGAAGAACTCGAACGGCGCGTTGCCGAACTTGAGGATCATCCAGCCAAGCAGCAGCAACGCCGCGATCACCGTCAGACCGACCATCAGGTTCTTACGATATGCTGACATAGGTTGCAGGCCGTATTATGGCCTAAGCGCGGCGCAAGGGCGAGCAGACCGCATCATTCGGCGAAGCATTTTGGCGCACCCACACGGCTCCGCCGGACGTGCGGCGTTTCTTGATTGTGTTCTCGATATCGGTCAACTGCTGAATATTGATGTTCCCGAGCGGAATCTTCTTGCACTCGGCGATCAGGGCAAGGGCTCCGTCTTCGTTGTTGACCTTCTGCAGCCGTTCGGTCTCCTTCTGGATCGGCCGCCAGACGTTCGGCAGATACGCCGGGTTCTGATCCAGCGCGTCGGTGGCAAATTTCGCCGCGTCGGCATACTTGCCCGCCCGCAGCAAGGTTTCCATGAGTTGCAGAACCAGGTGATCGACGATGTCGGGCCTGCGCTTCGCGGCAAGCCAGTAATCGGCGGCCTCGCGAAACTTGACAGCCGCTTCGTCATATTTCTCCAGCAGCGCCAGCGTCTCGCCCAGGTTCTGACGATGAATGGCCAGGTCTTCGTCGCGCCCGGCATCGACCAGCTTCGCCTCGATGATGGTCTGAATCGCCAGCCGGCGGTTGCGCAACACAGCCGTATCGGTCCTGCCGTTGGGTGGCGTGAACTGCGCCACCAGCCGCTTCAATTCCGTCACCGAGCCCTTCTCGCAGAGCTTGGCCAGCACCTCCCAGACGCGGTCACGCACATCCGCGTCCGGCTCCCGCTCCTCGGAGAGGTGTTTGCCAATCTCGTTGGCATGCTCGAAACCGGCCGTCTGCCCCAGGGCCTTGATCGCCTCCATCCGCACGCTGCGGTCGGGATCATCCAGCCGGCGGAGCAGCGCACTGGCCGAATCCGGATCTCCGATGATCGACAATCCCCGGAGCGAGCCGATTCGCACCAGCGGGTTCTGATCGTTCAACAACGCATAATACGTTGTGAGCATCACCGCCGACTTGTGGCCCGTTCCGCCCATCGCCTCGACCACGCTGACCCGCAGCGATTCAGAACCCACACCCTCGATGCCGCGCAGGCGGTCCAGCAGTCGCTGCGCGACCATCTCCGCCCGCTCGGCGTTCTCCGGCTTTCGAAGATCCGGCCCCAGATCGCGCAAAGCGTCGGCGGCGGCCTTGGCAACGCCGAAGGACGGGTCCTTCAGAAGATCCAGCAGCGGCTTGAGCGTCTTGATGTCCCGCGAAGGCCCCATCGCCTTGATGATCGCCGTACGGACCTCCGGCTCAGGCTCCTGCTGAAGCTGCGCCAGCAGCGCACTGACGGCAACCGTGTCTGCGGCCGTGCCCAACGCCAAGGCAACCTCCACGCGCACCTCGGCCGAGCTGTCTCCAATCATCCCACGCAGTACTTCGAGAATGGGGTCGGGGATCTTGCCCGAAGCCGACCTCGCCGCCCGCTCGTACACGATGTGCGCCGCGATTGCTCGCACATCCTCCGACTCGGACTGCAAGTGCTTAATTATCTTCGCATTACGATCCGCCTCGGGCACCGTGGCGTCCGTGTACAGCTCCCGGATAAACGCCTCCGCAGGCTTCCGAAGCCTCAAGAGCTTATTCTCCAAGTCCGCTGTGCGTCTGACGTTGCGCGTCAGGAGGTCGGTGGTCCACTGGCCGGGCGACTTGTTACGGTTGTCTTGCCACCAGCGCATCCACTGCTGGACATCGCGGCCATATCGTGTCAACCCCGTCATCTCGATCAGGGCATCCGTTGCCGCATCGCGAATCAAAACGCTGTTGTCGCTGAACAGCCCAACCAGTTGCTCGGCGACGGATTTGTCGGCCAGCTTGCCCATGGCGCGGATGGCCGAGATTCGCTCATCCGGTCGGTTCGTCGTATTGCCGGCAAACTGGACGAGTTTCTGCCGCGCCTCGCTATCGCTGCGGAACGTAGCTAATGCCTGCGCTGCGGCGTCAGTGATCTGCCCTGTGCCCAGGAGGTCGCCCAGCGGGCCGATGAATTCCGCCTCGGGCGTCGGATCGGACGCCAGCGCCTTGGCGACCGCGATCTGCGTCGCCTGCCGACCAAAACGCAGGGACCGCATGAGAATCTGATCGGCCTCTTTTGTGGACCGCGACACCAGCCTCGCCGCCGCCTGCTCGCGGGTCTCCTGTTTCAAGGTCGGATCGTTCAGGATCTGCTCCTGTTGCTCCAGATCGCGTCGCGCGGCCACTGCGGGGTCCGGCGTGGCCACCGTGGCTTCCTGCGCAATCGTTGCGCCCATGGCGAGTTGCATGCCCGCCATCAACGCCACCAGTCTGAGCCACTGCCGCACGCCCACGTTATCCTTTCAGGCACAGCCCGTTCGGTATACCAGACACCGCGCCGCCCCCAGCGTTTACTGCAAGTCAGAAATTACCCTATTCCCGCAATGACGGAAAGGCGAACACGGCGGATTCTGGTCATTTTTGCGCCCATCCAATCATACCTGAAGAACTCACCGTCGCTCATCACATGGAACGGCCCCATTTTTGTCTTGCGGCCAGCGCTCAGTGAGCGTCAAATACGGGCAGGACGGCTGGAACTCCGCCGAAAGCGCCATGACCAACTGGTACGACGCGGAACAACGCATGGAGAAGGCACATGAGCTGTTTGCTCAACGCAAATGGCTGGAGGCCCTTGAAGAATTGCGCGCGGCCATCGCCATCAATCCCTGCAACAGCGCTTGGTACTTCAATCTGGGCTTGACGTTGGACGAAATGGAGCGTTTTGACGAGGCCGTGCACGCTTATCGGGAGGCCATCAACTTAGAGCCCGAGGATGCCGAAGCGATCTACCGCATCGCTGTGGATTTCTCCAGGTTGGGCCGATTCCGGCAGGCCATCTCCGCCTTTGAGCAGGTTCAATCGCTCGATCCGGCATTCGAGCCTTCCTATTGCGGCCGAATCATGGCCTATACCGAATTGGGCGACCACGAGCGGGCCGAGGAGATGTTCTATCTCGCCAGGCAGTACAAGGATGAGTGCCCGCAGTGCTATTACCTGATCGGCTGCAGCCTCGCCGACCGTGGACTGACCGATCGCGCCATCTACTGCTGGCAGAGAACGCTTGACCTGGATGAGTCGTACCCCCACGCACATCACTGTCTGGCTGAGGCCTGCTGGCGCAGGGGTGAACTGGAAAACGCCCGGCAGCATTACCTGGCCGAACTGCGGTTGGACCCCGGCGACCTGTCAAGCCTGCTGGACCTGGGCAATCTGCTTTTGGAAATGGGCAGGCTTGACGATGCCGGTGAGAAGCTCCACCGGGCTATTGAGTTTGTTCCGGACGAGCCGGCTGCCCATGTACAATATGCGAGATGGCTGCTGGCATGCGGCAGATGTGCGGATGCCAGGGCCTCGCTGCGGCGCGCCATGGCGCTGGATGGTCGCTGTCCCGGCGTGCATGTCTATCTTGCCGACGTGTGCCTGCGCGAGGGCGATGTGGTGGCGGCGCGAAGGCTGCTGCGGACGGAACTGCGCCTCCGGCCGGAAGATCCCCAGATTCTGATGGACCTGGCCAACCTCCTTTTGGACTGCGCTCAGGCCCGGCCAGCGGCCGCGTGCCTGGAGCGACTCGTCCATCTTGAGCCGCGCAGCATCGCGGCGTGGCAGAACCTGGCCGTCGCGCATTTCATGGCCAAGCACTGGTCGCGTGGAATCCTCGCGTCGGAAGAGGCAATGAAGATCGCCCCCTCGCACGTGACCGTGATGTACAATCTGGCATTGGCCTACGAACGCCAGGGCGATTGCCCCAAGGCGTTGGCGTGGATCAAGCGAGCCAAGGAGGTGAATGCCTCCAACCCCGCTCTTCAGAGACTGGAATTGCGCATTCACCTCATGCAGAGCTGGCATCGGGCATGGGCGATGCTGCGGAGAGTGATGGGCTGGGCAACGGCCAGTCGCCCATGAAGAACCATCAGACGCTCAGGTGGCCCAGCGCCAGCAGGCCATAGTAGGTGTATTCGCAGTCCAGGGCGTCCTCGCCGTAGTGCCCATAGAACGAGCCGCTGCTGGTCCACAGGGCATCGATGAAATCCAGGCATGGCTCGCGGATGCCCGACAGGTCCGCCTGCATGGACGCCAGGGCGTGCAGCGCCGTTGCCGTCGAGAGCAGATCGGGAATAGGCGCCATCGGCGCGGCGAAAAAGCCCCCTTCTCTGCGGCAGCGAGCCAGGAGCCATTCGGCAAGATGACCGTCCACCGGCTGATCGAGGTGCCGCAGGAGCATCACGGCGGCCGCCGTCGCAGGCGTCAAGCCCATCGGCATGTCATCCTGATTGGCATATCCGCCGTCGTCCGACCGCAGGCGCCCGATGCATCCAAGCATGTCCAGCTTCCGCGGCATCTCGCGATTCAGGTCCTGATATGCGCCCAGCGCGAGAAAACACGCGTAAACGGTTCCGTGCGGCGAGCCTGGCGTTGCGTGATAGCCGCCGTCGCCGCTGCGATGTTGTTCGATGCGTGCGAGAATCTCACCGGAGGGAGCTTCCCGCTTGATGTCGGCCCAGGCCCGCGCCAGGCAGCACAGGTGAACCAGGTCCAGCCCCTCGCCGTCGCCCTGCCGGGCCAGATACGCCGCGACCGACTCCCGAGGAACCTCCGCACGCACCGCCAGCAACGATTCCAGACCGAAAACTGTGTAGTAAATGTCGCTGGCTCCCGCGCGATCCCGAAAGCCGCCGTCAGGATTGATCTGGGTGCGTACGTACTGCTCGACAAGCCGCGCGGAATCACCCAGCAGCCTTGGCGCCAACCTCGCGACTTGCAGCATTTCGAGCCTCAAACTCACTGCACCATCCCTTGACCTGCACGCTGAATATCCGGCTGATCACCCGGCGCAGCAGGCCTTTGAAGCTATGACTCTCGACATCCGCCAGGGATCTCACCGCTTCCTGCTTGTACGACTCGAGCAGGCCACGGCAGCGATCCTCGATCCCCAGTTCGTGAATCAGTTGACGCACCCGGCCAACCGCGTCCGCGCCGGCCGACCGGCGCCATGCCCGCTCGAGCAGCGTGCGATCTTCGCCTCTGGATCGCTCGTAAGCCAACGCCAGCGGCAGAGAAGGACGGCCGCCGGCGATGTCATCGCTGTCGCCCCCGGCCGACAGGTCCTCCAGGTCATCCCGCACCTGGTAGGCGATGCCCAGGGCCTCGCAGTACCGGGCGATGACCGGCCAGAGCCCGGCGTCGGCGCCCGCGTATGCCGCTCCCAGCTTCAGCGCCACCTCGAAAGCCGGCGCGGTCTTCTTGCGGAAAATGTCCAGTACTTCGGTCGGCGACAACACGCGAGGCTCGCGCATCCAGCAGAGTTCAGCGCCCTGCCCGACGCACAGCGTACGGTGCCCCGCCGCCGCGGCCTCAAGCATCCTCGCCCTGGCCTCGGCCGGCGCATCGCACTCGGCGATCATGCGGTATCCATCGCCCAGAAGCAGGTCGCCCACGTTCAGGGCCACGGGGATGCCATGCTCGGCATGGACCGTCTTCTCGCCGTATCGAATGGCATCATCATCTTCAATGTCATCGTGAACCAGCGAAGCCTTGTGGAAACACTCGACGGCGACCGCCAGCTTCCGAAGGCTTGGCGGGAGCGGCGCGTCCGGCTCATCGCAAAGCGCCTTGTAGGCGCACGCCGCCAGAAACGGGCGCCATCGCTTGCCCGATTTGCCCAGCCAGGCGCGGGCAATCCGCTCGGTCTGGCTCGCCGTGGGCCCGAGAATCTCATCCAGGACCTCCGGCTCGAACCAGCCATCGACTTCCTGACGCATGGCGTCGAGATTCAGCCGATACGTGCGATCGTTGCTGGTCAGGTGGATCACATCCCACACCCACTCCATGTCCACGGACGTGTCCCTGCAATCATCCTGTAGCAGCGGAATGGCCACGCCTGGAATCGCCGCAGATTCCATGTACGGAAATGCCCGTTCGAGGACCGACAGGCAGCTCACCCCGATGATCGCATCGACCTGGAACTCGGCCT
>CAZMXI010000171.1:7823-9114 GCA_964570205.1 uncultured Tepidisphaeraceae bacterium
AAGCGGTGATAATAGACGACAAAGCTAGCCGGTCCGGATGATCTGCATCACGATCGCCGAGCCCTCGGCGATAAGAACGGCGTAACCGAGCTTCTCGGCCTCGTTCTGCAAATCCTGGATCGCGCACAATCCGCACTGTTTACACAGCAGCCCATACTCGTCAAACGTGGCCGGGCACTTGTCCTCCCACCGCAGGCATTTGGGCAGCAGCAGCAACCGCCGCTCAAACGGAACTGACGCCAGCGATTCCCGCCACAACTCGCCGTTGAGCAGAACCGCGACATAATCCCGATGGATCGCGTCGATTCCGTGCATCTCAAGGATGCGGTCGCAATGGCCCCGCAACTCGTCAATGGGCAGCGGCGGCACCGGCTTGACATGCAGGGCGTAAGCCTGCACCCAGGCGCGAATCTGCTCACGCTGAATCCGCGTTTGCGGGATCCGCTTGCTCGGCTCGCGGGCCGCACGCAACGGCACCACGCGCGGTATCTTCAGGACGGGCATCTCCATGCTCACCCTCGCTTGCGCCTAAGTGTACGCCCCAAAGCCGAAGAACCAGTGTTTCTTCGCAAAGCGGTAAATCCACTGCTCCTCCGGGACCTCATTGCCCGGATTATGCTGACTGTTCATCGGCCGCATCGCCTCCAGTTCGGCAATTGCCGTCCCTCGTTGCGTCGTGTCCCTTGCTCCGTGCCGAAGGACAATCTCCCTGACCAGGTCTGGCCGCTCCAGCACGACGCATCCGCGCGTTGCTTTCGCCGCTGTTGCCCGGAAATCAGATAGAAACGCCGACCGGGTCACGATATCGTAAATACTGCCGCCATCGCGGATTGTTTCGCACGCGAACTGGATGATCGGGCATGGCTCGATGTCGCCGCCCGGGCCGATGTGGTGGCTCACGCCCGTGGTCATCGGGCAGATGGCCTGACCCCGGTCATCCCAGTAAGCATCCACGATCGCAATCGGCAGTTTTCGCCGCATCTGCACGATAAAACGCCTGACTTGCAACAGTTGTTCCGGCCCGAGCGCCAGTTCCGGACAGGGCCTCGGCCCGACCGGGCGATACGTGTAGAACCATGCGTAGAGCACGCCCATGTCGATCAGACGCCTCAGCCACTGTTCGTTCACCAGGTCCAGGTTCGTCTGGCAGACGCTCGTGGCGACGCCCGTGACCAGCTTGTGTCGCCGGCAGTTCTCTATACCCTCCAAGCTCTTGGCAAACACCTGAGCCCGGCCTCGCCGCTGATCGCTGACGATCTCGCTGCCCTCAACGCTGATCAGGGGGGTAGTA
>CAZMXI010000171.1:9124-10462 GCA_964570205.1 uncultured Tepidisphaeraceae bacterium
CTCGTCGCTCAGCAGGTGCCCGTTGGTGAAAAGCTGGAAATAGCAGTCCGGATGTGCCGCCAGGATGTCCAGGATCTGCGGGTGCAGCAACGGCTCACCCCCCAGGATGCCAAAGAAGCTGCATCCATGCCTCTTTGCATCAATAATCAGATTATTCATCTCCCCCAGACTGATCATCTTGCGCGGTTTATCCACATCCACCCAGCAGCCCTGACAGCGAAGCTGGCAACTGTTGATCACCGAGATGAAGATGAACGGCGGAAAATAGATCCCATCCTTCAGTCGCCGCTTAAAACGCTGCACCGAGCGCATGCCTTGATAGCCGAAGTTCCAAATGAACTTCCAAAGAAGGCGATGGTCGACCTCCGATATCCCTCGTTTGGCTAACTGAAGCAGCACAGATCATCCCTTCGTCGGTTCGCCGGCTTGCAGCCTGAGGGCCTCTTCAGCCTTGGCTTTCGCCTGCTCCGCCTTGACGCGGATTTCCTCCGGCGATGGCAGCCCCGCCAATGCAGAGGCTGGTATGTCCATTTCACTCATCAACTTAGCCAGACACGCCTGGCGCTCGGCGAGCGCTTTGCCCTCATCGCGTTCCTGGCTGAACCGGCTCCGGGATCGCTCGCTGCGAGTCCGCAAGGCAGCGTAGACATCGCCCCCGAGCAACCCCGAAATATCCACCTTGATCGCCTCGCGGCGCACCTCCGCAGGGTCGATCTCCGCACCGTTGATCGGTCCCGCCTTGTACTTCGGAAACATGATCGCCACTTCCGGGCAGACTCGCGAACAGGCCGGGCAGTCGGTCTTGCAGTTGGCTGGTTTGGCGACCTGGAGCTTGCCTCCGGCCGACACACCATAGACGTCAAAGAGACAGAAACTCAGGCACTGCATGCAGTTGGTGCACCGGCCGTAGTCAATCACGGGAAACCAAGGTTTCCACTGCCCCAACACCGGCGCAACGGCGCCATCGCCGGCCGGAGTGAAAGGCTCAACGCCTTCGACCATGCTCCGGACGACGGCATCCGCCGATTCGGTCCGCATGTTGCCGACCCTGCCAGCCTCGATCGCCAGTTCAACCCCGGCCGCCGCAAACAGCCCACGGACAGCGCGGGGAAAGCACGCGGCCACCCGGATCTCGTCTCCTTGGGCAAGCTCGCCAAGCTTAGGGTCTCGCCTTGCGACAAGCTCGCACAGGTCGGCAACCTGTTCGAATGCGACGCCAGATGCCTTCAGACCGCTAAGTACGCGCTCCTTCACATCCTGCGGCAGGATGCCGCCATAGGCACAGCGGCAGAAAATAATTCGTACCTTTTTGGTCATGTATTTTATGTACCCATCTCA
>CAZMXI010000172.1:0-8444 GCA_964570205.1 uncultured Tepidisphaeraceae bacterium
CCACCATCAGGATGTCGGGGTCCTGCCTGAGCAAGGTGCGCAGCGCGTTGGGAAAGCCAAAACCGATCTTCTCGCTGACCTGAAACTGGTTGATTCCGGCGATGGCGTATTCGACCGGATCCTCGACGGTGCAGATGTTGACCTCGGGCTCGTTCAGCTCATGAAGGCTGGCATAGAGCGTCGTGCTCTTGCCGGAACCGGTCGGCCCGGTGACCAGCAGGATGCCGTTGGGCAGCGAGATGAGCCTTCGCCACTGTTTGATCGCCTCATAGCCAAAACCCAGGCGTTCGAGGTTGACGGCGCCACGGTCGCAGTCGATGACGCGAATGACTACTTTCTCGCCATGCAGGCCCGGCAGGCTGCTGACGCGCAGGTCAATCGGCCGCTTGTCCATCATGACATGGATGCCGCCATCCTGTGGGAGCCGCCGCTCGGCGATATCGAGGCCGGCCATGATTTTCACCCTGGAGATGACGGCCGGGTGCATCTGGAACGGGGGACGGAGCTTTTCGACGAGGCGCCCGTCAATCCGGTAGCGGACGCGGAAGACGCGGTCGCCGGGCTCCAGGTGAATGTCGCTGGCCCCTTCCTTGACCGCGCTGTAGATGCAGTAGTTGACCAGCTTAATGACGGGGGAGTCGCCGGCGGCCTGTTCGAGGTTGCTGAGGTCCAGCGACTGCGGCTCGACAAGGCTCAATTCCTCAACATTGACTTCATCGATGATGTCATCGATGACGAAGACGCTTTCGTTGGGCAGGTAAGCCTGGAGGGTCGCCCCGATGTCATGGGCCGTCGCAGCGACGACCTGCACACGGCATTTGCTGACGCGTTCGATCTCCTCGACCAGAAAGACATTGGCGGGCTCGGGCACGGCGACCGTGAGCATCCCATTGACCAGGAACAGGGGGAGCACGTGATGCTTCTCGAGGAATTCCTTGGGGAGCGTGGCAATGGCCTTGGGGTCGGCGATGCGGGGCGTGACGCGGGCATAGGGCACGCCGTAGACCGCCGCGAGCGTTTCGCAGATCTGATCCTCGGTGCAGAACCGCAGTTCGACGAGAATCTCGCCCAGCAGCTTCTGATGATTGCTGCGTTTCTGTTCATCGAGGGCGCGCTGAAGGTTCTCGGGCGAAAGGAGGCCCTTGTCCAGCAGGAGTTGCCCCAGAGGTTTTCGAGCGGCGGCAATCATGGTTCGCGTCGTTTTCTGGCCGACGGCCGGCTCATCCGTGCATGGTTTTCAGGGCGCCGGCAAGTTCCGACTGGCACTCGAAATAGTGCTCGAGCCGGGTGATCTCGAGTATCTTGCGGCAGTTGTCATCAAGCGACGCCAGCTTGACCTGGCCGAACAGGGCATCGCAGCGTTTCTTCAACCAGAGCAGCGCCTCCAGTCCCTCGCTATCGATGAAAGGACACTTCTCGAGGTCGATAACGAAGTCCACCATCTGCTTCGACTCGATGCGCTCGTCGGCCGTTTTCCTGAGCTGGGCGGCAACGTCGCCGCTCAGGTCGCCGTCGACACCAATGACACACACCTGGTTGTAGTCGTCGCATGTCATGGGCATAGGTTGCCTCCTCTACGCAGCCCGAAGCGACTGCTGAAGCTCGATGAGTTTTCTGGCCTGCTGCTGGTACTCACGCAACAGGAGCCGGAGTTGCTCGGCGGTGATCTGCAGGAACGCCTCCGCCAGAGCGGGGTCAAACTGCGTTCCCGAGCAACGACGGATTTCGGCCATCGCGACTTCCAGGGGCAGCGCCTTTCGGTAAGTGCGGCTGGAGGTCATGGCATCAAAGCAGTCGGCCAGGCAGATAATCCGGCCAAACAGCGGAATATCCTTGCCGCTGAGCCCAGCCGGATAGCCATGGCCATCGTATCGCTCGTGATGATGTAACACGCCCGGCACCACGCCTTCGAGCTGCTTGACGTCGGCAAGGATGCGGGCGCCGATCTGCGGGTGCTTCTTAATCTGCTCGAATTCCTCCGGGGTGAGTCGACCGGTCTTCTGCAGCACGCTCTCGGGCACGCCGATCTTGCCGACGTCATGCAGCAAGCCGGCCATATACACCTTCTCGACGTCGTCTTCGCTGAGGCCAACCTGCACGGCCAGATGCCTGCCAACCAGGGCGACGCGCTCGCTGTGGCCGCAGGTGTAGGCATCCTTGGCGTCAACGGCACTGGTCAGGGCGTGGAGAAGGCCCATCATCAGATCGTGGACATCGCCGAACAGCAAGGCGTTTTCGAGGTAGATCGCCGACTCATTGGCGATGCTCGTCAGCAGCTTGCTGTCGACCGAATCGAAATCGCCCGTGGCTTTGTCCAGGCCGAAGAGGCATCCCAGGACCTGGTCTCCGCGCTGAAGCGGAACGGCGATCAGGCGGCGCGCATAGGCCGCCAGCCAGCCGAAAGCCGGATCGCTGGCGATGCTGTTCACCAGCAGCGGTCCTTTCCGCTCGCGGACGGCGGAGACGAGCTGGTCACCAAGTCGATGGACCATGTGCTCTTCCAGATCGATCTCGCCATACAGAACCGGATGCTCCCGGCAGCGGTCATTCTGAAGCGCCACGCCCATTCCCCGCAGACTGATGACCTGCATGACATCCAGGCACGCCTGATGGAAGAAATCGGCGCTGCCGCGGTTGACGCGCATGCCGCCGGTGATCTGCTCGATGAGCGTCAGCTCTTCGTAGGCGTTCGCCAGTTGCACCGACAGGCTGTTAAGCTCCTGCTCGGCGGCCGCGACACGCGTGCGTTCTGACAAGAGGCTCAGCAGCAGGTTGAGATCGATCACGAGCCGGCGTGGGTCCTGGCCCGGGAGACAATCCGCCTGGCTGCTGAGCCAGTTTCGGTCCAGCTTGATGTCGTGACATGCCCGTTCGATCGCCGGATCCGCGCCTCGGAAATCCTGTCGCTTGCCGGTGAGCAGCAATACTCCCTGCAACCGCCGCCGGTGCGCGACGGGCACAGCAGCGCACGCCACGCCGGGAACCACCTCCCACAGCGAAGGCGTCGACGGGGCGCCGGCCTGGGCGATTCGCTCCGCCAGCGACGCGGCCGTTTCCGGTCGCCTCAAGAGGGGCACGACATAGCACTGGTAGAACGCATCCGCGTGAGAGTCGTGGAAAGCGACCTGTCCATCGGCGTGCAGGGCGATCAGGCAGGTCCCAGAGCCGCGACTGGAGGCCGCCAAGCCCTCCAGCAGGGTCGGGACCATCATATCGCTGCCCTTGCGACCCGCCGTCGCGAGATTGGCTGGATTCAGGGACATGACCTTCTTTTCATCCTCCACGTTCGGGCGCACACTTGGCAGACCGGGGCGTGCACCGCCGCGGCCGGCTACGCAGCCTGAGCCATCGTCCCGAGGATCTCGTTGACCGTGGCCAGCAATTGCCTCGGACTGAAGGGCTTGCTGATCATGCAGCGGATGCCGCTGCGCTCCGTGTCCTGGTCTTCCAGGCAGTAGCCCCGCGCCGTCAGCATGATTGCGGGGATGGCGCTGGTGCGCAGCTCCATCTTGAGGCGGCGGCAAAGCTCGAGACCCGAGAGCTCGGGCATGTGATAGTCGGTGATGATCAGGTCGGGCAGTTCCTGCTGCGCCATTTCCAGGGCCTCGCGGCCATCGCGCGCAGTCACCACACGGAAACCGGCGTTGCGCAGCTTCATCGAAACCACGTGCAGAATGTGTGATTCGTCATCGGCAACGAGAATCGTCTTCTCTCCCATATGCCCTCCGGGAACAACGGTGACGACCAAGGAACAGGCACGACAGTGCGCGATCGATCCCGGGCATTCGCCGTTCATCCTCTCTACTCGACCAGGTCCAGCTCAAAACCGAACGTGCTCCCCTGGCCAACCTGGCTCTCAACGAAAATCCTGCCGTGGTGCACCGTCTCAACGATGTGCTTCACCAGCGACAAACCGAGGCCGGTGCCCTTGGCCGTGCGGTTGTTGGCCTCGGCCCTGTAGAACTTATCGAATACAAACGGCAGGTCCTTTGGCGGAATCCCCACGCCCGTGTCGAAAATGCGGACGCCGACGTTTTTCTTGGACTCGTCGACCACGGTCTGGACGGTTATCCGGCCGCCCTCGGGAGTGTACTTCACCGCGTTGCTCAGGAGATTCAGCACCGACTCATAGAGCATGTCGCGATCGCACATGACTTCGTAGAACGCGGGACTGATCTGCTCCAGGATCGTGATCTGCTTCTGACGCGCCTGGGGGCTGATGACCTCGACGGCCTCCTTCAGCAGCATGGTGAGGCTCTGAGGTTTCTTGTTGATCTTCACGAGACCGGATTCGATGCGCGAGATGTTCAGGATGTTGTCGATCAGCCGCCCGAGGCGGTTGGCCTCGTTGTGGATCACGTCGTAGAACTCACGAGCGGTCTGCTCATCGGCGGCTTCGCCGTCGATGAGCATCTCAACGTACGCCTTGATGCTCGCCAGGGGGGTGCGGAGTTCATGGCTTACGCTGGAAACGAACTGGTTCTTCATCTCCGCGACTTCTTTCTCGCGCGTCATGTCGTGCAGAACCGCGACCACGCCAGCGGGTTCATCTCCCTGGCCGGAGATGCACGAAAGCGTGATCTTGTAGGTGCGTTCGCCTCCGGGCGACTGGACTCTGTGCTCAACGATGCGCCTGCCGCTTCGGCTGTTGCTCTGGCGCATCTCGCGGATCAGCTTGATCATCTCCTGATCGCGCAGAAGCTGCTGGACCGGGGCGCGGCTCGCGCACGCCAGATCGAATGCGAAGGTGCGCGCCGCCGAGTCGTTGGCCAGGACAACGTCGTCGAAGGTGTCGGTCACAAGGACCGCATCCGAAATGCTGTAGATGATGGATTCGAGGTGCTGCCGCTCCGCCGTCGCGATCTTGAGCTGGATTTCAAGTTCCTTCGCCCGGAGCTGAGCGCCGGCCGCGCCCTGCTCGCTGGACGCCGCCATGCCGCGAACCGAATGCGCCAGCGGCATCAGATCGGGGTGGTCCGTCGCAACGCCGGATGGCGACCCCTTGGTCTCAAGCTGTCTGGCCAGGCGTAAACAGGAACTTCGCAGCAAGGCCAAGCCAAACATGGCCCACCCGCACGCCAGGACCATCAGCCCAATGCCCACTGCGTGAATGGCGGCTGCGCCAGCGAGCCCCCACCTGGCGGCGCGCGGCGCCGCGACCGCCGCCCAGACGCCCGCGCCCAGTGCTACGCCACAGATGCTCAGAACTGTTCGCGTGCGTCGCACAGCCTGCCCTTGATGAACCGCGGGCCCCGCATGCTCATGCGGGGCCCGCCACCTGTCGTCATTCGCCGGTTTCGACCTGGGCCATCAGCATCGACGCCATCTCGTCGCCCGGCCTGAGCTGCAGCGCCCGTCCATAGTGCTCGATGGCTTGCTCGTGCAGGCCCTGCTTTTCCAGCACATAGCCCGTCATGCACAGGATCACCGGATCCTTGGGATCCAGGAGACTGGCCTTGCGGAAGCTGCTCAGGGCGTCGTTCAGCCTGTTCTGCCGAATCCGCAGATAGCCCTGCATCAGGTATGCTTCGGCATTCGCCGGATCGAGGCTCATCGCCTTGCGCAGGGACAGATTGACCCGACCCTCATCGTCGGTCTGGATCGCGGCCTTGGCCAGGTTCAGCCAGATGGCGGGCGATGATGGGTCACGCTGCGCCGCCGTCTCGAAACTCTCCCGGGCCTCGCGGAACAATCCGAGCTGCATCCGGCACTCGCCGAGGGCAGACAGCAGGTCAGCCCTCGCGGCGTATTTCTCATCCGCCATCAATCTCTCGATGATGTGGGCCGCCTCCCGGTAGTCGCGGGCGTAATACGTGGCGAGCGCCAGGTGTTCGCGGATGCCCTGTTCGTCCGGCGCCAGGATGCTCGCGTGCCGCAACTGCATCACGGCCTCGGCGTGCTTGCCATCCTGCGACAGCAACTGACCCACGGCGTCTCGAATGGTCGCACTGTTCTCGAAGTAGGCCATCTTGTCCAGCAACAGCGCCAGCGCCTCGGCACGACGATCCACGGCCACCAGCATCTCAGCGCGGGCCAGCACGTACGGCAGCTCGGCCGGCGCCTTCTCGCATGCCCGGGTGTAGTAGGCCAGCGCCGAATCGTTCCGCTGCCACCGCTGCGCGATCACCCCGGCCAGGTAATCCACTTCGCCGTTCTTCGGTTCCAGGGCGCGCGCCTGCTGAAGCTCGCGATCGGCCTGCTCGAGCTGGCCCTGCTCGATCGACAGCCTGGCCGAAAGGAGCCTGAGCGGCACATGATCCGCATTGTGCGCCAAACCCTCGTTGATGCTCTTGCGGCACGCGTCAAAGTGCCCGTTCTCGTACTGCTGTTTGCCGAGGCTATACAGGACGCCCGCACGGGCGTTATTCCATTTGCTCTTGATCTCTTCCCTTGCGGTGGGCTTGGGCTGCGATGAGCAGCCGACGGCCACGAAGAGAGCCAGGACCGATGCCAACACCTTGTACGACATGACAGTCTCCTTCCACAGACGACTGACCCACGCTTTGCCGAGTGTCTTCCCTGATGAGAGGCGGAGCCCGGGGGGTTAAGTCGCCCCCGGGCTCCTCTTACCGCATGGCCGGCCTATTCTTCGGTCGCACCGGTCGCCGGCTCGCTCTCTGTAACCACGATGGCCCCATCGGCGGAAGCGGGCTGGGTGGCCGGGATGGCATCGCCGCTCTCACCGCCGGCGGCGGACATCATGCTCCGCGTGTCGCCCAGGCCGCTCATCAGCATTTCCGCGAATGTCTTGCCCGCGGTCGTGCTCGACGCGGCATCAGTTCGCTCCGCCACCGGCTGGGTGCTCGGGGCGGCTGCGACCGGTTGGGTCGCGGGCGATGAGGGCGGTGTGGCCAGCACGCTCTGGCGGGAAGGCTGGCCCAACGCCTGGACCGCCGCGGGCCTGGCCGCCGGCGCTGTCGCCGCGCGTTCCGCCATGATTCGACGCTTCAGGAAGTAGCGGACGCTGGCGTTGTCGACGCTGGTCACCTGCTTGCCGGTGACCTGCGCCTTCATGTTGATCGCCTCGGTGAACTGCGGATTCAGGTTCGTTGCGCAATCCAGGTGCCACAGCACCTTCTTCGTGTCCGGATTGGGCTTGGCGTATTCCCTAACCGCATCTTCGTAGCAGTTCTCGGCCAATCGCTCGCGGCCCCACGGCATCATGCCGCGCCGCACGCCCACACGGAGCTTCTCGAAGTCCTTCAGCAGTGCCTCCGAGGCATCCGAATACGCCTTGTCATCCTTCACGATGTGCGGGGTCAGCATGATGATGATTTCCTCGCGCACCGTGCTATCCGCCTGATTGCGGAAGAGCGGACCGACCAGCGGCATGTTGCCCAGAAGCGGAACCTGGCTGCGCCCGCTGACGCTTCGCTCGCGGAAGAGCCCGCCGATTACGACCGTGTGTCCGTCCTTCACCATGACGTTCGTGGTCACCTGCGTGGTCTGCTTGCTCGGCAGCCCGCGCGCATCCACGCCGCCTTCGGACGATTCCGGATGCACTTCCATGCGGATGTAACCGTCATCGCCGACATAGGGACGGAAGACCAGTTTCGTGCCAGTCTCCAGGAATTGCACCGACTGAACCGCCGTGCTCTCCGTCACGGTCGTCGTCAGGTACCCGTCCTCAGAGCCGACCAGGACCTCGCCTCGCTGCTTGTTGAGGGTCAGGACTTTCGGGTTGGCCAGGACAACCGTGTCCGTCGTCTCTTCAAGGGCATTCACGAAAAGGGCGAAGTTGTTGTACACCAGCCCCACCTTCAGGCCGTTGGTTGGCTGTGGAAACACCGTGCCGACGCCTTCATAATCCGTGGCGCCCAGCCCGCTCTGCGTGTTCTCCAGCCGCCCTGTCATCGCCGGGTTGCGCGAATCAGCCGCGGGGCCCTGGATGTCGTCGAAGTCGACGCCGCCCAGGATCGTGAAGTTCACGCCCAACTGGTTGTCCTCGTTCAGCCGGGCGGCCACGATCGTCGCCTCGACCAGGATCTGCTGTGGACGCCGGTCCAGCTCCTTAAGGGCCTTGCGGACCAGCTCGATCTGCTCCGGATAATCCTTGACGATCAGCATATCCTCGGTCGCATGCGAGTCTCCGCCCGCGTCGTCGCCGCCGGAACTGCTGCTGGCGCTGGAGCCGGAACTGCCGCCGCTCCCACCGATGCCCGTATTGGCCGGCATCGTCAACGACACCTCGGCTTCCTTGCTGAGCATCGGCTTGATCATGTTCGCCGCGTTCGCAGCGGGCGTGTAATACAGACGGAAGACCTCAACGGCCATACGCCGCTCGGCCTTTTCAATGTCCGCCATCTCCTTGGCGGTATACACGTAGATGATGTTGCCTTTTTCACGCCATGCGCAGCCGTTGGCCTTGAGAATCGCGTCGAGCGCCTCCTTAACGGTCACGTTATAGAGGTTCGCCGAAACAGTGCCGCGCACCTCTTTGCTGG
>CAZMXI010000172.1:8454-10434 GCA_964570205.1 uncultured Tepidisphaeraceae bacterium
TGCGAGTTCATGGCGAGGACGCGCAGCATCTCCGTCAGGCTCATATCGCTGGCGACAATCTCCAGGGTGCCGGCATCGGACACGCTGACTTTGTGCGAGCCGAGGCCCTGCGACCCGGTCGGCCGCGTCGCCGGCGCAACGATCTCAGTGACCGCCGCCACGGGCTCCTCGATCACACGAACCTCAGTGGCGGCCGGCTTCTCCGGAGCCGGGCTTGCCTGTCTTTCCGCCGCTGCCGAAATCGCCCCAACCGAATAAACGGACGATGCAGCCAAAAAAAGAAGACTGGTCGTCCTGGTCCACTTGCGCATATAGAACTCCTCTCAACAACGGCGGGACGACGCACATCCCGCGCCATTTCAGTTCGGTAACAACACCTCGAGCACCACGCCATCTCGTTCAACAACGATGCGCTTGGCGTCCACGCGCAAGACGCGAAAACCGCCAACCGCGTCGCCTTCGCCCGCCAGAGTCCCGTTAACCAGCGCTTTGCGCATCCCGTTCATCGTGAACGTCCCGGTCAACTCGAGCCTGGCAGCCTGATCGCGGATATCCGCCTCTAGACGCTGCCTTGCCTTCTCCTGATCGGCTCGCGCACGCTGCGACTTTTTCAACTCGTCCCAGAATCCCTGCTGGTCATCCTCGACCTGTGGCTCTCCCGACAGAGGGAAGACGTCGAACTTCACTGCAAACAGGTTCCTCGCGGTCATCGGTATCGGACGTTCCATCCATTGCCGCAGCGCAACTCCGGTGCGGCCTATCACCTGCGTCGGCACTCTTGCCGCCGCAGACGCCGCGGCCGGCCTGGCGCTGGCGGCCGCCGGCGCGGGTCTGGAGCCGCGTCCCAGCAGGCGAACCCAGGCAAACACCATGGCCGTCACCAGCACAACCATGACGGCGGCCTTTCGTGGCTCGGTCCTGGCCTGCAGGACGAACCGCCTCCACGCGCTATATCCAGCCGGGCTCGCCATCACTCCTCCGCGAAGTAGATGTTCATCGCCATCTGAACAGTCACGTCGCCGCGGACGGTGTCCTTGCTCTTGACCGTCAACCTCTGCACCCGCGTCATACGCTCAAACCCCTCCACATGCTTCAGGAACGATGCCAGGCTCACGAAATCCGACTCGAACTTCATGTCGATCGGCAGTTCGTAATACGCCTTGCCCCGCTTCGGCAGTCCGTGCTCGTACTTCCAGTCGCGCAGGGCCAGTTGCCGGCTGATGCCGGTCAGGTCCCGGATGAACGGTCCCAGGTCAGGCTGTCTGGGGAAGAGTTTGCCGCGGGCGTGCACCTGCTTCTGAAGATCCTTGACCTCCCGGTCCAGAATCGGCAGGTCTCTGGCCTTCTCCCTGCTCTGGGCCAGCGCACGCTGCTTCGTGTCAATGTCAAGATTCGCGGCGGCCAGGCGCTGCGCCGCGGGCCTGTACGCCAAAAGGTAGAAGGCCGCGGCACCGACCAGCACGATGATCCCCATCGCCCATTGCACGCGCGACCAGATCCCGATTTGCTCCTGAAGGGGTCGTTTCATCCGTTACCCCCAGTCGTGCCTAAATCCACAATGAAACTGATGCCGAATTGACGGAGGATCCGGTCGTTCTCATGGCGGTCCCGCACATACGTCGGCGTCACCTGCTCAAAGACAACCGCCTTGTTCAGTTCCGTCAGCAGGGTCGCAAGTTCGCCGCCGCTGGGCGCAACGCCCTCGATCGTCACGCGCAGCCTCCGCTCCAGGGGGGCGCTGGCCGGATCCTTGATCGCAGCGCGCGCGGCGCCGGAAAGCTGGGCCGGCGCTTCCTCCACCTTCAGGTCCAGCGCAATGAGGGAGACCGACTCCGGGACTGCCGCCGCCAGTTGCGCCACCAGCCGGGAAGACTCGACGTGCAGCCCCAGCCGGTCGATCATCTCCGCCTGCCTGCGCCACTGCTTGCGCAGCGCCTCAAGCCGGTCCATGTGCTGCAGATCGTTGTTGGCAACGGTGAG
>CAZMXI010000173.1:0-10287 GCA_964570205.1 uncultured Tepidisphaeraceae bacterium
TTCCCTATACCCTGTTATCGGCCAGAGCCGGCCTGCAACGACGGTCGTGGACCCCTGGGGTTCCACCTGATTCCCGGTTAGAATCTAATCCCCTATGGCTCGGTATTTCCCCGATTTTGACACGTTCCGGGCGGCCGCGGGGCAGGCCCAGCTCGTCCCGGTCTATCGCCAGCTCCTCTCCGATCACCTGACGCCCGTCACTGCCTTCGAACTGCTCGGCACCGACGACCACGCCATGCTCCTTGAAAGCGTCGTCGGCAACGAGAACATCGGGCGATACAGTTTCATTGCGGCCGGCCCAAGGCTCATCTATCAGGTCAAGGATGGCCACGCCAGCATCCAGACGTTTGCCGATGGCCGGCCGGGCGATGTGCAGCGGTTCGACACCGCTGACCCCCTGGCCGACCTCGGCCGGATGCTCGGCACCAAAACCTACCATCGCAACCCCAACCTGCCCGCGCTCACCGGCGGCCTCATCGGCTATGCCGGCTACGACACCATCCGATACTACGAGGGCGAGAAGCTTCCCAAGCCCCCGGCCGACGACCGGATGCTGCCCGACCTGCACTTCGGCCTCTACGACACCCTGGTGATCTTCGACCAGGTCGACAAGACCATCAAAGTCATCGCCCACGCCGACCTCAGCGAAGAAAAACCCGAGTTCGCCTATCGGGCTGCCTGCGTTCGCATCGACAACCTCGTCGCCCGCCTCCAGCAGCCGCCCCGCAGCCGCCTCGGCGAGATCGACACCCGCGGCGGCGTCAATCTCAAGTTCGCCAGCAACTTCACCCGCGAGCAGTTCGAGCGCGCCATCGAGCAGGGCAAGGAGTACATCAAGGCAGGCGACATCTTCCAGTTCGTCCCCAGCCAGCGCCTCCGCGTCATGAGCCCCGCCGACCCCTTCGATGTCTACCGCGCCCTGCGCATCATCAACCCCTCGCCGTTCATGTTCTATCTGAAGACCCCGCCATGCACCCTCATCGGCGCCAGCCCCGAGATCCTGTGCCGCGTCATGGACCGCAAGGTCACCAGCCGCCCCCTCGCCGGCACGCGCAAGCGAGGCGCCACCCCCGAGGAAGACAAACGGCTTGAACAGGAACTCCTGGCCGATCCCAAGGAGCGAGCTGAGCACATCATGCTGGTGGACCTGCACCGCAACGACATCGGCCGCGTGGCGAAGGTCGGAACCGTGCAGATCAGCGACGTGATGGCGGTGGAACGCTACAGCCACGTCATGCACATCACGACGAACGTCACCGGCGAACTGGAGGCCGGCTGCACCGCCCTGGATGCCCTGCGCGTTTCGCTCCCGGTGGGGACGGTCAGCGGCGCGCCCAAGATCCGCGCCATGCAGATCATCGATGAGCTCGAGCCCACCCGCCGCGGCCCCTACGGCGGCGCTGTCGGCTACCTCGACTTCGCCGGCAACATGGACATGTGCATCGCCCTCCGCACCATCGTCTACAAGGAAGGCACTTACGACGTCCAGAGCGGAGCCGGCATAGTCGCCGACTCCATCCCCGCCATGGAATACGAGGAGACCATGAGCAAGGCCAAGGCGTTGCTTAAGTCGGTGGAGACTGCGCAGGAGCGTTTTTGAGGCGAGCGCCATCCGCGAGTCGAGCGAGGTGGAATCAACAAAAAACGGGGAAAAAAGTGGCCGGGGTGGCGACAGAGGGCCAAGAATCGTGTATCGGGAGCTTATGCGAAGGGGCGGTCCCGACCGGCTGGACTCGACGAAGGGTGCAAAATGAAGCAGAACCTGATCAATGTGTCGAATCGGCTGCCGGTGGTGGTGGGGGAGACAGTGCAACCAGCATCCGGCGGGCTAGTGGCGGCGCTGGAAGGACTATCGCGCGATCGTTATGACCTACAGTGGATCGGCTGGCCCGGCACGGATGTACCGCCGGAGCGAAAGGGCGACGTGGAGCGGGTGCTGAAGGAGCAGCACGGGTGTGCGCCGGTGTTCATTTCGGCCGACGAGGCGGGCGGGTTCTACGAGGGGGTGTCAAATTCGAGCATCTGGCCGCTACTGCACTACATGCCGAGCAAGATGCGCTACGAGCCGCAGTGGTGGGACGCCTATCGCGATGTCAATGCACGCTTCGCCGAGAAGATTCTGGCCGTGGCGGGGAATGATGATTTGGTCTGGGTGCACGATTATCACCTGATGCTGCTCCCGGCCATGCTGCGGGCGGCCCGGCCCAGTCTGCGGATCGGGTTCTTTCTGCATACGCCTTTCCCGAGCTACGAGATATTCCGGTGTCATCCCAAGCGGCTGGAATTGCTGAGCGGGCTGCTGGGGGCGGACCTGATCGGCTTCCATACCTTCGGATACATGCGGCACTTCCGCAGCGCCGTACTCCGGTTGATGGGCCTTGACAGCGAGATCGACCGCATCCGGCATGGCGAACAGATGACGCGGCTGGGTGTGTATCCGATCGGGATCAATGCCGGCAAATTTGAGGAACAGCTCGCTACGGTGGAGCACGCGGAGCAAATCCGCAAGACGGTGGAGGCGCACGGCGACAAGCGGGTGATCCTGTCGGTGGAGCGACTGGATTACACCAAAGGTCTGCTGCATCGATTGGATGCAATCGACTTGTTTCTGTCGCGCTGGCCGGATCGTGACAGCATTAAGTTCATCTTCATCAGCGTTCCGTCACGGGAGAGCGTGGGAGAATACAAGGACCTGCTGGATGAGGTTCAGCGGCAGATCGGACGTCTGAACGGGAAGCACGCGACGCTGTCGAACATACCGATCCACTTCATTCACGGGTCGGTCAGTTTCACGGAACTGTGTGCGCTGTACGCGTTTGCCGAAGTGGGCCTGGTCACGCCGTTGATTGACGGCATGAACCTCGTGGCCAAGGAGTACGTGGCGTGCCAGAAAGAGGATCCCGGATCGCTGGTGCTTAGCGAGTTTGCCGGTGCAGCCCAGGAACTGTTTAACGCGGTGATCGTCAATCCATACGACACGAAGGCAGTGGCCGAGGCGCTGGAACAGGCTCTGCGGATGACCCCCGCGGAGCGGGCGAGGTTGATGGGCCCGATGCGCGAGCGGGTGATGCAATTCGATGCGCAGAACTGGGCGAGGTCGTTCATCGATGATCTGGATGAGCTTCGGCCGACGATGGACGATGTGGCGGACATCATTAGCGTGAAGCGGCGGCTGCGGGAAGCGATCACAGTGGGGCGGCGGGTGGCGCTGTTCCTGGATTATGACGGAACGCTGCGGGAATTCGAGCGAGATCCGATGGCGGCGCGGCCAAGCCCCGCAGTGACCCGGCTGCTGGACGCGCTGTCGGGAGTCGATGGGCTGGACGTAACGATCATCTCCGGGCGGAAGCCGGCGGACCTTGAGGCGTTCATGGGCCAATACCCCTTCGCCCTCGTCGGCGAGCACGGCGCGAGCTTGCGGCGGGTGGGTCAGCAGGCATGGGAACAGCTTGACCGCAACATCGATTACGCCTGGAAACCGGGAATCCACCGGATTCTGCGCCAGTACGAAGAATCCACTCCGGGCAGTTTCGTCGAGGAAAAACGCACCAGCCTGGTGTGGCATTATCGCAAGGCCGATCCGGAATTCGGACGCTGGAAGGCCAACCAGCTTGTGGATGAGTTGGCGTCGATGATGTCGAATGAGCCGATCCTGGTGCGACATGGTCGGAAGATCGTGGAGGTGACGGCAACGGAGGTGGGCAAGGGGGCGGCCGTGATGCGGCTGCTGGAAAATGCCGATTATGACTTGGTGCTGACGGCGGGGGACGACCAGACGGACGAAACGATGTTTCGGCTGGATGTGCACAACCTGATCACGATCAAGGTTGGTGATGGTGCGACGCACGCGCAACATAGACTGAGCGGTCCGGCGGCGTTCCGGCGGTTCATGTACGAACTGCTGGAGGGCCGCCCGGACCCTAACGAGCTGCCGCCCACGGTGGAGACGATGATCTCGCCGACGGTGCGGCGTTACGGGCAGGGCAGATACACTCTGGAGCCCCCGACGGTTGCGGGCGAGGAGAAGATCTGACTCGCTGTTCGTGGCACGCGCAATGCGGTGGTGCCGGCGGGGTTCCGGTTTTGGAAGCGGATGCCCCGGTGTAGTCAGTCGCTTTCAGGGCGGAAGCAGGTCGTTTGAAGGACGCAGGTGGGTGAAACGGTGATTTCGATAGCGCCACAGATGTGAGTGCGATGAAGCGTACTGGCGGGACCGAGCAAGCAATCGAAGGCTCGCTGCTTCTGAGAGAGTCTGCCCGAGTTGGAACTGAGGATGGTCCTGGGTGAGCAAGCGGCGAGAAATTTCGCCGTGGTCTTTTCCATGCCGCCGTGGTGGGGGGCGACGAGAACATCGCAGGGAATAATCTGCCCACGAAGCAGGGCGGATTGAGCTCTTTCCTGAATATCCCCGGGAAGAAGGATGGACCGGCCGCAGGCGGTGATCCTGAGAACCAGAGACGATTCGTTGGGGTCAAGGCTGTCGGCGCTCTGGGGCGGCCAGAGGATGTCGATAGCCGTCGTGGCATCGAGGCCGATGGACTGGCCGGCGTGAACGACTTCGATTGGGATATTGTGGTTCCTGGCGACGTCGAGGACAGAGGCGGCAGAGCCGTCGGCAGCGCGTAAGGCGAAGGTCGGCGACAGGTATAGGCGATCGACGGCGTAGTTGGAAAGCAGGCCGGGCGCAGCATTGTAGTGATCAAGGTTGGCGTGGCTGATGAAAAGGGCATCGACCTTGCTGATGGCCATATGCTTGAGATAGGGGTGAAGGATGGTGCGATAGGCGTCTGGGATGGTTGCCGAGCCGGCGTCGATCACGATGGTCTTGCCGGAAGGCAGGTGCAGGACGGCGCACTGTCCAGCGCCGACGGAAAGGAGCACGAGGCGAGTGTTGGGCGAACCGGATGCGGCACCCAGCGGCAGGATGACGAGAAGGCAGGCGATGGGGGCGAGTCTCGTGATCAGGCGGAGCCGGCTCCAGGCGATGGGCACAAGAGGCAGGAGGAGCAGGCCATAACAGAGGAAGAGACGCCATGCGCAGGGCTGGGGCATGGGCCAGTCGCTGCCGGGAAGATGGTCCAATGCGTCGAGCGACCATCGCATGAGCATGACGGGCCAGGCGGCGATGTTCGCAAGGAACGGGACGGTGGGGAAGATAAGGCTCATCGCGATCTTGAGCAGCCCGAATGCAAGGGCGGCCATGACAGGGATGGCGAGCAGCAGGCTGGCGAGGATGGCCCAGGGGTTGAGCTGGTTGAAGTGCCAGGAGACAAGGGGCATCGAGACGAACCAGGCGGCAGCGCCAGCAACGCATGCCTGGAGCAGCCGTCGGCCAAAGACCAGTGCGAGGCGATGGAGTCCGGTGGGAGGGCGGACCTGGCGGGCGATCCTGGCGTGGGGATCGGCGAAAGAATCGATCCAACGCATAACGGGCGTGGTGAAGAGCATCAACCCCAGCACGGTGACAAACGAGAGCTGAAAGCCGGCGCCGTAAATTTCCAGCGGCCGGTAGATGAGCATGGCGAAAGCGCTGGCCGAGAGCAATTGGATGCCATCGATGCTCCTGCGCGAGAGCACGCCGGCCGCGAAGGCGATGCAGAGCAGGACCGAGCGGATGACTGGTGGCGAGGGCAGGACGACCAGGGCGTAGAGGATGACGAGAGTCAGTCCGGTCCACACGGCCGGCCTGGGGGCGATGAACAACAGGCGACAGATGCCGAAAACGAACAGTCCGAGCATGGCGATGTGCATGCCGGAGATGGCCAGGTGATGGCTGGTGCCGGTGCGCATGAACAGGTCCTGGATGTCGCGGAGTTGTGGGTCGGCATCGCCCAGGACCAGGGCCCGGAGCAGGGCGTGGTTGACATCGTTCTCGTCGAAGCCGGCGGCGAGCGCCTTGCGCGCGGCGAGGCGAATCCGAGTCAACCAGTCGGGGCCAGGGTGGCTGACCACGGTGACGTTGCCCGCGTGGGGTATGGCGACTGAGGCGAGGATGCGATCACGGCGGTAGTGCGCGGACCAATCGAACTGGCCGGGATTCATGGCGGGATTGGGGCGGCTGAGCCAGCCGAGAATTTGGATCTGATCACCGTGGGCCAGGTGGTCGATGGGCTCCATGACATGGAGAAGAATCTGGCCGGATACGCGCTGCCAGCCATGGGTGGTGAGGATGGCCTGGACGTCAGCCTGCATGATCTGTCGGGGCGACGGGCGATGGGAACCTGGCGTACGGTCGACAATGCGGGGTGCGGTGGTGACCCGCACGTGAAGGTGTGCCAGGCGTGGCTCTTCGGCGGCGAGGAGGCCGATGTGTTCCGCCGGGTAGGCGAAGCGATCGATCTGCGCGAGCGCGAGGCCGGACAGCGGCACAGCGCCTGCGATGCAGAGGGTTCTGACGATGCGATGACGCCAGAGACCGCCGATGAATACCGCCACCGCGGCGATGGCGAGATAGACGCCTGGACGGTGCGGCGGGAAACGGTGGACGGCGATGCCGAGGATGAGGAGACCCGCCACGGACAGGAGGGGGCGGCGAATCAGCACCTGCGACATATCGCGGCTTGGCAGAGAAGTGCGCCCCTGCGGCGAAGGCGACTGCTGAAGTATGGTTGCGAGCTCACCCACCTCTTTGAGAATACCCACCGCGCATCGCGGCGACAATCACCTGGCCGCGCTGATGCCGGCAGTGGCGTCACCGTCATGGAGGTGCTTGCTCAGGAAGGTGATCGCCTGTTTGAGGCCGCGGCGCTCGAAGACAGTAACGGGAGCGGCGTGGTCGTCGAACAAGAGAATCGGGAGGTTAGCCATGGCTTCGCTGTGACGATGCAGATCGAGCTCGTCCGCATCGACGCGATAGGCCATTTCAAAGCCCCACTTGCTGATCGGCATGAGCCAGTTGAGCCATGGCTGTCGCGGCAGGAGATTGCGGGCGACCATATCCTGGCTGCTGGTGATGGGGCGATCGAGGACCAGGGCAGCGATCTTGCAGTCGGCGAGGGTGGCCAGGAGCGAGGCATTGGCGCCGGTGCCAACGCCGATGACGGCAATGCGGTGTGGATCGACGCCTGGACGGCGGCGGAGCAGTTCGACGGCGGCCTCGACATCCCTGGCCTCGCGCAGGCCGAAGGTGGTCGCCGCGCCCGCGGAACTGTTGCTTCGGAGGGAGATCAGCAGGATGGTATAGCCTTCCTTGTGCAACGGCTGGACCAGGGGAAGCATCTGGCTGCGATTCCAGCCCTGGTCGTGGACAAGCACAACAGCGGGGAATTTCCGGTTGAGGATCTTGTTCTTGTTCTCGAGGATCGTCCGGGCATCGACAGCGTGGATGAGCCACCCTTCAAGGAGGACTCCGTCCTGGGCGTTGAAGCTGACGGGGTCGTAGAAGTGGCCTCCGGCAAGGGGGCTGGACTGGACGTTCAGGCGTGGGGGGTGGGTGCCGACGTAGATCAGGACTGCAAGCAGGCCGATGGTCAGCAGCACGAGAGAAAGCGGAACGAAGATCAGCCTGTAGGCGACCGCCCGGGCAATGCGGTGGAGCGTGGAACCTTCTTCGACCTTGAAGCTGCTGCGGCGCCAGAACAGCAGATCCATGAACAGGATGACGGCGAGCAGGCGCGGGATGACCAGCAGCTTGCGCCAGAGGCTGGGTCGCCTCGGCGGCTGATCCGGATCGAGAAAGATAGGATTGAGGATCGGCCGTTCCATGAGCCCTCGCCGCTAAGACGCGCCGGAGTGATCCATACAAGTCCGGGCCGGCGCGGCGAAAACGCGTCGTAAGCGCGTTTCGCCACGATCAGGATCGGCTTGACGTCGGAGCGTCTGAAGCGTAATCTGCACATGGTATGCCTTTCGCAGAAACCGGCATGCTTTGACCGAGTGGGGCAGGCAGCGCCTTCTGGCGCGGAGGACTGCGGGCGATGCGGAGCGTCGTCCGATAATCGCCGTGGAAACCGTTCTAGATCCGGCCAGACCGGAACGACGGGCGGCGAGAAACGAGGTCACGGATGGCCAAGGGCAGACATTCCGCCGCACTGTTCGAAGTGATTCTTCGAGGCAAGCGTTACGACCAGAAGCCACGCGGTTTCTGGCGGGGACTTTGGTCTCGTTTTAGGGCCGGCGAGGCGATGACCGGCCTCCCGCGTTCATCGCCCGGCGCGATCGATGCCCCAGCGGGTCCGGTCCCCAGGGGGCCTGGTCCCATAAGCGATGATAACGCGGTGCAAACAGGCATGGCGATCGATCGCGATCGCCGTTTGGTCAACCTGCAACTGACTTACACGGCCGCCGCGACCATCGCGGTGGCGGTGCTGACGGTGGTTGCGCTGGCGTATCTGGCGGGGCAGAAGAGCGGACTGACGCCACGAACGGCTTATGCGGGCAGGACAACGCCGGAGATCCAGGATGGGCCGATCGAGCGGGGTGTGTTGGAAGACCTGCCACCCACGCGCGTGCTGCCACGGGATGATGATCCGGCGGTGCGCGACGCTGGAGGCGGGGAAGGTCAATCCGGGACGACGAATCCGGCGGAGCGGGTCCGCCGCGAAGGCTACAACTACGTGATTATCCAGAGCTATCCGGAGAAGGACATGGCCGAAGGTGCCCTGGCCGCGCTGAAGCGAAGCGGCATCGATGCCAGCATCGAGCAGCGTCTGGCGCGGCTGTCGGCGGCGCACGCCAAGTGGTATGTTGTGGTTGGCTTCGAGCCGTTCAGTCGGATCAGCAACAATCCGGACTTCACGGCATATCTCAACCGGGTTATGCAGGTGAGCAAAAAGTACTCCAACAGGGATACATTCCGGGCGTTTGATCCAATGGCGTACAAATGGGGCAAGGGCGATCCGGGTGTGAGGTGAGGCGGCCGCGGGCGGGAGAGGATGGCAGTGGGGCGGTGGCGCGGCCGGCGCTGTCTTGTTCGCCGCCGGAAATTGTCTTACATTCCGCCACTTGTCAAGCACATGGGAGTTCTAGCGATGGGCAAGCAGTGGCGGTGTGCCGTGGTCGGAACGGGCCTTGTTGGCGACTGGCATGTGCGGGTGATTCCGCAGGTGGCGAATGCGACACTGGTCGCGGTGTGTGATGCGGTGCCAGAACGGGCCAGAGCTGCGCTGAGTAGAAACCATCTGGCCGGGATTCCGGTGTACGCCAGCCAGGGCGAGATGCTCCAGCGCGAACAGATCGATGTGGTGCACCTCTGTACGCCGAGCGGCGATCACATGGGGCCGGCGATAACGGCCATGGAGGCGGGGAAAAATGTCATCTGCGAAAAGCCGATGGAGATTGAACTGGGGCGAATTGACCGGATGGTCGAGGCCGCAAAGCGATTTGGAGTCAGGCTTGCCGGCATCTTCCAGAACCGCTGGAACTCCGCGAATCGTGCCCTTCGGGATGCGGTGGCGGAGGGACGCTTTGGCCGCCTTGCCTGGGCTGGGTGCTTCACACCCTGGTACCGACCTGACCAGTACTATCGCGACGGCGGCTGGCGCGGCACATGGCGTCTGGACGGCGGAGGGGCGATCATGAATCAGTCAGTGCACGCGATCGATCTGCTGCAATGGATCGTCGGGCCGGTAAGGAGCGTCAGCGCTTACGCATCGAGCCGGATTCATCGGGAGATCGAAGTCGAGGATACGCTCAGTTGCGCGGTGCAATTTGAAAACGGGGCATTCGGTACGATCATGGGAACGACAGCGATGTATCCGGGCCTCCCGGTGCGCATCGAGATTGGCGGCGAGAACGGAACCGCGGTGTCGGAGAACGGTCTGAAGTACTTCCGCTTCCGCGAGGAGCGGCCGGCGGATGTGGAACTTCTGGAGAAGTATGCGCCGCCCGTTCCGGACCGCATCCGGGAGAAGATCCAGCAGGAAGGGGGCGAACAGATGCTCGCGAAGCTGGGCATGGCCAAGGCGACGACCACTGGCGGGGGCGCCAGCGCCAGCGATGTCGCGAAGGACCTTCACCTGAAGAACATTCAGGCGATCCTTGACGCGTGGGATGAGGGGCGAGATGCCGAGACCGCCGGCTCGGAGGCGCGCAAGGCGGTGGCGATCGTGCTGGCCATGTACGAATCGGCGAGGAAGGGCGGGCAATCGGTCGAGGTCAAGTAACTGCGGATTTGCGCGCCGGGCTGGCGGGCTTGTGTGGTGCGGCTGCCGTGGCACGAGATTCGTCGCGTGCGCTGGACTGCTTGTGAATGGACAAGAACCACAGCACGTGAAGACTTCGTCGTCGGCAAGGGCAAGCAGGTTTGCGGGAAGGCGACCGAGATTGCCGGAGTTGTCAGACGCAGCA
>CAZMXI010000174.1:0-10249 GCA_964570205.1 uncultured Tepidisphaeraceae bacterium
CCCACCAGGCCCGGGTTCTTTTTTTCGCTTGATGTACTGGGATAGAGCGCGGCCGCCGCTGCGGTGTATCACAATTGGCGGCACGCGTGCCGCCCCGCCCAGGCCGCAGTCTTGCTCCCCGCTCGTGGCCGCGGTTACATTGCCCGGCGTCCGGCCCGTCTGTCCTGGAGACTTGAGCCATGTCAACGGATTTCCAAAGCATCAACCGCCGCCAGTTCCTGCAGACATCCCTGGCCGCCTCATCGCTGGCGTTCGCCGCCCTGAGCTTCGAAGAACAAGCCCTTCTGGCGCAGGAGCCGGCCAAGGCCCCCGCGTCATCCAGCGCCAGCCCGAAGGCCTTTCCGGCCGGCAGAATCGGCAGCCTGACCATCAGCCGGATGATCTGCGGCGGCAATCTCATCTCCGGCTTCGCTCACAGCCGCGACCTAATCTACGTCTCCAGGCTCCTCAAGCAGTACTTCACGGATGAGAAAGTCCACGACACGCTCCAGCAATGCGAGTCGATGGGCATCAACACCGCCATCCTCCGCGTTGACCACGACACCATCCGCATCCTGCGCAACTATCGCAAGGACCGCGGCGGCAAGATCCAATGGATCGCCCAGGCCGCCATCAATGAGCAGGATTTCTCCGACATTCGGATTGCCATCGACAACGGCGCGGCCGCCGTCTACACCCACGGCGGTGTGGGCGATTTCTGCGCCCAGTCGAAGAAGGTCGATGTCCTCGGCAAAGCCCTCGACATGATCCGCCAGAACAAAGCTGTCGCCGGAATCGCCGGGCACCTTGTCGCCGTCCCGGTCGCCTGCGAAGAGGCCGGCCTCAAGCCCGACTTCTACATGAAAACTTTCAACAGTCGCAAGTACTGGTCGGCCGAGCACCCCACCAAGCACGACAACGTCTGGGATGAAGAGCCGGAGAAGACCAAAGAGGTGATGGCGAAGGTTACCCGCCCCTGGATCGCGTACAAAGTGCTCGGCGCCGGCGCGATTCATCCCAAGGATGGCTTCCCCTACGCCTTCAACAACGGCGCCGATTTCATCTGCGTCGGCATGTTCGATTTCCAGATCGCCGAGGATGTGCAGTTCGCCACCAATGCCATCCGGGCCGCCCAGCAGCGCAGCCGAACCTGGCGGGCCTGAGCCCGCGGGAGCGGCAAGAGGAACCCATGAACCCTGTCAAACTCGCCTCCGCCCTGTTCACGGTCGCCTGCCTGATCCGTCCGGCCATCGCCGCGGAAATGTCCCCCGCCGACAGGCAGAAGATCGAGCAGGCAATTCCCGCCACACCCGCCGCGGTTCCGCAAAAGCCGCGAAAGCTCCTGGTCGTCACCCTCAACATGCGCGATGGCAAGCCCTCCGGCGGCCATCCATCCATCCCTTATGGCAATTACGCCATTGAGCTGATGGGCCGCAGGACCGGAGCATACCAAGCCGTCTTCAGCAACGACATCGCCATCTTCCGGCCGGAAAACCTCAAGCAGTTTGATGCGATCTGCTTCAACAACACCGTCGGCGTGCTGTTCGACGACCCTGAGCTCCGCCAGTCCCTGCTGAGCTTCGTCAACAATGGCAAAGGGCTCATCGGCATCCATGCGGCCGCCGCCACGTTCTGCCAGTGGCCCAAATACGACCAATGGCCGGCCTTTGGTGAGATGCTCGGCGGCTACGAGAACGGCGGCCATCCCTGGCGGCCCGACGAAACCATCACCCTCAAGCCAGACGATCCCAACCACCCCATCAACGCCGCTTTCAAGGGCAGGTCTTTCCAGATCGCCGACGAAGTTTTCCAGTTTCAGCACCCCTATTCGCGCGACAGACTGCGCGTGCTGCTCAGCATCGACATCGAACGCACCGACATGAGCCCCACCCGCCGATTCCTGCCCGAGCGAGCCAAAGACAAGGATTTCGCCATGAGCTGGATTCGCCAGCACGGCAATGGCCGGGTGTTCTACTCTTCGCTTGGGCACAACGCCCACATCTTCTGGAACGCCCCCGTGCTCGAGCACTTTCTGGCCGGGTTTCAATACGCCTTGGGAGACCTGAAGGCCGACGCCACGCCCAGCAACAAGATTCGCCGCAAGCCCTGACGGAGCGAAGTATGAAGACAGGACTCATCGGGTTCATCGTCGCTATGATCCTCCTGGGCTGTCGCGCCTGGGCCATCGAACAGATCCCACCGCACCGCGCCAGGCAGATCGAGCAGGCCGCACCCGCAAAGCCCCAGGTCCAGCCGAAGAAGCGTCGCCGCGTGCTGATCTGGAACACCCCCGCGCACCTCATGGAAAAAGACCCCCACCAGGGCTACTGCATCCCCTATGGCTCGGCCGCGTTCGAGATCATTGGCCGGAAATCCGCTGCGTATACGCCCATCGTCAGCGACGACCTGGCGATGTACCTGCCGCGGAACCTCCACCAGTTCGATGCGATCGTCATGAACAACAGCTCCGGCGCGTGGATCACCCCCACCGACGCCGACATGGCCAGGTCCGAGTTCCAGAAGCTCGGCAACGACAAGGCGGCGGTCGAACAGGCGCTGCGCAAGAGCCTGATGGATTACGTCGAAGCCGGCGGCGGGATCGTCGCCGTCCATTTCGCCATCGCCGCCAACCGTCAGTGGCCGCAGTTCAAGGACCTCATCGGCGGGACATTCACCGGCCATCCCTGGAACGAAGAGGTGGCGGTCACGGTCGAAGAGGCCGGCAATCCCCTTCTGGCTGGCGTTGGCGGGAAGGGCTTTCGCCTGGCGGACGAAATCTACCAGTACGGCGACCCGTACGACCGGGCCAAGGTGCGCGTGCTGCTTTCGCTCGACACCGAGCGCACCAACATGGGCGTCAAGTGGATCAACCGCCCCGACAATGACTTCGCCCTCACCTGGGTCAAAACCCACGGCAAGGGCCGCGTCTACTACACATCCTTCGGCCACCGGACCGAGCTGTTCTGGCACGCCCCGCTGCTTCAGATGTACCTCGACGCCGTGCAGTTCGCGGCCGGAGATCTCGATGCGCCCACGGCACCCCGCGCTGACCGGCCCACCCGCCGCCCGATCGGCCCCACGCCGCCCGACGTTCGCGCTGCCAGGATGAAGGCCAAACGGCTCGCCGAACCCACCGCCGAACAGATCGCCCGAGTCGAAGCCGCCGCCCCGAAAACTGCCCCCGGCAGACCGGCCAGGAAACGCAAAATCCTGGTCTGGGGCCATGCATGGGCTCACGAGCCCAACGCACTGGCCGAAAAGGCGCTCGAGGCTCTCGCGAAGAAACCCGGCGCATTCGAGGCCATCATCAGCGATGACCCTCGTCTGCTCATCGCCGACAGGCTCGCGCAGTTCGACGCCCTGGTCATGAACAACATCCATGAGCAGGATCCCTTCCTCCCCGATGATTTCGCCCGGCTGGACTCCGACCAGCAAACCGCCGCCAGGAAGCTCGACGCCGCAGTGAAGCAGAGCATCCTGGAGTTTGTCCGTGGTGGAAAGGGCATCGTCGGTATCCACGCCGCAACGGCCGCCTTCCAGAACTGGCAGGAATACGGCCAGATGATGGGCGGTTATTACCAGGCGCACATCTTTCAGGATGTGACGATCCGCAACGAGGAGCCCACCCACCCCGTCAACGCATGCTTCCAGGGCAAGCCCTGGCGCATCAACGATGAGATCTACATTTTCCGCGAGCCGCACTCGCGCAAGGACCTGCGCATCCTGCTCAGCCTGGATCTGAGCCGGATGCCTGACCCCGGCAAGCGGCCGGACAAGGACTACGCCATCTCATGGGTGCGGCAGTTCGGCCAGGGCCGTGTGTTCTACACCACTGTCGGCCACGCAGCCGAAAGCTATTGGAATGAGCTGTTCCTGAAGCACATCCTGGCGGGAATTCAGTTCGTCATTGGCGACCTGTCCGCCGATGCCGCGCCCCGTGCCGCAGTGCCTTGAACATGTGCATCAGTGGATGAACCGCATCTTGCCGAAGTTGGGCACGATGCCCGGCATGCTCTCCGACAGCGGCCTGAACCCGGCCGGCCAGTATACGAAGAATGCCTTGCCCAGCATGAACCGTTCGGGCACGCGGCCCGATTCCACATAAAGGTCTTCTCCCTCGCGAAGGTCCACGTCATCCGTCCATCCCCGCGCATCGCCGCTCAGGATGGAATTATCGCCCAGGACGAAATACTCGTTGTCAGTCCTCTCGCCGCGGAGGTCCCCGGTTTCGCCGCGTCGCTTCAGCGTGATCGGACTCTCAGGGCCACCATGCTTCAGCCCGTCGCTGTAACTGCGGCCCATTGCGGGGGTGTAGTAGATGTCGCGCCACAGGCTCAGGTGCGATATCGTGCACACCTGGCGCTCGGCGCCCAACTCGACCGTCGGCGGTGGAAAGGCCGCTCGGATTGCTTCTGCCGACCTCGCCGATGCAGCGCTTTGACGCCGGTGATGTCGATCCAGCACATCCTCGACGTTCGGCCCATAGTCCTCGGGCCGAGTTTGAATCACATCGCGTCCGTTCACTCTCAGCGTCACCTGGTAGTCGACGCTGCTGAATTCCACCTGCGTTGGTCCGGAATCCAGTTTCATATCCACGTTCCATTCCTTGCCGTCGCCTGACGGTGGGATGGAGAGCATTCTCACTTTGGTCGGATACACCTCCGCCACGAAGCGGTGGCCCAGCTTGGTCAGCGACGCCCGCACCGGGCCATCACCCTGCCGTCTCTCATACGAGAATTGGACCTTCAGGTCGCTGACGTACCAGTGGGGAATCGTCTCACGGGAAGTATCGCTGTACGCTTCCGCTTCGTAGTTCGATTGCGCTGTGCCTCGCTCGTTTAGCCCCGCCACCATCGTCTCGCTGTAAGGCAGCCAATCCGTCAATGGATAGGTGCCGCGGTTGGCGTCCTTATTAAAGCGAAGCATCCCCGCGCCGTTCAGGTTGCTGAACGCGAACACCCTGCCCGGCCCGTCTTCGCCTCCTGTTTCCCAGCCAGATCCGTCGGCCTGTTGCCACGGATTGACCCATCGGTTCCAGTCGCGCTGACGCTGCGCCGTGTTCTGTGGGTAGTAATCGTTGTCGTAAACGATTCGCCATAGGGCATCTTGAACGATGCGCGGCTTGGTCTGTACCTGCCATGGCCACCCGCGAATGCCATCCAGGGCGCCCCGCTTTTCGTTTGGGCATACGTAGATGTCCCCGTCCAGCAACATCACCGTCTCGCCCGGTTTGCCGACAAGTCGCTTGATGTAGTTCTGCACATATTTGCCGCTGGGATCATACGGCGACTTGAAAACCACCACGTCCCATCGTTGTGGGTTCTGGAACAGGTACAGGTACTTCAGAACGAGAATGCGGTCGCCATAGTGAACGGGCGTGTTCCACGCGCGCTGCTCGGGATCTGGTCCTTCCTTCTGGACTTTGTAGCCACAATTCGGGCAGTGCATTGACAGCGCTGCCCCCGATAGCGACGGGATGCTCACATCTTCCCGGTGGGTATCCGTGGGGTAATTCACTGTGAAGTCATACCCGCAGTCCTGGCAGCGCAGCCGCATGTGTGCTCCCAGGAGCGTCGGCGCCATCGATCCCGATGGAATCACGAATGCTTCGACCACGAACGCCCGGAAAACGAACGCCAGGATGAAGGCGATCAGGATCGACTCGATCGTTTCCTTGATGTTCTCTTTGTGATGCACCGCTGGCCTGGCGGGCGCAGGGGCCTGTTTGGATTCGGCGATCGGCTCCGGCTGCGGAGGTGTGCTGCGGGGGTCATCCATAAGGCGGGCTATCCTAAACCATGATAAGCGCCAAACAAAGGCCGGAGGACGCCCGTCCAACTTGCCGCCCCTTCAGTGATAGTCGGGTCCAATCAGAGACAGGCTCGCCGCCGCCGCGTAAACCAGTTCGCCCTGGTGCTTCCGCATCAGGTCGGCAACCTCGCTCAGCTTCAGATTCTTGTTCGGGCAGTGTCCCACCATCCCATAGACCATCCCGTTCCTGACAAATCCGGCAACCATGTACCCATCAATGCACTCGGCGTATACCTTCCCCTCCTCCACCTGGCTACGGATAGCTATCGGCACCGAGAAGACCGACATCCGGGCGGCCCGCCGCGAGAAGACAAGGTGCGCGCTTTGCCTGCCGCAGCTTTGGCATACGTCAGCCCCGCAGAGCTCCCACCCATCCTCGCTGAGATTGGCCGCCAGAACCGTGGCATGAAGCTTCTGCTCCAATTCCCGGGCAAGCAACCGCACATCCATCGCTGTATCCGGATGGCGGTGATCGCCACGTGCACAGCAATCCTGATGGCACTTGATCATCCCCAAGACCACTTCGCGATCCAGACCGGCTGCCTGCAGTTGCCCGCTGCCCGGCCACAGAAGTGCTCTCAGCGCTCCCAGCACGACAATCGCCAACATGGCTGCCAGCGCCAATCCCCAGGTCGACCGGCGCCAGAACGGCCGCCCGCCCCTTACATCACCGCCGCCCGCAATACGCAATGGCGCTATCCGTTCATTCTCTGACTCCGCCATGAGCCGCGCCAGGCGCATACGCAACTCCGCAGGCGGTTTCTCATCGCCCAAGGCACCTTTGAGCGACGCCTTCAATACCGGATCATCAAAGAGCGGTTCAGTACTCATAAAAACCAGGCGATGCGGCCAGTCTGCCGTTCAGCGCTTCATCTCGCACTGCAATCGATCTCTCCAACAGGAGTATAGAACCCATTGGAACCGAGCGGCTATTCCCGGATAATCCTCTGCTCAACCGCCAATCCGCGTAGTCGTTCCGCCAGACGCCGCCGAGCTCGATGCAGACGGCTCATGACCGTTCCAATCGGTATATCCAGCGCATCCGCGATTTCCTGGTACGGCATATCTTCCACGGCCCATAAGACCAGGACCGTTCGGTATTCCTCCGGCAGGTCGTCCAGCGCCTGCACCAGCCGCTCGTCCATTGCCTCAAAACTATGCCAATCAATGGGTAAGGCATCGTCCCCCGAAGACTCGACCGCCTCAAGCTGCTCATCGCTTAACGCCACGGCCTGCCTCCCCTCACGCTTCCTATGGGTGATGTGCAGATTGTGAAGAATCCGTATCAACCACGGCCTGATTCCATATCCCTTAAGGTCGAAACTCTCCTTGGCTCGCAACGCCCGCACATAGGTTTCCTGCACAAGATCCTCAGCCAAGAGTGGATCTTCCGCCAGCCGGCGGGCCACGCGGTAGAGCAGGTCGATCTGCTCAAGAGCCAATCGCTCGAATTCAGCCAATGCAATCTTCATCTGCGGTCTGCAACTCTCGAACTGAACGCAGAATAGCGTAACTGCAGAGGAATTCCAGCGAACGATCTCGGACAGTCGAACAAGGCAATTCCGTACCAAATCACTAACCATTTGGTAGCAAACGCTCTGGCGATTGGTCCGAGACAAGGGTATGGTACGACGTGTCCGCCTGATATCGGATGAGATCGCGCTGTCTGAGCCGGAGTTGTGCCGGGTCGAAGGTAGGCATTCAAGCCGTGTTAAGCCGATAACCATGTGCGCGCGGGCGGTCGTTGCGGGAACGTGGGTATCGAGCAAGGCGGGCAAGTGTCTGGTACAGACAGAGTTGAATCAGGTCGAAAAAGATGAAGTCCCTGGGTGGTGGCCCGCACAACGTTGGTGGGCCCGTATTGCCCTCAGAACGAACAGGGGAGCATCAAGGCGCAAGTTATGAATGGGCTCATGGCAAGCGAGGTGCTGGTCGGGCTGGAGACTTTCTCCGCCGACGCGGTCGTTTCTCCTTACATTTACGTCTTTTACGCCGCATACATCGTTTCCCTGATCTTTACGCCGGTAATGCGCTCCATCGCGATGCACTACGGCATCATCGATCAGCCAGATGGCATTCGCAAAATGCATCGCACGCCCGTTGCCTACCTCGGTGGCGTCGCGGTCTTCCTCGGCTGGCTGAGCGGACTGGCCGCCAGCCAGTTCCTAACGCTTCACCGGGTTGAAGAAGGCATGGCCCGACACATCGCTGTGCACTTTGGCATCGTCGTCGGCGGCTGCGCGATCATCCTCCTGGGCCTCTGGGACGACATTCTGGGACTTAGCCCATACAAGAAGATACTCGGCCAAGTGTTCGCAGCCGGGTGCCTTCTTGCTGCCGGCATCGGACGGCAGTCAGCCTGGGTGTTCCTGCATCCGATCCTGGCCAGAACCAGCCTCTACCTGGGGTGGCCGGTTGCGCAACCTGAACTCCTCAGCCAATGGCCGCACGATCACCCGATCTTCATCGGCGCACTGAGTGCGATCTTTGTTGTCGGCGTTGTCGTGCTTTGCTGCAACGCAACCAACCTGATGGATGGCTTGGATGGCCTTTGCGGCGGGGTGACTGCGGTGGTGGCCGCCGGCTTCCTGTTCCTGGCAGTGAGCCTGGCCATGAACGGGGGTGCGGTCAACACTAACCGCGACGCACTGCGTGTCGTGCTCGGTCTGGCACTCGTTGGAGGTGTTCTGGGGTTCGTCCCGTTCAATTTCAATCCGGCCTCCATCTTCATGGGCGATACCGGGAGCATGTTCCTGGGCTTCTGCTGCGCCACGATGGCGGTGCTGTTCGCGTCCGAGTTCCATTTCAAATGGTTCCTGGCAGCCATGGTGATGTTCTCATTGCCTTTGTTGGACACTGCCCTGGCATTTGTGCGACGGTGGGTGAACGGACGGCCGCTATTCAGCCCTGACAGGTACCATTTCCACCACCAGCTTGTAGCGCGTGGTTTCAGCGTAAAGCGAACGGTGGTCATTAGTTACGGATTGAGCCTGATTTTCTGCCTGCTGGGCGCTGCGATTGTCTTCACCCGGACGCGATACGCAGTGGCCATCTACCTGGTCGTCTTCGGCTCCATCATCGTCGCCGCCTATAAGATGGGCATGGTGCACGAGAGTGTGAAGACGGTCACGCGCAAGCCTCTGGGCACTGCAGATGCCGGAGCCATGCCTTCCCAAGTGGAACCCGGCGCTGTTCTGGAGGTCAGGCCGGAGCCGAAAACCGCCGAGACAGCGTGTGAGGCATCCCGCTCCAAGGCACCACAGGGCGTCACCGAGAACGCTTGACAAAGGCCAATCATGAACGAAGCACTGTAAGCCGAAGTCGCAGATGTACAAGTCTAGATTGGCTTGGCACTTGCGGCTTTTGCACCCTGACTGCTGTGCGATCGGCAGTCTATGATGCTGCTGTTCATTGACTTGGCGGGCGGCCAGGAAGTTTGGCCCTTGCGAGGTGACTGCTATGGATGTGACAGTGATTGGATGCGGATACGTCGGTCTGGTTACGGCAACATGCCTTGCGAGCATCGGCCACACCGTGCGGGGCGTCGAGAAAGATGCAAAGAAACTGAAGATCCTTCAGGACGCGGGTTGTCCGCTGTTCGAGCCGGGCTTGCAGGAGTTGATGAAGGAGCAGTTCCTCTCTGGGCAGCTTCAGTTCACGGAAGACGTGAAGGCAGCCGTAAAAGATGCGGAGGTGATCGTTCTGGCCGTCGGAACGCCCCCCCGCCCCGACGGCACCGTTGACATGAGCTACCTGGAAGCCGCGGGCAAGGAGGTCTGCGAGGCATTGGCCTCGATCAACAGCGATTACATGGTCACGATTGTCGTCAAGTCGACCGTTCCCTCCGGGACCAATCGCAAGTTCTACAGTTTCCTGCGCGAACAGACCAAGATGTTCATTCAGGTTGTCAGCAACCCCGAGTTTCTGCGAGAGGGCTCGGCGGTTCAGGATTTCCTGGAGCCCGACCGCATCGTCATCGGCGGGGAAAGCCCCGAGGCTTTTCGCATCATGCGACGGCTGTACGATCCGATCATCAAGCGGGAAGAGAACTTCCTGACCATGTCGTGGGAGTCGGCGGAACTGACCAAGTATGCGGCCAACACGATGCTGGCGGCCCGAATCTCGTTCATGAATGAAATGACGATTCTCTGCGATGCCTACGGCGCCGACATCGAAGACATCCGCAAGGGCATTGGCACGGATTTCCGGATCGGGCCGGCGTTTCTGCGGGCCGGCTGCGGTTATGGCGGCTCGTGCTTCCCCAAGGATGTGGCAGCGTTATCCCACATCAGCCGCGCGGTCGGCCATGAGAGCCTGTTCGTGCATGCCGTGCAGACGACGAACGCGAATCAGAAGAAAAGGTTCGTGGAGAAGCTGAAACAGAAGCTCGGACGACCCATCGAGGGCGCCACGATCGCCGTATGGGGTCTGGCGTTCAAGGCCGACACGGACGACATTC
>CAZMXI010000175.1:0-10086 GCA_964570205.1 uncultured Tepidisphaeraceae bacterium
CCTGACCTGCCTGGGCAAGGTCATCGGCGGCGGTCTGCCGGTGGGCGCGTATGCCGGTCCGCGCAAGCTGATGGAGCTGGTCAGCCCGGCCGGAAAGGTCTACCAGGCGGGCACGCTCAGCGGAAATCCCCTCGCCATGAGCGCTGGCATCGCCACGTTGGAGATCCTCCAGGAGGCTGGCTCCTACGCCGCCCTCGAGAAGGTGGCGGCGATGCTGGAGACGGGCCTCCTGGCCGCCGCGGCCAAGGCACGCGTTCCGTTGACGGTCAACCGCTGTGGTTCGATGCTCACACCGTTCTTCGTCAAGACAGCGGGGCAGGCGGTCGTCAACTTCGACCAGGCGGTGGCATGCGACCCCAAGGCATACGCCACGTTTTTCCATGCGATGCTTGCAGGGGGCGTCTTCCTGCCCCCAAGCCAGTTCGAGGCATGGTTTGTTGGCCTGGCGCATTCGGAGGAGGATGTCGCTGCAACCGTCGCAGCGGCCGAAACCGCCTTTGCCGCCGTACCCGGGAACGTGTGATGGCCTGACCTGACCCGGCGGGGCGGATGGGGCGGTCATGATGCCTGCACAAGGTTTGTCATGGAATGGATCAAGTCCGTTCATCGCGGCATGAAGGGGTGGGAACCGCTCGTCCTGATCGCGCTGCTGTTGGTTGTTGGGGGAACATGGGCGTTTGTCGAACTGGCGGATGAGGTGCGGGAACAGGGCGAAATGCAGCAGCGACGGCGGCCGACAGCGGGAACAGGAGACGCAGCGGTTCGACGAATGGCTGATCCTCTCCATGCGCCGGCCCGACGACCGCGCGGTGCCGATTGGGCCGGGCTGGTTGCACGAGGCGGGGCGCGACATCACCGCGTTGGGCGGTGTCGCGGTGCTCTCGCTGATGACCTTCGCGGTGGCCGGCTTTCTGTGGATGCGGCGGCAGCACCACGCGATGTGGCTGTTGCTGGCGGCGACGGTGGGAGGGCTGGCCATGAGCACGCTGCTGAAGCACCTGATCGATCGCGCCCGCCCGGATGTCGTGCCGCACTTGTCCCTGATCTATACGTCGAGCTTTCCCAGCGGACATTCGATGCTCTCCGCGGTCGTGTATCTGACGCTGGGCTCGTTGCTGGCTCGCTTCGTGGCGCAGAGGCGGCTGAAACTTTATGTGCTGGCCGTCGCGCTGCTGCTGACGGGCCTGGTGGGCGTCAGCCGCATCTACATGGGCGTGCATTATCCGACGGATGTGCTGGCGGGGTGGGCCGCCGGGCTGGTGTGGGCGCTGCTGTGCTGGCTTGGAGCGCGATATCTGCAACGGCGCGGCGCTGTCGAGAAGGCCGCTGAGCAGGATGCCGGCGAGAGCGAGGCCGGCTGATTACTTGGCCAGCAGGACACGCTCGATGAACCCGGTATCGACATCCCCCGTGGCGAAGTTCTGGTTATCCATGATCTGCAGATGCAGCGGTACAGTGGTGCGGATCGGCGAGATGTGGAACTCCGACAGCGCCCTCCGCATCGTCGCAATTGCCTCCTCCCGTGTGTTCCGGCGGACGATCAACTTGCCAATCATGCTGTCGTAGTTCGAAGGAATGCGATAGCCCGCGTATACGTGCGTGTCCATCCGCACGCCGGGGCCGCCGGGCAGACGCAGCTCCTCAATCAGGCCCGGCCAGGGCGCGAAATTCCGGGCGGGGTCCTCGGCGTTGATCCGGCATTCGATTGCGTGACCGAATTGGTGAACATCCTTCTGCCTGAAACCCAGCGGCTCGTTGGCAGCGATGCGGATCTGCTCCTTGATCAGGTCCAATCCGGTAACCATCTCGGTCACGGGGTGCTCGACCTGGATGCGGGCGTTGACCTCCAGCAGGTAGTAGTTCTGGTCCTTGTCAACCAGGAATTCGACCGTGCCGGCGTTGGCATAACCGGCGGCCTTGGCCAGCCGCACCGCCGCCGTGCAGAGCGCCTCGCGCACCTCGGGGCGAAGGACGGGGCTCGGCGATTCTTCGACCAGCTTCTGGTGGCGCCGCTGAAGCGTGCAGTCCCGCTCCCACAGGTGAACGTAGTTCCCGTGATTATCGCCAAGAATCTGCACCTCGATGTGGCGGCCCCGCTCGACGTACTTCTCGATGTAGACCGTGGCGTCCTTGAAGGCGTTTTCGGCTTCCGCCTGGGCCTGCTTGATGCCGGATCTCAGCGAAACGTCGTTGTGCGCCACACGCATCCCTCGCCCGCCGCCGCCGGCCGCCGCTTTGATGATCACGGGATAGCCGATGCTCTGGGCGATGTTCAGCGCCTGCTTCTCGTCCTCGACCGCGCCATCGCTGCCGGGGACCGTGGGCACCTTGGCCTTCTTGGCCAGTCTCTTACACGCCACTTTGTCGCCGACGGCGGCCATCGCGGCGACCGGCGGCCCGATGAACTCAATGTTGCAGCTTCGGCAGACTTCCGCGAAATGATCGTTTTCCGCCAGAAAGCCGTAACCCGGATGGATCGCCTGCACATCGGCCACCTCGGCGGCCGAAATGATGCGCGGAATGTTCAGGTAACTGTCGTTGGGGGGGGCGTCGCCGATGCAGATGGCCTGGTCGGCCAGCTTGAGATACGCGGCATCTCGGTCGGCCGTGGAATAGACCACCGCTGTCTGTACGCCGAGTTCCTTGCACGCGCGGATGATCCGCAGCGCGATTTCACCACGATTGGCGATGAGGATTTTTGAGAACATGGGGTTCCGGGTTCGGGGTTCCCTGGCTCAGGGGCGGAAAACGATCCCGAACCCTGATCCTTGAAACCTGGCCGCTAGCTTGGCTTGACCAGGAACAACGTTTGCCCGAATTCGACGGGCTGCCCGTTGGTGACCAGGATCTTGACGATCGTGCCGCGGCACTCGGCCTTGATGTTGTTGAAGACCTTCATCGCCTCGATGATGCACACGTCAGTATCGTCATCGACAGCGCCGCCAACGCTCACGAACGGCTTGGCGTCGGGGCTGGGCGCGGAATAGAACGTCCCGACCATTGGGCTCTTGATCGGCTTGAGGTTCGCTTCGTCGTCCGCATCCTTTGCAGCAACGGTCCTGGCGGCGGGGGATGAAGCCGCCGGAGCGGGCGCTGAGGCCGCGGCGATCATCACCGGCGCCTGGCCTCGCTTCAGGATGATGCGCTGGACACCGTCACGAACATCGATCGTGTTCAGATCGTTGGCCGACATCAGCGCCACAAGCTGTTGCAGGAGCCCCACATCCATGGGACTGGCCTTGCCGTGCACCGGGGACGCCGATTCGGTCGCCTTCTTGCGTGGTTTTTTCTCGCTCAAGTTCCGAAACCTCGAACTTCCCCCAAATCCATTCTTCCCGCAAGCCGTTCCGGTCGCGCCGGCGTCGACCTGCTACTGCCCAAGTCAGTCAATATGGCATGCCTCGATCGACTTGTCGAGGGTCGTCAGCACTTCGCACCCCGAATGCGTGATCAGCACATCGTCCTCAATCCGCACACCGCCCTCGCCCGGCAGATAGATTCCCGGCTCCACCGTGACGATCATGCCCGGACGCAGTTCCTCTTCGCTGCCGGTCTTCCTGAGGGTTGGCAACTCGTGGATTTCCCGGCCCAGGCCGTGTCCCAGACCATGCCCGAATTCCTTTTCGAAGCCGGCGCGATCGATTACGTCCCGAGCCACCCGATCCGCCTGGTTTGTCGTCACACCAGGCCGCAGGAACCGAATTGCTGCCGATTGCGCCTCCAGGACCAGGCGGTAAACCTTGCGAATTTTCTCACTGACGCGCCCGATCAGCATGGTCCGCGTCAGGTCGCTGCAGTAGCCTTTATGGATCGCGCCCCAGTCCATCAGCAGCGGCTGGTCACGCTGCACCAATGCCTCGCCGGGGCGATAGTGCGGCAGCGAGCTGTTCGTTCCCGCCGCGACGATCACCGGAAAGCTCGCATCGGATGCGCCGCGCGACCTCAGCTCCAGAATCAGCAGCCCCGCGAGGTAACTTTCGGTCTGCCCCGGCTTGATTTCCGGCCGCACGGCGTGAAACGCCTCTTCGGCGATGGCGATCGACCTGCGAACCAGGTCGATCTCATGATCATCCTTCACTTTGCGGATGTTGACCATCACATTCTCGACGGGCACGAGCTCGACCGCGCTCGCCACGCCTTTTTCCGCCAAAGCCGCCTCCAATGCCCTGACCTGACCGACGGTCGTGTAATTCGCGTCATAGCCGACCCGCCTGACCTTCGCCTGCGAGATCGCCTCCGCCAGCGCATCCGACATCCGAGCATCACGCAGCACCACTTTCAGCCAGCTCGCCTCAAGCTGCGCCTGCTCCCGATAACGGAAGTCCGTGATCAGGTGAAAATCCTTCATCCCGATCAGGCCGATCGAATCCTCGCCCGTGAAATTCGTTAAATACCCCAGATCCGGCGTGTGCGTCAGGAGCAGCCCATCCAGATGGAGCTGCTTCATGGCGTCCCGAACGGTCTTGTGTCGCACCTTGAGATAGGCTTTGGCTTTTGTGACGACAGGGGTCATTTCAAGTCCGAATCCATTTGATAGACTTCCGGCAAAAATCGGCCGCACAATATATGCCGGCTGGCCCGGCCGTCAACCGGGACGAACCGGCAGCCTCTTCGCGACAGGAAATCCCTGCGGCGGCCGGAATAAGGATGATTGCGTTAAGGCGCGACCGCCCATCGCTTTATGCTTATGTCATAGCATAACATGTATCTCCAGAACCGACGAGGTCTTTTCTATGGATAAACCCCTGGCGGACAAATACCAGCGACTGCGGAATGCCACGGCCGCCATGCGGCGGGTTGTCGTCGCGTTCTCAGCCGGCGTGGACTCGACCGTCGTGCTGAAGGTGTCGCGCGACGTCCTCGGGCGCGAAAACGTGCTGGCCGCAACCGGCGTCAGCCCATCGCTGGCGGCGCGCGAGCTTCAGAGCGTCAGGGATCTCGCCGCGCTCATGGACTGCCAGCTTGAACTGGTGGATACGCGGGAGATGGATGACCCCAACTATGCCGCCAACCCTACGAACCGCTGTTACTACTGCAAGTCCGAGCTGTTCTGCAAGCTCTCTGAGCTGGCCAGAGCTCGCGGCTATGAAGCGGTGCTCAACGGCAACAACCAGGATGACACAGGCGACTATCGCCCTGGGTCGCAGGCGGCGGCCGAGTGGAACGTGCGTGCGCCGCTCCAGGAATGCGGCATGACCAAGGCCGAGGTCCGCCAGCTCGCCAGGCATTTGGAATTGCCCAACTGGGAGAAGCCTGCCCTGGCCTGCATGGCCAGCCGCCTGCCTTATGGCACGCCGGTGACCATCGCTTCGCTGACGCAGGTCGAGAAGGCCGAGGCCTTCCTTTACGACCGCGGCTTTGCGAACTTCCGCGTCCGTCACCACCAGAACCTGGCGCGAATCGAACTGCCGGTCGCCGATCTGCCCAGGCTCATCTCCGAGCCGCTGCGCAGCGAGCTGGTCGGCCATTTCAAGCAGCTCGGCTACCACTACATTACCATGGACCTCCAGGGCTTCCGCAGCGGCAGCGCCAACGAGGTGCTGAAGAAGTGAGCCAGTTGAGCTATCTCAACTGCGCCGCCACCACGCCGATCGCCCCGTGCGTCCAGGCCGAGATGATCCGCTTACTTTCTGACGAATGCGCAAACGCCTCCAGACCACGGCGCGAAGCGGTCCAGCGCGCACGATGATGATCAGCGAGTCGTCTCGGGGTTGAAGAGCTGTTCAGGCTCGGGTGCAAAATACGGGAGCAGGCCTTTGACCTCCAGCACCTTGCTGTGATAGACCTCGATCGACCAGGGGCCTTTGCCGGCGTCGATCGGCTGCGGCGAGTCGTGCGTCAGGGTTAGCTCATATCGCCCGGGATCCTCGAAATCGACGAAGTGCCGCACCGCCTTAACCGGTCGGCCTTCGGGATCGTACAGCGTCGCCATGTGAAAACCCTCGCCCATGGCCTCAAGTCTGACACTGATCTGCTTCGCACCATCCTCGGCGAAGGCGAATGCACGCGGATAGAGCTCGGGCGTGATAGCGCCGGCGGGGTCGCACACGGTCATTTGCGCGCTCGCGTCATAATGCACCTGCCAGCCGCGGGTCTTGGGGCCGGTCAGCCGCACGCGGTATGGCGCAACTCCGGATGCGAGCGAAAACGTTGCCGCTTCGAAGATGCGATTCTCCTGCTTGAGCTCGAAGGACCGGAACAGCTTCCCGGCCGGGTCGAACAACTCGACCTTCCCACTGGCCAAGCCCTCGCGGATGATCATGATCGGCGCGGACTTCGGGCCAACGGCCCTCAGAAAAAGTTCCACCTCCGGTTTCTGATAGAACCGCGCTGCCCGCCAGTTCCTGGCGTCCGGCACGGCGGCGGGAGGGCTGTCAAACATGGGGAACAAATCTTGCCTGGCGGCAAACTGCCGGAATTGCCACGCATGCGTATCGGTGGTGACGGGTTCCTGGAGGTATTGCGTGCTCAGTTCCCAGGTCCGCTCGATCATGTCGATGTAGCGCGGATCATTGGTGCGCCTGGCCGCCCAAATGTAGGCATCCAGCGTCCGGCAGGCGTATTCGGGATACATGCCCAGCGTGCGATCGGCAACGCGCAGGATGCCCTCGGCAAGCGTGGCATCGCCGCCGCACTCGTGCACCATGCGCATGCCGTTCATCGCGATGCCGTTGAAGAACGCAATGCGGTTGTCCCAGCGGATGTTCTTGAACTGCCCGGTGGCGGCCTGCCCCGAGATCAGCCGTTCGCACATCGACACGCATGCATCCAGGTACTTCGGATCGCGCGTGACGTCGTACAGGCCGGTGACCGCATACAGCGACCAGCCGATCTGCCGCTCATTGCCGGTTCCCTCGCCCTTGGCCATGCGCGGGGCCATCCAGTCGCCGATCTCGCGCGCCACATCCAGCGAGCGCATCTCGCCCGTCAGCGCATAATGCAGCAGAAGCCCACGGATGAAGATATGGCCGAACTCGGCCTCAGTAGTCGTGTGCTGTGGCGAGTGCTTCCAGGGCTGGCCGGTGAAATGGTCGGTGTCGATGTCGGCCTGGTGCCGCGCCATCGCCTCGGCCGCATCGACGTACCAAGTCTGTCCCGTGCGCAGGTACTCCATCAGGAAGTTGTAATGCACATCGTACTCAAGGTTCACGTAGGCGTTCTTGCCCTTGTAAGGCCCACCCATGTAGGCATCGCCGTAATGTCGCGACCCGGTCGGCATCGCACGCACCCATTCGCGCATGCCCGTTTCCCGCATGACTTCCCAGTAGGGGAAGCGCTCGATCGCCTCCGTGCCACGCGGCAGTATCGGCCCGCCCATCGCTTCGGTTCCGCAGGCCCATGCCGGGGGCATCGAGAGACGCAGCGGGTCGATGTGGACCTGTTCCAGCCGGCTGGGGCGGCTTTCGACGAAGAACTCGTGCGTCTTGGCCAGCCCGCCTTCCCACTCCATCGTCTCTGGCCCCGTCCACAGAAGCAGCTCGATCGCCTGCCCGTTCACGCGGATCGCCTTGGGATGATTCTGCCAGAAGTGCCGCGCGCCCAGGGTAACATGCTGCTTCTCGCACCTGGCCGATATCCATCCCGGCAACCGCGTCCCCTCGGCCACGACTTTCCCTTGATTGGCAAGCGTGAAGCGCAGGTCATCCATCTGCTGGATGAGCGCGCTGCCCGCGGGATCAACGCTCTGCGCTCCTCGATCCGTGCCGACAATCAGTTCCGTGGGCGATTCGGGCAGACGGAGCGATACAGCCGCCTCCCTCACATGAACCACCGTCTTGCGATTGGCCTTATGCGTGATCGTCGACAGCGTGCCAAGCCGTGGCGACCCCGCCGTGAAGCTTAGCCGGATGTCATACCGGAAGGCCGATGGCTTGCCGGCCTGCCCGAGCGGACCCTCCAGGCGCACCGTTGCGACCAGCGGGCCGGCATCCTCAATCTCAACTTTCTCCGGCGGCAGCGGCTCAAGCTGCGTATTCGCCGCATCCGCCATCGCCAGCCGCAGCGGCACCGCCTGCCTGATCTGTTCCGCGGTCGTGCCAATCCGAAACTCCCTGGTGCTGGTCATGACCAACACCTCTTCACCCTTGCGGACGGCCGAGACGGGCTTCTCCGGTGAGGGGGCGGCCGCTCCGCCCCGGAAACTCAGCTCGCACACCTCATCGGCCTTGGCCGGGAACGTCAGCAGCGCCCACCGGGCCGATCCATCTTTCCACCTGGCCAGTACCTTGTTCTGTGCTGCTCGCATCTTCCCATCCGGCCCGGCCACGCGCAGCGATGCCACATCCCTCAACATCCCCTCTGGAAATGGCACGCCCGCGCGAACCATGCCTGCCTGCCCAGGCTGTCCTGTCACTGTGACCGCGAACTTTCCCGCCTGTACGTAGGCATCGTATTCATCCTCATAGCTCAACCGGATCGGCTTCCTGAGAGCCGCCTTGAGCCGGCTCTCCGCCTCGGCAAGAGCCTTCTTTGCGTCATAGGGCTCTTCCTTAGGATCGACACTCTTCGCGCACCGGAAGCCAATGTAGTCGTGCGCACCATAGGGGACCGTTCTGGTGCGGTAAGTTACGTCAGGCGTGTTCGACAGGCCGTAGTAGTACTCAGCCGATGCACCGCGGACGACCTTGTACGTCCGGCCAAACTGGACGGAACGGGCGGTGGAATTGGGATAAGGACCGTACCAATCGGCGGTCCATTCCCTGGCGTTGTCGGCCATGTGCATCACGCCATAGGGCGATGCGCCGGCGGGATGGGAATCGCCAGGGGAGAGTTGCTTGCGGTCATTTCGCTCAATATTGGTGCGGGATGGCTCGTCCACGTTGCCCCAGGGGTATCGGCGGCCATCGCCGCCGCGGGCGGCCTTTTCCCACTCGGCCTCGGTGGGCAGGCGTTTACCGGCCCATGTGGCGTAGCGCATGGCATCGAACCAGGTGATGTTGGTGACGGGCAGATTGTCCCGCCCTTTGGGCGGATTGGCATCGGTCCAGTCTGTCGGGGGCGTGGCACCGGTGGCCTTGAGGAAGGCGGCGTACTGGGCACAGGTAACCTCATGAATGTCGATGTGGAAGGCGGGTAAATCACGGCGATGGGGAGGGGTCTCATCAGGCTGGCCGGTGCCGGTGCCCATCATGAAAGGTCCGGCGGGGATCAGGACCATTTTGGAGCGATCGGCGCGGGCGGTACTCTGCAGCGCCGCTTGTGCGAAGGCGAGGCTGGGCCAGGTGCAGACCAATCCGATCAGGATGATGCGGAGCGATGTCATTGCCATGGCTGATCTTACGACGCGATGACGGCCGGGCCTCGGTCGAGGAGCGAGGCCCGGCCGCCTATGGCGGGTAGTTACTTGACGACGGGACTGATGACGAGGTTGCGGTAGTTGACGCCGCTGTGATCTCCCTGGAGGTATATGGGGCCGGGGCGATCGACCTCGGGCCAGAGCGCGCCGCCGGTGGGGCCGAGGACGGGCTGGTTGTCGATGATCTTCTTGCTGTTCAGGATGACGGTGATGTGGCGGTCGACAAGAATCATGTCCAGGGTTTGCCACTGGCCGGCGGGTTTTTCGGCGGCAACAGCGGGTTTGATGCGGCTGTAGACGCCGCCCATGTTGTGGGCATCCGTGGGGCGGCCGAAGGAGTCGGCGACCTGGATCTCGTAGATGCCGCGGAGGTAGATCCCGCTGTTGCCGCCTTTGGGGACCATGAACTCGCAGGTGAGGTAGAAGTCCTCGAATTCGCGCTCGGTGCGAAGGTTGCCGTAGTTCTTGTGGGGCTTGCCTTCCTCCTGGACAGGGTTGTTGTTCAGAATACCGTCCTGGACGCTCCAGCCGTTGGCAGCGCCGGGTTCGAGTATCTTCCATCCGGAAAGGTCCTTGCCGTTAAAGAGAGTCTCGGCCTTCGGCGCGGCGGCGCAGGCCGTGCGCTTCAGGTACTCGGCGCGACGGCGGTCGACCTCGAAGCGGATGTTGCGCCAGAACGGCAGCGCCTCGCGGGCGAGCTTCAGGATCGTCTCGTCGTCCGCGTCGGGCGTGAGCTCCGCGCCGTATGCGTCGAGGCGGCTCATGAGGGGAACGACCTCGGTCGCGTAGAA
>CAZMXI010000176.1:0-10042 GCA_964570205.1 uncultured Tepidisphaeraceae bacterium
GAGGCGTTCTGGCAACCTCTTGCTGTGAGCGTACCAACATCATGAACCGGACCCGACCCAGACAACAACTGGGCCTCAACGCGCCGCGGCCGTGTGCCTGGCGCGTTCCGGCGGCGGTGTCCACTCCGGAATGGATGCCCACTGTCGAAGCTGCTGCACGTCGTGTCGGGCGACGAACGCGCCAAAGGGCTCGGGCTCGCCATCAAAATCGATGCGGTGGTGCATATAGTTCCGCACCAGCGCCGTAATCACGTTCTGCACCAGGGCGCCCGGAACCTTGCGGAACAATTCCTGCCCGAACTCGGCCTCCTCGCCAAGCTGCCCCCCCACAGTCATGTTGAACCCATCCACCTTGCTCTTGTCGGGCATGACGACGGGGATGCCGGTCAGCCCGATGTCGGCGATCTGGTACTGCGCGCAGGAATTCGGGCACCCGCTCACCGAGATCATGATCGGCGAGTCCAGCCCGACCTCACGCTCCAGGTGCTCCAGAATCCCCTTCGCCCGCTCCTTGGTCTCCACCACCGCCAGATTGCAGAACTGCGTCCCCGTGCAGCTCACCAGCGAGTGCCGCCACAGGGCGCTGCGCACCGGCAGGCCGATACGGTCCAGCTCCCGGCTGAGTTCATCGATGTTGTGCTGCGGGATATTCACCAGCAGCGCGTTCTGCTTCTGCGACAGCCGGATCTGCCCTTGGCCTTGGGCGCCAAAACGCTCAACCAGCTCGCCCACCGCGATCATCTGGTCGCCGGTCCATCGGCCCCTCGGCACGGCCATACCCACGTAATACAACCCGTTGTTCAGCTCGCCAACGCCCATGTGGTCGGTATGCAGCGCCCCGCGCGGGTTGATGACCGAGTCATCATGCTCCAACGCCCGGCCGATTCGCCTCTCCAGCTCATCGCGAAACCACTCCCATCCCTTATCGGCCACGAGAAACTTCAGCCTTGCCTTGCCTCGCTTATACCGCAGCTCATCGGCATCTCGGAAGAGCTCCGCCACCCCGCGGAATATCGCGGGCACCTGCTCGTCGATCTTTGACTCGGGCACAAACACCCTCAGCCCCTGGGCATAGTGGGGCGTGGAGGACAAACCGCCACCCACCGCCACGCCCAGACCCCGCCGCTCGCCCCGCTCGCTCTGACGCACCACGCCGAAAACACCCAGGTCGTTGATCTGCGGCTGGTGGCAATGCAGCGGACATGCCGCCAGTGATGGCTTGAACTTCCGCGGCAGGTTCGAAAACTCCTTGCCGGCATTCTTGAAGAAATCCGACATCCGCTGCACCAGGTCGCCCAGCGGCACAATCTCGTTCCGGATCAGCCCATCCAGCGGACAGCTCGTGATGTTCCGGGGCGTATCGCCGCACGCGAAGTGCGTATAGAGCCCGACTTTGTTGTAGATTCGGTCGAGCGCATCGGGAAAATCCTCAATGCCCATCCAGTGAAGCTGGATATCCTGCCGAGTGGTGATGTCGCCAAACCCCCGGCCGTACTGATTGGCCAGCAGCCCGATCTCCCGAAGCTGCCCCGGCGATAATCTCCCCCCGGGCAGCTTGATCCGCCACATAAAATGCCCCTCGTTGGGCTTCTGCTGGTAAATCCCATACCAGCGCATCCGCGCAAAGTCGGCCTCCGGAATGCTCGCATAGCCGGCCTGGGCATACCGTAAGATGTCATCCCACACGTCCAAGCCATCTTTCGCACGCTTGACGTGCTCGTTCTGGGTCATCGAGGGGTCGAAGTTCATGCAGACTCTCCGTGACCGAACTATAGCGCCAAGCGAAACTCGGTCAAGAAGAAACATGATTATTTCCTATAGGCATATAGTTGTTTATATTAAGCCTTATTATAGCTTATCTTATGATCTCATCTTGCTTCGGACCCAAACAGCGTGAGGGGCGGATGCCGCAGCGGCGGTGTGATTGGGTGCGAGGAGCGCATGGATCGGCTCTTCCGTTCAGCTATGCACGCATCAGGACGCGGAGCGCAGCGCCGCACTGGCAACGCTCAATTGAGTTGCGTACACTCGCCCCCGCATGATCGGGCTGTTGGGCTACCTGGCTTTTCCCGGTTACCTGGAGCTTCAGTGGATCGCGACGGTCCTCGTGGTTCTCGCCTGCGCCTGGCCGGCCCGCCGGGGCAGGCTCCGCCGCACGCGCCTCATGCTCGCACGGCTTGCCAGGCATCGCTTCCTAGTCATCTCGCTGGTCTTTGTCTTCTCCCTGGCGATCACGGCCGCCCTGGCGGCCCGCCGCGGCATCCCGCGCCCTTACGTGCACGATGAATTCAGCTACCTGCTCGCGGCCGACACCTTCGCCCATGGCCGCCTGACCAACCCCACCCCGCCCGCTTGGGAGCATTTCGAGTCCATGCACATCCTGCTGCGGCCGAGCTATATGTCCAAGTACCCCCCGGGCCAGGGGCTGTTCCTGGCCTTGGGACAGGTCGCGTTCGGCCATCCGATCTGGGGCGCGTGGATCAGCACCGCCCTGGCCGCCGCGGCCGTCTGCTGGATGTTCTATGGCTTGATGCCGCCTCAATGGGCGCTGTTGGGCGGGCTCATGACGGCCATGCACCCGCAACTGCTGGAATGGGGCCAGCGCTACTGGGGCGGCTCGGTGGCGGTGCTCGGCGGCACCCTTTTCTTTGGCGGGTTCACCCGGATCGTTTCGCAGCGGATTGGCCGATGGAGCAGTTCGGGCACATTGCCCGCCCGCGTTTCCCCCGTCAGCGCATCGATCGCCATGGCTTTCGGCGCGCTTATCATGGCCAACTCCCGGCCATTTGAAGGCCTGCTATTCGCCGCCCTGGCCGGCGTCTGGATGCTGATTTGGATGTTGGGACACAAAGCCCCCCCGCTGCCGATCCTCTTCCGCCGGGTCATCCTGCCCGCGGGTCTGGTCGTCCTGCTCGGGGCATCCTGGATGGGCTATTACAACCACCGCATCACCGGCATACCCTGGCGCCTGCCCTACGCCGAGCACCAGGCGCAATACGGCGTCGTGCCGCTGTTCATCTTCCAGCCGAAGAATCCTCAACCGCAATACAACCACCAGGAACTAGATATCTTCTGCGTGCGCGAGTCAGGCTATTGGCACGATCGTCGCGGCAAGCCCGGGGAGATGTGGCGGGAGGCCTGCAAGAACGTCGTCCGGCTCTACGAAGGGTGCCTGGGTAATGTGGCGGTCCTTGCCGTACCCCTGCTTATCCTGCCCTGGATCATCACCCGGGACCAGCGCTATCGGGCGATGGTGCTCATCCTCATCGCGTTCACGCTGGGCCTGCTGGCCGAGACCTTCATGTATCCGCACTACGCCGCTCCTATTACCGGCCTGGTGGCGGCCATCACCGTCATCTCGGTCCGGTGGATCTGGCGGCTGGGTCGGGTCGGTGCACTCCTGGCCCGCTCGACCCTGGCGGTGTACTTCCTCTGGGCAACGTTGTGGTGGCTGGGGTTCTTCTTCTGGCGACCGGAGTTGAACAAGTACTACTGGGCCAGGGAGCGCCTCCAGAACAGCCTGGTCCAGCAAGGCGGCAAGCACCTGGTGGTGGTGCGCTATGGGCCGCACAATGTTCACCAGGAATGGGTGTACAATGGTGCGGATTTGGCCAGCGCGCCAATCATCTGGGCCAGGCACATGGACACCGAGCGCAACCAGCATTTGCTGAAGGCCTTTGCCGACCGCAAGGCCTGGCTGGCGACGATCACGGCCGAACCGCTGCCGGGCAACCCCGATCACGAGCGCGTTGAATTGCAGCCGTATCCCCAGTAGAACCATCCGCCATTCATGATTCAGAATCAGGACCAAGTTGCCAACGCCCCTCCTTCGACCACCGAGGCGGAAGGGATCGAACTCTCGATCGTCATGCCGTGCCTGAACGAGGCGGACACGCTGGAAACGTGCATCCGCAAGGCACTGAAGGCATTGCACGAACACAATGTCGCCGGCGAAGTCATAGTGGCCGACAATGGATCGACCGATGGTTCCATCGAGATCGCCCAACGGTGCGGGGCGAGAGTAATCCCTGTTAATGCCAAAGGTTATGGCAGTGCTCTAATGGGGGGAATCGCCGCCGCACGCGGGCAGTACATTCTGATGGGCGATGCCGATGACAGCTACGACTTCCTGGATATCTTCAAGTTCCTCCAGAAGTTGCGAGAAGGCTATGACCTCGTGCAGGGCTGCCGTCTGCCCGGTGGCGGCGGCACGGTAATGCCCGGTGCCATGCCCTTCCTGCATCGCTGGTGGGGCAACCCGATGTTCTCAGCGCTCTCCCGGTGGTGGTTCCGGGCGCCGATTCACGATGTTTATTGTGGCATGCGAGGCTTCCGCCGGGATTTCTACGACCGGCTGGATCAGCGCTGCACCGGAATGGAATTCGCGACCGAGATGATCATCAAGGCCAGCCTGTACAAGGTGCGGGTGGCCGAGGTGCCGATTTCGCTGCATCCCGACGGCCGAAAGGCGCATGCACCGCATTTGAAGACGTTCCGGGATGGCTGGCGCACGCTCCGGTTCTTCCTGATGTACAGCCCAAGGTGGCTGTTCCTGGTGCCGGGGCTCCTGCTGATTCTGGCCGGGCTGGCGGGCTATGCCGTTGCAATGCCAGGATTTACGTTATTCGGAGTGACGTTCGACGCCCACACGCTGCTGTTCGCAACGCTCGCGATTCTCTGCGGGTATCAATCGATCCTGTTCGCGGTTTTCACCAAGACGTTCGCCATCAGCGAGGGTTTAATGCCGCCGGATGAACGGCTGGACCGGTTCTTCCGCATCTTGAACATGGAGCGCAGTCTGATTCTCGGCGCTGGGGCCTTGCTGATCGGCACAGCGCTGTTGCTCGGGGCAGTCAACCAATGGCGGCTGGTGGATTTCGGCCGCCTGGACTACTCCCATACCATGCGATGGGTGGTGCCTGGAGCAACCCTGACCGCACTGGGATTCCAGACAATCCTCTCCAGCTTCTTTGTCAGCATCCTCGGGATGCGGCGCAAATGAGCCTGATCGAGCATGTCCACGGCGGCTACGTCCACACGCGACGGGTGCGTGTTCTGGCCGAGCATCTCTGCCGGGTGCTGCCGGAGCAGGCCACGGTGCTGGATATCGGCTGCGGCGACGGGCTGCTGTCGCGGCAAGTGCAAGACCGGCGGCCAGACCTGCGGATCAGCGGCATCGACGTGCTGGTGAGAGAGCGAACCCATATTCCGGTCGCTCCGTTTGACGGACAGCGGATTCCCTTGGCCGATGGCGTCGTTGACGTGGCGATGTTTGTCGATGTGCTGCACCACACGTCCGACCCGATGGTGCTCCTGCGCGAGGCCAGGCGCATCGCGCGGCGCGCCGTGGTGATCAAGGACCACACAATGGAAGGCTTCCTGGCCGGCCCAACGCTGCGCTTCATGGACTGGGTCGGCAACGCCCGGCACGGGGTGGTCCTGCCGTACAACTACTGGAAGCGGCAGCAGTGGTGGGATGCGTTTGAGTCGCTGGGCTTTCGGGTGGAGTTGTGGGAAAGAGCGCTGGGCCTGTACGCATTTCCAGGGAGCCTGTTTTTTGGCCGATCGTTGCACTTTCTGGCGTTATGCCAGACTTCTTAACGCGATGCGTGTGTCCGGCTTAATTCAACCTGAATATCGGTTATGAAACTGATCGCGAGTTGACGTGTGTTGGTCTCGTTGCAAAGGGCCGCGGAACGGCCACTTTCAGGAAAGGAGAACGTATGATGAACCCCAGGAGTCGCATTCTGGCGGCTGTCGCAGGGGTGTTGTCGCTCGGTGCGGCGGCGGCCTGGGCCGAAACGCCGCAGGATGCTCGCATTCGTGAGCTGGAAGCGAAAGTCGCGGCGTTGGAAGCCAAGCAGAACGCTGCCAGCCAGGATCTGGCAAGCACGATTGAGGCGGTTCTGCGCGACGCCCAGAACCGCAGCCAGTTGCTGGCGGATGGCGGCGGCGTCACCGCCGGCTACAAGAACGGCTTCTTCATTCAGTCCGAGGATGGCTCGTTCCTGCTTCGGCCAGGCTTGCAGTTCCAGTTCCGCAGCATCACGAACTTCCGGACAGACACCGGCGGATCGGACGAGGACACCCTTGAAAACGGTTTCGAGATTCGGCGCATGAAGCTGGCTTTCACGGGCAACCTGTTCAGCAAGGACCTGGCCTATGCATTCCAGTGGGCCCACAACCGCGACACCGGCAACGGGCTGGAGCTGGAAGACGCCTGGGTGCGTTACAAATTCGCGGATGACTGGTTCGTCCGCGCCGGTCAGTTCAAGAGCCCGATCTATCATGAAGAGCTGAACAGTTCGAAGTATCAGCTTGCGGTGGATCGCTCGCTGGCGAATGAGCTGATCGGCGGCGGGTTCACCGATTACACCCAGGGTGTGAGCCTGATCTACGGCGGCAACGCCAAGGACAACCCGATCTCGGCCGAGATGGCGTTCACCGACGGATTCAACCAGGACAACACGGACTTCCGTGATCGCGGCGTGGCCTTCAACAACGATGAGCCGGCGTTCAATGTGCTGGGCAGCGTCGGGCGAAAGACCATTGACTTCGGCGTGGACGGGCGTGTGGAGTGGCTGGTTACCGGCGACTGGGGCGCATACAAGGATTTCAGCGCCCGCGGCAACACGGCCGACCTGTTCGTGCTGGGCGCCGGCGCCGGCTGGAACCAGGCGGGCGATGGCAACATCCTCGTCGGAACGGTGGACGCCCAGTATGAGACCGGCCCATGGACGTTCTATGGCGCGGTCCTGTTCCAGCAGCTTGATGAAGGGCTGGTGGAAGACGTTGACGGGGACGCGCAGAACTGGGGCGGCGTTGCCCAGGCCGGCTACATGCTCAACAAGAGCTGGGAGGCTTTCGGGCGGTACAGCATGGTGGTGGCCGACGAGGAACTCGCGGTCGGTAACGGCGAGGACACGTTCCACGAGATCACGGTGGGCCTGAACTACTACATGGGCCGCGACGGCTCGTGGGGCCACGCAGCGAAGTTCACCATCGACCTGATGTTCCTGCCCAATGGCGCTCCGGCCGCCAACAGCGGCATCGGCATTCTAGATGCCAACGGCGGCGAGCACGAGTGGATTCTGCGCGGGCAGTTCCAGTTGCTGATCTAGTTTCCTGATCGCCCTTTTGCCAATCAAAGCCGCGGGTCGAGGCTGCCTCGACCCGCGGCTTGGCTTCTTGGGCGTCCGGCACTGGTCAGCCTCAACCTCCCGGCCCCTGGCAGCCGATAAGTGGATTATTGGACGATGCAACTGCGCGCCTTCATCTTCCTGTGGATCCTGCCGGCCGCCGCGATGGCGTCGCAATCGCCGGCGGCGAACCGCATCCTGCGCAACATCGACTTCGAGGAGCGCCGGCTGGGCAATCCCGAGGAACTGCCGATGCACTGGACGAAGGTGGCCGGCGCGGGCATGCCCCACTATGTCAACGGGCAGCTCGCGACCGACTGCTTCCGCTCCGGGCGGTACAGCTTTCGGTTCGACCTCAATGGCGGCTCGCTGGCGTATCGATACGACCCGGGGCAGATCAAGGTGCAGCCCCGCGCCCACTACCGCGTCGAGGCGTTCGTCCGGACGACCATCCTGCCCAACGCTCGCGCCCGCCTGACCGCCTATTTCACAGACGAGGACCGGAAGCCCATTGTCACGTCCATGCGTCATTCCGAGCTGTACGCGGCCAGGCGGGAGGATGAGCCATGGAAGCAACTGCAACTGGAGCTGACCGCCGACAGCCATGCGCGGTCGCTGGTCATGGAACTGGCGCTGCTGCAACCGGCGGCCTACAGCGCCGGCAAGCTGGGCGACCAGGCGTTGTATCCGCAGGACATTCGGGGCTCGGCGTGGTTCGATGACATCACCGTGTCGCAGGTGCCCAAGGTCAAGATGAGCACGCAGAGGGCGGGCAACATCTTCCGCCAGGGCGATGCCCTGGCGCTGACGGTGCTGGTGAACGACCGATCGACGGACGATTTGGCCGCCCAGCTCGTGATCCGCAACGCCGAGGGCAAGACGGTCTACCAGCGCAGCGGCGCGCTGGACATGTCGTCGGCCGAGGAGCTCGGGCCAAGCCTCAAGCGCATGCGGCTGGTGCTGCCCGACCTGGCGGCCGGCTGGTACGAGGCCGCGCTGGTCATGACAAGCCAGGGGCAGTTCGTCGGGCGGCAGAGCCTGCACCTGGTGCAGCTTGCCGACGCGGCCGTTTACCGGCCGGATGAACGCTTTGGCATCATCGCCACGGACCTGGGTTTCGACGGCTGGAGCGAGTTGCCGGACATTCTGCCATATCTTTCTGCCGGGCGGGTGAAGCTGGCCCTGTGGAACAGGCACGAAGACCTGCGCCGCGAGCATGCGGCGATGTTCGACCAGCTTCTGGTCAGGCTGGGCGAGTTGAAGATCACCCCCACCGCCTGCCTGATCGACCTGCCTCCCGGCATCGCCGGGCAGCTCAAGGCCCCGGCATGGTCCGAGTTGCTGGGTGCCCGGGCAGAGGTGTGGCAGCCACAGCTCGCGTACATGGTCTCGCGGCATGCCAACCACCTGGACCGCTGGCAGCTTGGCGCTGATGGGACCGATGCGTTTGTCATCAACAGCGACATGAGGCGGGTTTATGACCTGCTGTACGGCGAATTCTCGAAGCTGATGCAGAAGCCGGACCTGGCGATGCCCTGGCCGGCGTGGGCGGAGATGTCGGGTGAGCTTCCGGCGACGATCGCGCTGTCGGTGCATCCGTCGGTCCTGCCGCACCGTTTGCCGCTGTACATGCAGGAGATGGGCCAGCACGAGGGGCACAACCTGGCCTTGACGCTGCAACTGCTCGACCGGGACCGCTACGGCCGCGAGTTGCAGATTCGCGACCTGGCGCAGCGGGTGATCTACGCGCTGTCGGCCGGGGCGAGCCGGATCGATGTGCCGCTGCCGTTCACGGTGGCGAGGGAGGATGGCGACCTGGTGAAGCAGCCGCAGGAACTGCTGATGATCCTGCGGACGCTGACCAGCACGCTGGGGTCGGCGACATTCAAGGGCAAGGTGCCCGTGGCCGAGGGCGTCGAGGCGTTTCTGTTCGATCGGGACGGCGTGGGCATCCTGGCGTTGTGGGACCAGGGCACCAGCGGAGGCACGCGCGAACTGTCGCTGTCGCTGGGCCAGAAGCCGCGTGCCATCGACCTGTGGGGCAATGTAACCCCCCTGCTGCGTGTAGCGGGCAATGCCACCGAGCAGGTAAGGCTTGCCGTCGGGCCGACGCCGATGTTCCTGGTGGACATCGACGGGCAGCTCGCGCAGATGCGGGCATCGGTGCGTTTCGACCGGCCGCTGATCGAGTCGAGCTTCCAGCCGCACACGCGTAAGGTGCGGTTCGGGAACCCGTATGGCACGGCGATGGCCGGCAGCCTGCGGCTGAAGGGGCCGGCGGGATGGAGCATCAAGCCGCCGGTGCTGGCATTCAACGTGAATCCCGGGGAGACGTTCGAGCAGGATGTGGTGATCGAGTTTCCGTACAACAGCTACGCCGGGAACAAGCTGATCGAGGCGGAGTTGAAGTTCCAGGATGCCCGCGTGGCCGCCACGATCGTGCCGCTGACGCTGCGGCTGGGGCTGTCGGATGTGGGGATGCAGACGATGGCGATCCGGGATGGCAAGGACATTCTGGTGCAGCAGACGATCACGAACTATGGCGATGCGCCGATCGACTACACGGCATTCTGTATCGCGCCCGGGCACCCGCGCGAGGAGCGGCTGGTGACGAACCTGGCGCCGGGGCGCAGCACGATCAAGCTCTATCGCCTGCCGGACGCCAGGGAAGGTACGCAGAAGATCCGCACAGGGGTGAAACAGCTCCAGGGGACGCGGATTCTGAATGATGAGGTTGAGGTGCAGTGAGGGAGGGCATGGACAAGGCGATACGGCGGCACGGGGACAAGGCGAGACGGGGCATGCAGAGTGGAATCTGTACTGTGGGACATTGTGGGACAAAATGGGACATGGATGGGGTGTAAAGTGCTGGGGGACAGTGGTTTGGGGGAAATGGGGGGGGG
>CAZMXI010000177.1:0-5679 GCA_964570205.1 uncultured Tepidisphaeraceae bacterium
CTCGCTCAAGCCCAGCTATGTCTCGGTGACCTATGGCGCCGGCGGCAGCACGCGCCAGCGGACGACCGAACTAACGGCGCGCATTCAAAACGACCTGAAGATACGGACCATGGCGCACCTGACGTGCGTCGGCCACACGCGGCCGGAGTTGGAGCGGATTGTCGATGGCCTGTGGGAATCGGGCATCCGCAATGTGCTGGCACTGCGGGGCGACCCCCAGCCCGGGCAACTGCATTTCGTGCCCACCGAGGGCGGCTTCGCCTATGCCAATGAACTGGTGGCGTTCATCCGCGAGCGGCGGGATTTCTGCCTCGGCGTGGCGGGTTATCCGGAAGGGCACCCGCAATGCCTGAACCGCATCCGCGACCTGGAGAACCTCAAGCGCAAGGTGGACGCGGGGGCGAACTTCATCATCACCCAGCTTTTCTTCGACAACGCCGACTTCTATCGCTTCCGCGACGAGGCGAGGAAGATGGGCATCGCCGCGCCGATCATGGCGGGGCTCATGCCGATCATCAATGTCGGGCAGATCAAGCGGTTCATCGCCATGTGCGGGGCGAAGATTCCGCATGCGCTGCTGCTGCGGGTGGAGGCCGCCGAGGACGACTCCGACGCCGTCTACCGCGTCGGCGTGGACTACGCCATCCGGCAGTGCCGCGATCTGATCGACCATGGCGTGGATGGTCTGCACTTCTACACCCTCAACCGCAGCAAGGCGACGGTGGAGATCGTCAAAGAACTGAAGGTGCCCGCGCAGGGGGCTTCATAGCCGGATCGCGAGACTGCGGCGAGGGTTGATGGCCGACAAAGCCCGCGGGGCGATGGAACCGGGCGGCGAGGGAATCAGGGCGACATGCGCCGACCGCAGGGGGCCTGCCGAGGCAGTTTCGCCCGGACTGGACGCGGCGCGCGGTGACGCTTATGACATGCCATCCCAGCGTTCGCAGTCCTGCGCCTGCCGTTCGAGCATGAGCAACTTCTCGAACGCCATCGCCGATTCCTGCGGGATCGGCGGCTGTGGTTTTCCGGGGGTGATTTCTCGCATCCGTGCGGCTTGTCGGCTGGCCCGATCCTTGTCGCCAGCCCGTCGGCCTTCGCGCTGCATCAAGCCTCCGGTGCAAGTCGAACTCGGACTGCAATCAACATACGATGGGCCTTCGCCGGGAGCAAGGAGCAATTGCCTTACGGCCGCCCCGCCGTCCGGCTGCCAACATCGGCCGCAGCGGGATTATCGGCCCGGGGTTCCGAAAAGGGGTGCCCCGGAATTCGAGGTTCTCCCCAGGTTGTCCACCCGTTCAATCCCGCAGGGAGCGAAGCTGGGCGCAGGTCATCAGCCAGCGGAGCCGGCCAGCGCCCGGCGAGGGGCGGTCTTCGAACTCCAGCCAGCATGCGCCGCCCTTTTTCAGATCGAGCACCGATTCCTCCAGTCCGGTGATCAGCCACGTCGCCAGGGCGCTGAGCTGGGGCTCGTGGCCGACCAGGACGATGGTCTGCCTGGGCTTCTGATGCGACAGCCACTTGAGCACCGCCTGCGGCCGGCGGGTGGGAATCAGCTCGGTGATCTCGACGCACTTGATCTCGTACTCGTGGCAGAGGATGTCGGCGGTCTGGGCAGCGCGAATCAGCGGGCTGCTGGCCAGCATGTCGATCGACGGCACGAAGGTCTTCAGGCCCGCCGCGGCCTTCGCCATGCGCTTTCTCCCGCGAGGGGTGAGTGGCCGAAGGGCGTCATCCTCGCCCGTCCGGGAGAACTGCTCCTGGTTCCCGGCCTCGCCGTGGCGAACGATCAGCAGGTTCATCAGGCTCCTCTTCTGCGGTATTGTAGCTGGACCGTCGCGGCACGAATATGTGGATCCCGTTAAGATGGAGGGCGCCTCAATGCCTGAAGAGAAATGGATGCAGGTGGCGATCGAAGCGGCTCAGCGCGGCATGGCCGCCGGCCAGACGCCGTTTGGCGCGTGCATCGTCCGGGGCGACCGGCTGATCATCGCCACGCACAACCACGTCTTCGCGAACACCGACATTACGGCCCATGCCGAGGTTCACGCGATTCGCAAGGCCTGCGCCGCGCTGGGCACGATCGACCTGTCGGGATGCGAGATCTATTCCACATGCGAGCCCTGTCCGATGTGTTTTGCCGCGTGCCACTGGGCCCGGCTCGACCGCATCATCTTCGGCGCGACGATTGCCGACGCGGCCGGCGCCGGCTTCAACGAGCTGCCCGTGTCCAATGAATCGCTCAAGGTGCAGGGCAACAGCCGAATCGAAGTGGCGCCGCAGTTCATGCAGGGGCGATGCGCAGACCTGTTCCGCCAGTGGCTCGCGATGCCGGGGCGCAGGACGTATTGAGGCGCAGGCGGCTCACCCTTGGCCATCGCCTTCGACGTTCTTCAGCAGATCCAGCAGCGCATCGGCCGAGGCCAGGTCTTCTCCCTTGCCGCCGTCGATGAAATCGGCCTCTTCATCGAAGCCCAGGAGGACATCATCGCCGCCGAGCCCGTAGAGTCTGTCGTTGCCCGCGCCGCCGTCGATGCGGTCGCTGCCGTTGCCGCCCTTGATCAGGTCGTTGCCCGCGCCGCCGGTCAGCGTGTCGGCCAGATTGCCGCCGGTGATGATGTCGTCGCCGTCGTCGCCGTCAATTTCGCCGGCGAGCACCGAAGACTTCAGAGCGATCTTGTCGTTGCCATCGCCGCCGAAGATGCGGATGCTGCTGACCTGTGATGCGGTAAAGGACGCCTTCCTGCCGTTGAAACTCACCGAGACGCACTTCTTTCCACTGCTGACGCTGATCTTGTCAGCGCCCGCCGTGCCGCGGACGACCAGCCGCCCGGTGGTCTCCATGGTCACGCCGATCAACGTGCTCTCCTGATATCTCGACACGCTCACGGCGTCGCGTTTCCGGCCCCAGGAAGCGCCCACCACCGTCAACGCGCCATCCGGCCCGACGAGGGCTGTCAACGGCGTGTCGTTCTCGTCGAAGTCGAGCCTCCAATCGCCGGAGTTCGCGAAGGACACATCCGGCAGGCCGTTGGCGTCGAGCCGCTGAACGAGGATGTCGGAGGCATTGTCGCCGGGATTGGCGATGGGCCGCTCGCTCAGGAGCAGCACCTTGCCGTCGGGCTGGAGGGTGATCTGGTCGCCACCGTCGGCGATGTAGGAGACATCGTCGCGATACATGAAACCGCCCGCGCCGAACACGCCATCCAGAACGCCTTGCGCCGTCAGCCGCACCAGCGTCCGCCGCTCGCTCGCCGAGGACCAGACCGATCCGTACAGCAGCAGCTTGCCGCTGTTGAGCACCACCACTTCGCCCCCGAAGACCAGCTCGGGGTTCGTCGCCGGCATGGCCAGGGCCAGTCCCGCCGTGCCGAAGGTCTCATCCAGCGCCCCGGCGCTGGTCAGCTTCGCCACGGCGAAGCCACGCGGAGAGGCCGCAGCGGATGACTGCTCCGTGGTGCCGGAGAGCAGGATCCCCTCTTGAACAAGCTGCATGCCGCCCAGCGAGCTGACATTGGCCGTCCCGAATCGCACCATCGCCAGCCCGTTGATGCCGAACGCCTCATCCACTTGACCCTGGCCGTCGAACCGCTCGACGGCGAAGTCGGTCGCCCCGTCTTCCCCTTCCACGGTTCCGCCGACGAGAATACCGCCGTCCGCCTGCAGCAGCACATGGCCCGGCGCGTGATCGAGTCGCGTGGCCGCGATGCCCTTGTCGCCGAAACTTCTGTCAGGAGTACCCCTGTCATCCAGTCGCAGCAGCACGATGCTCCAGCCGGCGTCGTTGCCCGCCATGGCCAGGACAAGGATCTTCCCATCCTGCTGGACCGCCAGGTCGAAAACCGCTTCGTAGTCGGCCAGATTCAGCTTCACTGCGCCGCCCTTGCCGAAGGCGCGGTCGTTCCGTCCATCGGGGTTCAGGCGCACAATGCGGATGTCGTCTTTGTCGCCTTTCCAGGTTGTGCCGGCAATGAGGATTCTGCCGTCGGGCTGTGTCACGGCCGTTTCCGCGATGCCGGAGCGCGCGAAGGAAAGGCTGAGCATCCCCGACCGCCCAAACATCGCATCAACTCCGCCGGCCAGAAGCCGCCGCGTCTCCAGAGTCTCGCACAGGTGGTCCGTCAGCCCCATCAGGCTCAGCCCTCCGCCGTTATTGGCCGCTCCATCGTTGCGCACATCGCGCACCTTCGACGCCCGCGCACGAGGATGCGGGGATTCTCTGCCTATATCGGCCGATCCGCGGGGCGGGTTTGGCGATACCACCCGGTAATCGATGCATGATCAGGCGTGAAAGCGGCGGTTGCGGGCCTGACGCCGTCACCTATAATCGCCCTGCCATGAAAGTGACAGTCAACGGTCAGGATCGCGATTTGCCCGCGGGGGCGACGGTGTCGAGTGTGCTCAAGAGCATGAACCTCACCCCCGATCGCGTCGCCGTCGAGCTGAATCGCCGCCTGCTCAAGACCGAGAAGTACGGCGCAGCGCTGAAAGAGGGCGATATGCTGGAGATTGTGACCTTTGTCGGGGGAGGGTAAAGAAGAAGTCCGTAACATGTTGCGGAAGAAGTAACACGCAACGCGTCGCACGCAACCGGAATCAATCAGATGGACATTCTCCGTATCGGTACATTCGAGATCACTAACCGTCTCTTCGTCGGCACCGGCAAGTATGCCAGTTACGAACTGATGCAGAAGGCGCTCGATGCCTCCGGCTGCCAGGTCGTCACCGTCGCCGTCCGCCGCGAGCGGCTCATCGACCAGCAGGGCCGCAGCCTGCTGGATTACCTGGATCTGAACAAGTACATCATCCTGCCCAACACCGCCGGCTGCTTCAGCGCTGATGATGCGATCCGCGTTGCCCTGCTCGGCCGGGAACTGCTGGAAAAGCAGAAGAACAAAGGCGCTGGCTGGGTGAAGCTGGAGGTGCTTGGCGACAAGAAGACCCTTCTGCCCGACCCCATCGGCACGATCGAGGCCACGAAGGAGCTGGTCAAGGAGGGCTTCACCGTCCTGGCCTATACCAGCGATGACCCCCGCTCGGCCGTGCGCATCAAGGAGGCCGGGGCGGCCAGCGTCATGCCGGCCGGCAGCCCCATCGGCTCGGGCCAGGGCGTGCTTAACCCGCTGAACATCTCGCTTTGCCTCGAACTGCTCAAAGAGGGCAACCCATCCTTCCCGGTGATCGTCGATGCCGGCGTCGGCGCCGCCAGCGATGTCGCCATCGCGATGGAACTTGGCGCGGATGGAGTCCTGCTCAACACCGGCGTAGCGCACGCCAAGGATCCCGTGAAAATGGCCCAGGCCATGCGCCACGCGCTGGAGGCCGGGCGCCTTTCCTATCAGGCCGGCCGAATCCCCAAGAAACGCTACGCGACTGCCAGCAGCCCATTCGAGGGCGTGATCAGCTACATCCCGGGCGAATAGGATGCAACTGGTGTAACTCCATTCCCTGGCGGTTCAGTCCTCCTTGATGGGCTGCCCCATTCTGACGAGTCCATCAAAACAGCGCGCTACCCCCGAACTTCCAGGTATCATGGCGACAAGTCCCGCGACCACGGTTCCATATGATATCACTCCGAAACGTCCGCAAGTCGTTTGGACGCACCGTTGCCGTCGATGGCTTGTCCCTAGACATCGATCGCGGTGAGGTCTTTGGGCTTCTGGGACCCAACGGTGCGGGAAA